>NZ_JAQFJQ010000001.1:0-258610 GCF_030440175.1 Streptococcus sp. SV2
CCTTGTTGTTAGCGTCAAATTTAGTTGTATCCAACCATACTTGGTAAACCAACTTGTCGCCACGGTTAACAGTCTTAGTGTTCAAGTTTTGTTTTTCGTTGTTAGATGCATCGTCCGCATATGGGTTCGCATTTGTATCCGCAACCTTGTTTGCCAATTCTTTATCATCATCAACGAGCTTGTCGCCTGTGATATCGAATTTCTCTTCAGAAACAACATATTTTTCAGGGTTGAACTTAGGTTCTTCTGGTGGAGTTACACGGTTGTTGAACTCTTTATCTGCGATTGCACCTACAGTTGCTACGAGAAGTTTGGCAGTTCCGTCGTGTTTAACGGTTACTGTTACATTCGCTTTCATTGTATCGTATGTAACAGTTGAATCTGTGCCCTTAAATTCTTCTACAGTGTAGTTGTGAACGCCTTCTTCACCCTTCTTGAAGCTGAGTGGTGAGAATGCAACGTTACCAGCCGCATCATTCTTAACAGTCTCAACAACTTTACCTGCTGCATCCTTCAACTCGAATGTGAATTCGTTGGCTTTAAGCTCACGGCCTTCCAAACGTTTAGTGAAGTTGAATGACACTTCAACTGGAACGTTGTTCACACGTTTTTCAGTTGGTTTGCTTGGTTTTTCAACTTTCTTAGTAGTTGGGTTGTAGTAGTTAACTACTTGAGCCGCAGTATTTTCAATATCTACACCACCAGGTACATCAGCTTTCACTGTTGTTGGGATGTCGAACTTGTAGTAACGTCCAAATGCGAATTTAGTTGTGTCAATGATTTGAGTGTTTTCTGCGTCGCCAAGTGACTTAGTGAAGCCATCTTTAAGGGTTGCAGTAATCACACCATTGTTCACAGCAATATCGAATTTAGAAGTTACATCATCACCTGTTACTGAATCGTAAGCTTTAATCTTAGTAGCGTCAAGATTCAACTTAGCTTCATCGTAGTCATCAGTGATACCAACAGATTGGATGTTATCCTTGTTGTTAGCGTCAAATTTAGTTGTATCCAACCATACTTGGTAAACCAACTTGTCGCCACGGTTAACAGTCTTAGTGTTCAAGTTTTGTTTTTCGTTGTTAGATGCATCGTCCGCATATGGGTTGGCATTTGTATCTGCATACTTGTCTGCCAACTCTTTGTCATCATCAACGAGCTTGTCACCTGTGATATCGAATTTCTCTTCAGAAACAACATATTTTTCAGGGTTGAACTTAGGTTCTTCTGGTGGAGTTACACGGTTATTGAACTCTTTATCAGCGATTGCACCTACAGTTGCTACAAGGGCTTTAGCTGTACCGTCGTGTGATACTGTGATTGCTACAGTTGCTTTCATTGTATCGTAAGCGACAGTTGCGTCTGTTCCCTTAACTTCTTCTACAGTGTAGTTGTGAACGCCTTCTTCACCTTTCTTGAAGCTGAGTGGTGAGAATGAAACGTTACCAGCCGCATCATTGCTTACTGTTTGAACAACTTTACCTGTTGAATCTTTAAGCACGAAGTTGAATTCGTTGGCTTTAAGCTCACGACCTTCCAAACGTTTAGTGAAGTTGAATGACACTTCAACTGGAACGTTGTTCACACGTTTTTCAGTTGGTTTGCTTGGTTTTTCAACTTTCTTAGTTGTTGGGTTGTAGTAGTTTACAACTTGAGCTGCTGTATTTTCAATGTCTGCACCACCTGGAACATCAGCTTTAACTGTTGTTGGGATGTCGAACTTGTAGTAACGTCCAAATGCGAACTTAGTTGTATCAATGATTTGAGTGTTTTCAGCGTCGCCAAGTGACTTAGTGAAGCCGGCTTTAAGGTTAGCTGTAATCACACCATTGTTAACAGTGATATCGAATTTATCTGTTACATCATCTCCTGTTACAGAGTCATATGCTTTAATCTTAGTAGCATCAAGTTCCAACTTAGTTTCATCGAAATCATCTGAGATTCCTACTGTTTGGATGTTACCCTTGTTGTTTGCATCGAATTTAGTTGTATCAAGCCATACTTGGTAAACCAACTTGTCGCCACGGTTAACAGTCTTAGTATTGATGTTTTCAGCTTCGTTGTTGTTTGTGTTATCGACATATGGATTTGCGTTTGTTTCACCATATTTATCTGTCAATTCAGAATCATCATCAAGAAGTTTGTTATCAGTGATTGAGAATTTCTCTGCATTCAATACATACTTCTCTGGTTGGAACTTAGGTTCTTCTGGTGGAGTTACACGGTTGTTAAACTCTTTATCAGCAGCATCTGTTACATTCGCTACGATTGCTTTAGCTGTACCGTCATGAGAAACCACAACTTTCACAGTCGCAACCATTGGGTCGTAAGAAACGGTGCTATCAGTACCACGAACTTCTTCTACAGTGTAGTTGTAAGTCTTACCAAGATCATCTTTACCAAACTTAAGTTGAGTGAAGTTAACCTTACCAGTCGCATCATTCTTAACTGTTTCAACAACGTTGCCGTCTTTCTTAAGAACGAATGTGAATTCTTGATCTTTCAATTGACGACCTTCAAGAGCTTTCGTGAATTTAAGATCAAGTGGAACTGGAACACTGTTGACACGTTTTTCAGTTGGTTTGTTTGGTTTTTCAACTGTCTTACTTACTGGGTTGTAGTAGTTCACAACTTGAGTTGCTTTGTTTTCAATATCTGCACCAGCTGCGACATCGTCTTTCACTGTTGCTGGAATATCAAATTTATAGTAGCGTCCAAATTCGAATTTAGTTGTATCAATGATTTGAGTGTTTTCAGCGTCGCCAAGTGACTTCGTGAAGCCATCTTTCAGGTTAGCTGTGATCACACCGTTAGCGATTGAGATATCGAACTTGTTAGTTACGTCTGCGCCAGTAACTGAATCGTAAGCCTTGATGTCTGAAGCGTTAACAGTCAATTTATCCTTGTCGTAGTTATCTGTAATACCTACTGTTTGGATGTTATCTTTGTTGTTTGCGTCAAACTTAGTTGTATCCAACCATACTTGGTAGTAAAGTTTAGAGCCACGTTCAACTGTCTTAGTATTCAAGTTTTCAGCTTCGTTGTTCTTTGTATCATCGACATATGGGTTAGCGTTAGTTTCACCATACTTATCTGTCAATTCAGAATCGTCATCAACGAGCTTAGTACCTGTGATATCGAATTTCGCTTTAGAAACAACGTATTTCTCTGGTTGGAACTTAGGTTCTGTTGGTGGAGTGACACGGTTGTTGAATTCTTTATCGGCAGGATCTGTCACGTTTGTGATCAATGCTTTCGCAGTACCATCGTGACTGACTTTAACAGTTACAACTGCTGCCATTGGGTCGTATGTGACAGTTGAGTCTGTACCTTTAACCTCTGTTACAGTGTACTTGTAAGTACCTTCTTGACCCTTCTTATATTTAAGGGCTGTAACAGTTTCACCAGCTTTATTTGTGTAATCAACTGGAGAGAACTTGAAGTTACCGTCTGCGTCGTTGGTTGTAGTTGCGATAACAACATTGTCGCTGTCTTTCAACTCGAATGTGAATTCGTTGGCTTTAAGCTCACGGCCTTCCAATTTCTTAGTGAAGTTGAATTCTACTGAGATTGGAACACTATTAACACGTTTTTCAGTTGGTTTGTTTGGTTTTTCAACTGTCTTGCTTACTGGGTTGTAGTAGTTAACTACTTGAGCTGCTTTGTTTTCAATATCAGCACCAGCTACGACATCGTCTTTCACTGTTGCTGGGATATCAAATTTATAGTAGCGTCCAAATTCGAACTTAGTTGTATCAATGATTTGAGTGTTTTCAGCGTCGCCAAGTGACTTAGTGAAGCCTGCTTTAAGGTTAGCTGTAAGAACACCATTGTTATCAGAGATATCGAACTTGTTAGTTACGTCTGCGCCAGTGACTGAATCGTAAACCTTGATTTCTGATGCAGTAACAGTCAATTTATCCTTGTCGTAGTTATCTGTGATACCTACTGTTTGGATGTTATCTTTGTTGTTTGCATCAAACTTAGTTGTATCCAACCATACTTGGTAGTAAAGTTTAGAGCCACGTTCAACTGACTTAGTATTCAAGTTTTCAGCTTCGTTGTTCTTTGTATTGTCGACATATGGATTTGCATTTGTTTCACCATATTTATCTGTCAATTCAGAATCGTCATCAACGAGCTTAGTACCTGTGATATCGAATTTCGCTTTAGATACAACGTATTTCTCTGGTTGGAACTTAGGTTCTGTTGGAGGTGTTACGGTATTGTTAAATTCTTTATCAGCAGCATCTGTGACAGTTGCTACGATTGCTTTCGCTGTACCATCGTGAGATACTACAACTTTTACAGTCGCAACCATTGGGTCGTAAGTAACGGTGCTATCAGTACCACGAACTTCTTCTACAGTGTAGTTGTAAGTCTTACCAAGATCATCACGACCAAACTCAAGTGTCTTGAAGTTTACTTTACCACTCGCATCATTATGAGCACGTTCAACTTCTGTACCATCTTTCTTCAAGATGAATTCGAATTCGTTAGCTTGAAGTGTACGTCCAGCAAGAGTCTTAGTGAAGTTAAGGTCAAGTGGAACTGGAACACTGTTAACACGTTTTTGTGTTGGTTTGTGTGGTGTTTCAACTGTCTTGCTTACTGGGTTGTAAACGTGAACTGTTTGGTTGGCTGTATTTTCAATATCAGCACCAGCCGCAACAGATTCTTTAACAGTTGCTGGAATATCAAATTTATAGTAACGACCAAATTCGAACTTAGTAGTATCGATAACTGGGTTGTTTACTTTATCTTTGATGAAATCTGCTTTAGAAGTTGCAGTGATGGTACCATTTTCAACTGTGATGTCGAACTTGTTAGTCACATCTGCACCAGTAACTGAATCGTAAGCCTTGATGTCTGAAGCGTTAACTGTCAATTTATCAGCATCGTATGTATCTGATACACCAACGTATTGAACGTTGTTAGCTTCTGTGAATTTAGTAGTATCAAGCCATACTTGGTATACCAATTTAGAACCGCGTTTAACAGTCTTAGTATTCAAGTTTTCTGGTTCGTTGTTAGCAACACCATCAACATATGGATTTACATTTGTAGCTTCATACTCGTCACCAGGAACATCATCGTCATCATCAGTCAATTTATGACCAGTGATATCATATTTTTCTTTGCTTACAACGAATTTTTCTGGTTGGAATTTAGGTGTTTCTGGTGGTGTTACTTTGTTGTTGAATTCTTTATCGGCAGTACCGTCAGTAGCATTACCGTTGGCATCAACCCCACCAGTTGAAGATACGTTTGTAACTGTAGTCAATGAATGACCATTCTTAGCAACTTCAACTGTAACAGTAGCTTTCATCTTATCGTAAGTCATACCAAACTCTTTGTTGGCTGGGATAACTTCTTCTACTGTATAAGTGTGAGTACCTACTTTAGTGTTGTCGAATGACAAGTTAGAGAATGAAACATTACCAGCAGCATCATTCTTAACTGTTTCAACAACTGCACCTGTAGCAGCATCTTTCAATACGAAGCTGAATTCACCTGCTTTAAGTTCACGACCAGCCAATTTCTTAGTAAAGTCGAACTTAGTCACAACTGGAGCAACAACATAGTTGTTGAACTCAGTGTCAGCTGGCATTGTAACTGCAGCGTTCAAAAGACCTGTTTGAGCATCTTTTGTAACATTTACAGTCACAACTGCGTTCATTGGATCGTAATCAATGTTTGTGTCTGTTCCAGCTACTTCACGTACAGTGTAAGTGTGTGTACCTACAGTTGCATATGAGATTGGGTCAAATTGGATTGAACCATCAGCCGCATTCTTCTTAGTTTGGATGACATTGCCGTTTTCAAGCAATTCGAATGTGAAGGCATTAGCTTCAAGAGTCTTACCTTCCAAACGTTTTGTGAAGCGGAATTGTGCTTGTGTTGGAGATGATGTAAATGTATTGTTGAATTCTTTGTCGGCTGGAAGTGTATTAACAGCTTTAAGAACATGACCATCTTTAGTAACAGTGATTGTTACTTCAGCTTTCATTGTGTCATATTGAACGCCAGCTTCAGAACCTTGAACTTCTTCAACAGTGTACTTGTGAGTACCAACTTGTGCATTTGTGAATGTCAAATCGTCAAAGGCGATTACACCACTAGCATTGTTAGTCTTAGTTTGAAGAACAGTTCCGTTAGCATCTTTCAATACGAAGCTAAATTCACCATCTTTAAGGGCACGACCTGCAAGAGCTTTAGTGAAGTCAAAACGAGTCTTAACTGGTGCAACAGCAAAGTTGTTGAACTCAGTATCAGCTGGCATTGTAACTGCAGCGTTCAAAAGACCTGTTTGAGCATCTTTTGTAACATTTACAGTCACAACTGCGTTCATTGAATCGTAATCAATGTTTGTATCTGTTCCAGCTTTTTCACGTACAGTGTAAGTGTGTGTACCTACAGTTGCATATGAGATTGGATCAAATTGGATTGAACCATCAGCTGCATTTTGTTTAGTTTGGATCACATTACCGTTTTCAAGCAATTCGAATGTGAAGGCATTAGCTTCAAGAGTCTTACCTTCCAAACGTTTTGTGAAGCGGAATTGTGCTTGTGTTGCAGCAGGTGTGAAAGTATTGTTGAACTCAGTATCTGCTGGAAGCGTATTAACAGCTTTAAGAACATGACCATCTTTAGTAACAGTGATTGTTACTTCAGCTTTCATTGGGTCATATTGCATACCAGCTTCTGAACCACGAACTTCTTCAACAGTGTACTTGTGAGTACCAACTTGCGCATTTGTGAATGTCAAATCGTCAAAGGCGATCACACCACTAGCATTGTTAGTCTTCGTTTGAAGAACAGTTCCGTTGGCATCTTTCAATTGGAAAGTGAACTCACCATCTTTAAGGGCACGACCTGCAAGGGCTTTAGAGAAGTTGAACTTAGTCTTAACAGGTGCTACAACGTAGTTGTTGAAGACTTTGTCATCAGCACTTGAAGCAAAACCACCAGTACCACTGTATTTAACAGTTGCTTGCAAATCACCATTAGCATCTTTCGTAACCTTTACAGTCATGTTTACTTCCATAGCATCATAGTCGACATCCTTGTCTCTGCCAGCTAATTCGGTGATTGTATATGTATAAGTACCTTCTTTTGTAAATGACAATTCTGAGAAGGTTGCCTTACCATTTTTATTTGTGACAGTTTCTTCCACACCAGGTGCAGATGAGTTTTCCTTAATCTTGAAGCTGAATTCACCATCTGTAAGGACACGTCCTTCCAATTGTTTTTCAACTTCTGGTTTTACCTTGATAGTTTCTGTCTTATCGTAGTAGTAAATTGGTTGTTTGTATGGTACAAGAGTGTTGAGCAAGTCAACATTCATACCACTACCTGTAGCTCCTCTTCTAAGTTGCTCATTATCAATCTGATAACCAATATTATCTCCCAAGAACGGAACAAAGACAGTCTTATACGGTGTGTATCCAGCAACTTTTTGGAAGTCAAATGGAAGTTCAATACCATTCGGATGATTCACACCATCATTACCAGTAAATGGAATTGTATGAAGAGGTGACATTTTCTTAACCAATTCCTGAGTATTGTTCTCACCTGGTTTGATTGGCTTAGTTTCTGCTAAAAGCATATAGCCATCAGTACTCAAAGTACCATCTGAACGTTTGCTTTGTTGTTTTGGATCTAACAAGTAAACGCGAATGACGACTGAACCATCTTCACCAACGATTTCTTTGATACGTTTAATACCGTATCTATCAGCATCCATAAACTTGGTTCCAACTTTATATGGACGACTGACATAACCAGCAGTTGTATCTGGAGCAGCTGTTTGATAAAGCTTGTAAGTTGTTTCTCTGGTAATTTTATCTGTAAGTTCTTCAGTCTTTTTAAATTGACGTTCCCCAGAAGCTGTGAAGTTTTGACCTTCCATAGCTTTCAGAGTATATTTAGCTAACTCAGTTTCATTGCCATTTTCTTTATAGTCCTGAGTTGTAACAGACTTACCAGTTTCCTTGTAGGTAGGGTTCCCCTGGTCAACAAGTTTATAGTAAGTAGTCTTTTCAACATTAACAGGAATCTTAAAGTTCGTATCAGTAACCTGACGACCATTATAAGCAGGTTCAACTGCATTCAAAATATCATTTGAATTACGTGCAGAATATACGGCTAGCAAATGTTGTTGCTCGGCTGTAGTCAATTGATGTCCTGGAGCTACATAAGATTGAATCGCTGGTCCAACTTCAAATCCTAATTGAATGAAAGGTTGATCTGTCTTACCAGGACCTTGTCCAATACCGGCTTGGTAGTCCGCTTTGAGCGTCAACTCATTATTAGATTTTGGAGTTGTGGTAGTGAATTTTTGAACACCACTTGTTGCAGTAAGTGTGTGTGTTTCAACAACACTACCAGTCGTTTTATCTATCAATTCGACTGTAGTATCAGTTGAAGTATCAAAGTTTTTATAAGCACGCACATAGTAGTTTGTGTTGTAACGCTCATTGTATTTTGTAAGATTCCAGATACCATAAGTATAGAAGTCACCTTCTTTAGCTTGGTACCCTGATGGAATTGTTTGAGAGTGTACAGATGCTCCGTTAGGATCTGTCATATCTGGATTAGCAACAACTTTATCAGCTATAGTCGTTACAACATCAAGTGGCGCTACGTTGTGGTCTGTCAAAGCACGACGGTTACGACGGCTGCTTCTTGTTGCCAAAGCACCAGCATTCGTCAAATCAGTTGCGGCACGGTCAAGTGTTGCACTTCGATCTGCTGCTGATCCTACAGAATAAAAACGTGAATAACCACGTGCTGTAACATTTGGCTTAACACTTGTTGCTGCCGCCGCAGTTTCAGCTGCTGGTGTTTCTTCAGCTACTGGAGCAGCTGTTGCTGCAGAATGGTTAGCTGCTGCTGCAGCTGGAGTTGCTGTAGCGGCTGTTGTTGAAGCTGTTGTTTCAACTTTACCGCTGGCTGCTGCAGTTGAAGCTGCAGTTGAAGCTGCAGTTGCTGGTTTAGCTGCTTCTGACGTAGCTTTGTTTTCTGCAGGTTTAGCTGCTTCTGATTTAGCGCTTGAAGAAGCTTCTTCTTTTGCTGCTTCAGAAGTTGTTGCTTCAGCCTTTGGAGCTTCAGAAATAGAAGCTACTGAGATTGGTAGCGTTGAAGTTGGGGCTTCAGCCGCAGCTGCAGCAGTTGGATCTGATTGAGCAACAGAAGTTGCTGTTTCTTTGACCAGATCTGAAGTACCTTCAGCTCCTACAGCTGCAGAAGAATCTGAAGACGACGTTGATGCTGCGTCAACCTCTTCAGCCTGTGCGGTGTGAGCAGCAAACAATGCTGTCCCAAGCAAGACTGAAGCGACACCAAACGAATATTTACGCAATGAAAAGCGTTGGCGTCTGTTGAAAATGTCTTTCATTATAAAGTCTCCCTCTTTAAAAAAGTTAGTTATATGTCACATGCATTCGAGAATTTGTATCCTCGTATCCATGATTCAATTGCATTTTAACATTCTGACAATTTATAGTCAAGTGATTTAGACAACTTTTTTAAAAAAAATCAAATTGTCAGACATTTTACTTTGTTTTTACTCATTAATTCTTACCTAACAACTGTAAAATGCAGTAAATAACTGAGTTTTTCTTTAAATTTTACATCTTTTACCACTTCTTATTTTTCTAATCAACTCATGCAGATTAATCATAATTTTAATCTTAGTGATTGTTGATGTGCCATATAATTATCATTATTTTTATTTATGTTCTCATTTAAACCTTACTTAAAGTAGAGGAATCACATAAAGGCGGACTATATGTCCCTCTGAATCGAAAAGCTAGCCTAAACTGACGATTGTCTCCTTCTTTTTGTTTAAGGGGCGCTTTTCCTTCAGAATCCCCTATTTGAAAATGGTTGCCAAGAGTTAAAAATCTTAAAAAGTTTATTAATACCTACCTGGTTTTATCCATTCTTTCCTCACAATTCAAAAAAGTCATCCCATTTTCCCGGTAACCCTCTCAAGATTTTGTTACTTACTAACGGTTTCTCAGAGACTTAACATTAGTCTAGTTAGCCTCTTTTCTTAAAATTTTAAAATCCCAAGCTTATAAACTTGGGATTCTTGTCATTTTTTTAGAGAGGAACTGCTTGTCTATTTCTTCCTTATATGGTTGTCGTTCCAGCTCTGTAATTCTTGATAGGATTTGACTTTACCTTCCTCATTAGTCGGTTTAAAGGTACTAACCGGTAACTCGTAAGCATCTTGCCCTACTGGCGCCATCCAGTGCAACAGGGTATTAACCCAAGTCTCGTTAGTGACTTTATTTGGAAGGCTGTAGATTCTCGCATGTTTGGTCTTAACTGCCTCGTAGGCATCTTTTTGCTCTTTGGCAAAGTTGGTATTGTCCATATTAAGACTTCTGTCCTTGGCTGAAAGGTAATATAAAGCAGGCAGATTACCAGTTGGTGTGTTACTATGATCATCAAAATCTTTACCATTAGTAGCACTCTGAAACATCTCAAGACCAAAAGGCCCTAACGTCTTAGAGATATCAACATTAGCGTGCTTAAATTCCGTCTCCAATGTATCGGAGTTGGTTGGAATGTACATTTCCTCTATCTTTTGAGAATAAAGATTGAGGAACTTTTTATTGGCAATCGAATCAGCTGACGATGCCCCAAATGGCAATTGTAGGTAGCCCAGTCCATTGAGCATGAAAAGTCTTAGACTTGCCTGATTTAAATAATCTTCATCCCCAGCTTTTTTAGCCAATTTCAAGAGGTCGATTTGTTTAGGTTTTTGATTTGGTTTTTCCGTGTCATACACATATATATTAAAGTAGTCATACTTGTAAAGACTATCACCCTTGGCATTTCTCTTACCAGATACATCCCCTTTATATTCTTGAGTGACGAGGTATTGACCAGCTACTCCCACAATGTTAAACATGTTTCTATCCTGTACAGGATTTGGTGTCACGAGTAGAAATTCCTTGTTATCCCCGAAAGTTTTCAGGGTGATTTTGAACAAAGGATCCTCTGCATTGCTGCCTGAATAAAGGGTACTACTCGACTTGCCCGATGCGTTCGAGCCTTTAGCGCTTTTACTGCTACCATTGAGAGCAAAAAAGATAGCTATCCCAGCAATAACAAAGAGAAGCGCCACTAAGAGACCAATAAAAACAGTCTTGGTCGTTTTATCACTCTTAGGTGTGGACTTTGGCATAAACTTATTTTCCATAAATAATCTCCCATTTTTCTGTATCACTTTTAGTATAGCATAGACAGGGGGGGTGATAAGGTAGATTGGCAGTCTAATAAGGTTGGATATTTTATTTTCATTTGACAAAATCCGTCAGACAGCGTACAATCAAAGCAAGTAACATTCGGAGGTAAATGGAGACATGAACAACTAAGTCTATTCACAATAAACCTGCTTTATTTGATAGATTGTTCTCATGTCTTTTTTGTGCTCTTTTTCTGTAGAAAATTTATTGGTGGTATCTGCGTTTTTTTTTGCATCCACACCATAACTATCTCCTAGAGGGCTTTTTAGCTAGATTCAAGACAGTTCTATCATATAAGGTAGGACTGTTTTTTGACCTTTGATTTTGTTTGAAGTAAAAACTGTACTACCCATGAAACAATATCTATAAGCACTCAGACCTAGGAGGTCCTATGATACAGATTCAACACCTAACCATAACACATACTAAAGATTTTCGTGAACTCGTTCATGACTTAAATCTAACAATAACTCTAGGAGAAAAAGTCGCCATCATTGGGGAAGAAGGCAATGGAAAATCTAGTCTTCTTGCCCTCCTGGTCAATCCAAAAACACATTTTGACCATCTTTCTTACGAGGGAACTATTAATAAATCAGATAGCCCACAGGTCTATATTCCCCAACAGATTTCGGATGACTTACAATCCCTAACCCTTAACGACTACTTCTTTGCGGATACTTATGACCTAGACTATGCTACCCTCTATCGTCTGGCTGATGAACTTCATTTTGATAGTGATCGTTTTGCTAGTAGTCAGCTTATCTCCTCTCTGTCAGGTGGTGAGAAACTCAAAATTCAACTCATCCGAGAATTAGCTCGACCCCACGACATCATTTTTCTTGATGAGCCCTCAAACGATATGGATTTAACGACCATCACTTGGTTAAAAGACTTTATCAAACATTCTGAACAAGCCATAATCTATATCTCACATGACGAGGACCTACTAAGCAAGACAGCAGATACCATTATCCACCTAGAACTCTTTAAACGTCGTCGACAAGCCAGGACCAGTGTGGAACATCTCGACTATGATAACTATAGTCAACAACGCTACGATGCTTTCCAGCAACAAATGCAGCAAGCCAAGACCGAAAAAAAAGCCTATGACAAAGCCATGGCCAAGCATCGCCGTATCAAACAAAATGTCCAAACTACCCTACGGAATACGCATGATAGCACGCAAGGACGATTGCTTGCTAAAAAGATGAAAGCTATCCTCTCGCAAGAAAAACGCTACGACCGCCTTGCCCAAGATATGACACAAATGCCTGATAAAGAAGACAGTATTGAACTATTCTTCTCTCATATCACTCCTCTACCTCAGGGAAAATATCTCTTAAATCTGGATGAGAAGCAGATAAACATCGCTCCTCACCTAACCATTGACCATCTCAAACTTTCTTTGAAAGGGCAAGAAAAAATTGGTATTGTTGGAGATAACGGCTGTGGAAAATCCACTCTCTTACACTTTCTCTACCAAGAACTTAGCAAGAAGACAGACCTGACTATTGGCTACATGCCTCAACGTTATGACGCTATCTTGCCAGTGGAACTGTCTCCAATAGCATTTTTGAGTAAGACTGGCGACAAGTCTGAACGAGAGGTTATAAATTCCCATCTCGCTAACCTCAACTTTAGTCATGATGAAATGAACCATGCCATTTCTGATTTATCTGGAGGACAGAAAGGAAAACTACTCCTGCTACACCTGGTCTTAGAAAGCCCTCAGCTCCTTATCCTAGATGAACCAACCAGAAATTTTTCACCCACCTCACAACCCCAAGTCCGACAGCTCTTTGAGAACTATCCAGGTGCCATTATTACAGTCTCACATGATGTCAACTACCTCAGACAAGTTTGCCAAAAGATATATCGCCTGGACTCACACGATTTAAAAGAAGTTGAGATTTAGGATATCAATCCTATCGTTTTTACAAGAAAAGTCTCAAAGGAATCATTTTCTTCAGATGCAAAAGAACTCAGGCAAAACCTGAGTTCTTTTAGTCTTAATCAATTTCAAGACCACCAGTATAAAGTCGGTAGTAAGTACCACCTTGTTCCATAAGGCTGTCGTGGTCGCCACGTTCAATGATATGTCCATGGTCCATAACCATTATCACATCTGAGTTAACGATGGTTGAAAGACGGTGGGCGATAACAAAGACGGTACGTCCTTCCATGAGTCGGTCCATCCCCTCTTGTACCATTTTTTCGGTACGAGAGTCAATAGAGGAAGTCGCCTCGTCAAGGATGAGAACCGGTGCATTAGCAAGGGCAGCACGCGCAATGGCAATCAGCTGACGTTGTCCATTAGACAAGCCTGCACCATCGTCTGTAAGAACAGTGTCGTAACCATTGTCCAGATGTTGCACAAAGGAATCCACGTTAGCAATACGAGCAGCTTCAAGAATTTCTTCACGAGTCGCATCAGCACGGCCGTATGCAATATTTTCAGCGATAGTCCCTGTGAAAAGATGGGTATCTTGAAGCACGATACCAAGTGATCGGCGAAGAGAATCTTTTTCAATCAGCTTCACATCGATACCATCATAAGTAATCACACCAGATTGGATGTCGTAGAAACGGTTAATCAAGTTGGTAATTGTCGTCTTACCAGCACCTGTCGCACCGACAAAGGCAACCTTTTGCCCCTTATCCGCATAGAGATTAACGTCATGAAGGATTTGTTTCTTACCATCGTAAGAGAAATCAACATCTTGGAAGACCACATTTCCGACCAACTCGACCAACTCGTAGTCGCCATTTGGACGTGGGTGCTTCCAAGCCCAATGGTTAGTTTTCTTGTCTGTCACAACCATTTGACCGTCTACCAATTCGTAATTAACCAAAGTAACCTTACCTTGATCTACTTCCTCTGCTTCATCCAGAAGGTCAAAGATACGGTCGGCACCGGCAAGCGCCATAAGGACAAAGTTCAGTTGTTGAGACACCTGAGTAATAGGACCGTTGAAGGAACGGTTCAATTGTAGGAAGGCCATGAGACCACCGATAGTCAAGCCACCCACACCATTGAGGGCAAAGACCCCACCGACCAAGGCAGTTAAGACGAAGGATACATTGCCTAAGTTCCCAAGGATTGGCATGAGGACATTGGCATAGCGATTGGCCAAGTATGAGGATTGGAAGAGTTCTTCATTAATCTTGTCAAAGTCAGCCATGCTTTCTTCTTCGTGGACAAAGGCCTTGACCACTTTTTGACCTGACATCATTTCTTCGATAAAGCCATTCTCAATTCCTAGATTCTTTTGTTGTTCACCGAAGTAACGGCCTGATTTGGCAGATACATTTTTAATAACCATAAACATGATACCTACCATGACTAAAACCACGATAAAAAGGAGAGGACTAACCGTAAGCATGGTTACTGTCACACCGATAATGGTGATAGCCGTTTGCAAGAGCTGAGGAATGGATTGCTCAATGGCCTGACGAAGGGCATCGATGTCATTGGTATAGATCGACATGATGTCCCCGTGTTTATGAGTGTCAAAGTAACGAACAGGAAGCTTTTGCATACGAGCAAAAAGCTGATTACGAAGGGAACGCAGGGAATCTTGTGAAATCGTCGCCATGAGGAGGGAAGCCACATAGTTGGCAACCACACCGATAAGACAAAAGACCCCAACTGACGTCAAGAAACGTAACAATGGCCCAAAGTCATGACTACCAGATTTGAGCATAGGTTGAACGTAAACGTCCACCAAGGACTGAATCGAAGCCGTCAAATTAACCGTTGCCAAAGAAGCAACAACAATGAGGACAAAGGCAACACTAAGTGAAAGTTTGTAGTCTTGCCACAAAAAGCGTAGCAGTCGTGCTAGTGAGCCCCAGCTGGCTTTTTTCTTATTCTGCATCTGCTACTCCTTTCCCTTGTGTTTGCATCTTGTAAACGTCACGATAGATGGCATTATTAGCCACCAAGTCGTCGTGACTACCAATAGCATCGATACGACCATCATTCATGACGATGATACGGTCTGCATCTTGGATAGATGAAATCCGTTGACCGATGATGATTTTAGTCGTGTCCTTAAGACTTGAAGTGAAACCTTGACGAATCAAACTATCTGTCTTGGTATCGACTGCTGATGTCGAATCATCCAAAATCAAGATTTTCGGATTCATGAGGAGAGCACGTGCAATACAAAGACGTTGACGTTGTCCCCCTGAGACATTGGAGCCACCACGTTCAATCTTGGTGTCATAGCCATCCTTAAACTCTTGGATAAATTCATCAGCTTGGGCAATCTTACAAGCTTGGATGATTTCTTCATCTGTTGCCTGTTTATTCCCCCAGCGCATATTTTCCTTAATGGTTCCTGAGAAAAGAACGTTGGTTTGAAGCACCATGGCTACTTGCTTACGCAAGCTATCCAAATCATAGTCCTTAACATTGTGCCCGGCAACCTTGACTTGACCAGCTTCCACATCATAGAGACGAGGAATCAGCTGAACCAGACTAGATTTTCCTGAACCCGTTCCACCAAGAATACCGATAACTTCACCAGACTTAATATCAAGCGTAATATCTTTGAGGACATGGGTCTTGTCACCATTTTCATCCGTGTATGAGAAATCCACATGATCAAAGCTGATAGAACCATCTGCAACTTCTGTTAAACCATTTTCAGGTGAAAGGATAGTCGCTTCAGTACTGAGGACGTCATTAATACGTTCCACAGAAGCCATAGAAATGGACAACATGACAAAGATCATCATGAACATCATGAGTGAGATGAGGATAGTCATGGTGTAGCTGAACATAGAGGTTAATTCACCTGTAGATAGGTTACCGACAACGATAAGGTGGGCACCAAACCAAGAAATCATGAGGAAGGACGCATACATTGACAACATCATGGCTGGGTTAGACATGACAACCACACGAATAGCACGCATAAACATTTGATAAATGCGACGTGAAGCCCTCTTGAATTTATCAGTCTCTTCCTGCTCCTTAACATAGGATTTCACCACACGCATGTTGGTGATATTTTCCTTGATACTGTTGTTAAGGTTGTCATAAGCCTCAAATACTTGAGTAAATAAAGGATATACAATCTTGGTAATAAGCGCTAGAATCACACCAAGGAAGAGCGTTACGCCAACGAAAATCCAAGCCATCTGACCGTTGATAAGGAAACTAGCAGTAATGGCAAAAATCAGGTTGAGTGGTGCACGCACACAGATGCGGATAATCATTTGATAAGAGTTCTGAACGTTGGTAACATCAGTCATCATACGGGTTACCAGACC
Organism: Streptococcus sp. SV2; assembly: GCF_030440175.1. Classification (NCBI taxonomy): domain Bacteria; kingdom Bacillati; phylum Bacillota; class Bacilli; order Lactobacillales; family Streptococcaceae; genus Streptococcus; species Streptococcus sp. SV2. The sequence continues at coordinate 16,545 of NZ_JAQFJQ010000001.1, forward strand.
ACCAGCTGAGAACTTATCGATATTTTCAAAGGAGAAGCTTTGAACCTTCTTGAAAATGGCCTGACGTAGATTCTTGGCAAATCCAGCAGAGGCAAAGGCTGCATAGCGAGCCGACTGCATACCGCAGAATAGGGATAGAAAGGCGCAGACTAACATGAGGCCACCGTAGAACCAGATGTTAGACATGTTGGACTGCTGGACACCTTTGTCTAAAAGATTAGCCATGACAAAGGGAATGGAAATCTCAAACATGACTTCTAGCGTCATGAAGAGGGACGCTAGGATTGAGGGTTTCTTGTATTCCTTTATCTGGGCGATCAGGGCTTGAAACATAGTTACCTCCGTTTTTTATTCTTTTTTCTTTTTTTGATATTTTTCTTAAGTGGCTTCGGACGCTAGCAGCTTCCTTCGGAATCTCATAGCTAAGTTTTGAGCCAAAGTCTCAAAACTTCCGAGTTATAGAAGTCTCTTGACTTCTATAACTGTTGCCACGGCGAAAAATATCGTCTGCTCTGTGCAGAGCGTGTTTCAGGCATTGATAGATATAAGCTAGTCCTGTAATCCATCACAGCGAAAGCATCGCTCCTAAGCAGAGCGGACTGTTAGCATCTTACTCTGCTCTAAACGAGACTGAGCAGATTTAGACAACTGTTGCCACGGCGAAAACTATCGCCTGCTCTGTGCAGAGCAAAGTTTTATAAGAACAGTCAAAATGCTCATATTTTATCTATAAAAGAACAGTTATCCCCTTTTGAGGGCATATAAAAGCCCCTGAGGGATGGGCCCTAGGGAGACTTCGTTTTAATATAGATGTTACTTATAGTATAGGTTAATGTGACTTAAATTGCAAGTAAAATGCTATATGACTAGGATTTGTTCTGATTTCCTCATTATTCTGCCCATAATCTGTTCATTTTTCACAAACTTATCTACAACATTCGGAAATTCCCCTTAACCGTAGCGGAAAGTTGTTTTATTCTCCTATTTATAATAGACTATCACTAACATTAGATGAAAAGGTGATTCTATGACTATAAACCAACTGCTTCAAAAACTGGAGTCTACCAGCCCCATTCTCCAAGCGAACTTTGGAATCGAGCGTGAGAGTCTGCGTGTCGATAGGCAAGGACAGCTGGCGCATACGCCTCACCCATCCTGTCTGGGAGCTCGTAGTTTCCACCCCTATATTCAGACTGACTTTTGTGAGTTTCAGATGGAGCTCATTACGCCAGTTGCCAAATCCACCACTGAGGCTCGTCGTCTTCTAGGAGCTATTACCGATGTGACCGGACGTTCGATTTCTCAAGACGAGGTTCTCTGGCCCCTCTCTATGCCACCTCGCATCAAAGCCGAAGAGATTCAAGTTGCCCAACTGGAAAATGAATTCGAACGCCATTATCGTAACTACTTGGCTGAAAAATACGGAACTAAACTACAAGCTATCTCAGGTATCCACTATAATATGGAACTGGGTAAAGATTTGGTTGAGGCCCTGTTCCAAGAAAGTAATCAGACCGATATGATTGCCTTCAAGAATGCCCTCTATCTTAAGTTGGCTCAAAACTACTTGCGCTACCGTTGGGTGATTACCTATCTCTTTGGGGCTGCACCTATTGCTGAGCAAGGCTTCTTCGACCAAGAAGTTCCAGAACCTGTGCGTTCCTTCCGTAACAGTGACCACGGCTATGTCAATAAGGAAGAAATTCAAGTATCCTTTGATAATCTTGAAGACTACGTCTCCGATATCGAAACCTATATTGCCAATGGTGATTTGATTGCCGAGAAGGAATTTTATTCAGCTGTTCGTTTCCGTGGCCAAAAGGCTAATCGTTCCTTCCTGGACAAGGGAATTACCTATCTGGAATTCCGTAACTTCGACCTCAATCCCTTTGAGCGTATCGGTATTAGCCAGACTACTATGGACACTGTACACTTGCTCATTTTAGCCTTCCTTTGGCTTGATAGCCCTGAAAATGTCGATCAAGTTCTAGCTCAAGGTCACGCACTAAATGAGAAAATTGCTCTTTCTCATCCGCTAGAACCACTACCTGATCAAGCTATGGCCGAAACTAAGGATATTATTAAAGCCCTAGACCAATTGGTTCAACACTTTGGACTTGGTGACTATCATCAAGATTTGGTTAAGCAAGTCAAGGCAACCTTTGCGGATCCAAAACAGACGCTCTCTGCGCAACTCTTACCTTATATCAAAGACAAGTCCCTAGCCGACTTTGCCTTGAACAAGGCGCTGGCCTATCAGGACTATGATTGGACCGCTCATTATGCCCTCAAGGGCTACGAAGAGATGGAGCTCTCTACACAGATGTTGCTTTTTGATGCTATCCAAAAGGGAATCAATTTCGACATTTTGGATGAACAGGACCAATTCCTCAAACTCTGGCACAAAGACCATGTCGAATACGTCAAGAACGGTAATATGACTTCAAAAGACAACTACGTGGTCCCTCTTGCCATGGCCAATAAAACTGTGACTAAGAAGATTCTGGCAGATGCTGGCTTTCCAGTTCCTACTGGTGACGAATTTACCAGCCTTGAGCAAGGACTTGCCTATTACCCTCTAATCAAGAACAAACAAATCGTGGTCAAACCAAAATCAACCAACTTTGGTTTGGGAATCTCCATTTTCCAAGAACCTGCCAGTCTTGAAAACTATCAAAAAGCCCTTGAAATTGCCTTCGCAGAAGATACCGCAGTCCTGGTTGAAGAATTTATACCGGGTACTGAATACCGTTTCTTCATCTTGGACGGGCATTGTGAGGCTGTCCTCCTTCGTGTTGCTGCAAATGTCGTTGGGGATGGCAAACACACTATCCGTGAATTGGTTGCTCAGAAAAATGCCAATCCATTGCGTGGCCACGACCACCGCTCACCGCTTGAAATTATTGCCTTAGGAGACATCGAACAACTAATGTTGGCCCAACAAGGCTACACACCTGACGATGTCCTTCCTGATGGGAAAAAGGTTAACCTACGCCGTAACTCTAACATCTCTACAGGTGGCGACTCTATTGATGTCACTGAGATTATGGATTCCTCTTACCAAGAATTGGCCGCAGCCATGGCAACTAGCATGGGAGCCTGGGCTTGTGGGGTTGACCTGATAATTCCAGATGAAACGCAAATTGCCATCAAGGAAAATCCGCATTGCACCTGCATTGAGCTTAACTTTAACCCTTCCATGTATATGCACACCTACTGTGCCGAAGGACCGGGTCAAGCTATCACTCCAAAAATCCTGGACAAGCTTTTCCCAGAATTAGTAGCCCTTAAACATCAAAACTAAACTGTCATAAAGCAAAGCACCTTTATCAACATGTGATAAAGGCGCTTTTTCTATGCAAGTACTAGTCACCTGTCTCCTCTTTGGGGTGAGCTTCCAAGTACTGAATATTTTGAATATAGACGTCTTGAGCCTGTTCAAAGGCCACCTGATTGGCATAGGGATAGTCAATGTAAAATAAGTCCTGCCAGCCGTTAAGCTTTTGACTATTGTAAAAGCCTTGAATCTTAGTTGGAAGGAAATCCTTGTTATAACTAATGCGCAACTTGAGCAAAGTCTTGTCCTGAAACTGCGAAATAATACTGTTAGAGGTTTCTTGATCCTTAAGATCAGACCAAACCCGATTCAAGCGGATGTCCTGGGTATAGTGGTCGGCTTTAATGCGAGCCTTATCCACAGGGAGCTTTTGAGTCGCCCCTAAGAGGTAGGACAACTCCCCTTGAAAATAATCCTCAATCGTCAAATCACCAAGACTAGACCCATACAAGATACCATCCTTAATGGCAATGTTTGATCCAAAGAGTCTTTGATTAGCAACATCAAAGGACATTCCCTCATCCTGTCCATAAAGTTTGATGGCGTAGGCATCTCTGACCCGATAGAAATTTTTAGATACGAGAACCTTATCAAGGGTTTCCGTTTGCTTGGCTTCCTCCTTGACCTTGGAACTTATAGGTTTCTTGGTAAAAGCTGTCAAAACCATCAAGCACAAAAGTAGAACGAATATGATCCAGATAGGCATTGTAGACCTGAAGGCGGTCTTCAGCTTTAACGTGTCTCCATGTTTCAAGATCTTTCAAGCCTCCTTTTTTAACAATATCGGTATAGTTTCCACCGTTTAGCACATTCCTCGGATTTTTCCACTTCTTAACCATTTTCCGTCTGATGGCATTATCAGCAGGATGATGAACATCCAGATAGGTGTGGCTGTTATTGAGGTAAGCCGGTAAATCGGCATTGAGGCCCTTAGACAGACCATAGTTAGCCGAGTCTGTATCGGCAATATCAGCCCCATCCTCTATCTTATAATGCTTAGGATTAGAGTCGATGCTACCATCTTTCTTTTTCTTGTAAACATTCCATTCGGATACAAATTTTCCTGTATCCATATTGACAATGAATTCAATAAAACGGGCATTACTAACACCGTAGGGCCCCATAATGCTGGTCTGAGGCAACTGAATTTTCATATTATGCGGATAGGTGAAATCACCTAAAGTTCGATTATGGAAGGAAGCACCTGTGGTGTAATCCAGATTAATCTTCTTGTCCTTGCTATAGGCCAAAAGCTTATCCAAATCCGTCTTGCCCTTGTAGTTGGTCCTAACATAGTCCATAGACTGCTTATCAATCCAAGATCTGAATAGATGGAGCTTGATGCCTAACTCATCCACACCCAAGCCCTGATCTGTCTGATAGGTTTCCATGATAGCTTCACGGAAGTAGCTATAAAAAGGACTGGTTGGCTCAAGTTGTTTGGAAAATTTATAACCCGACTTCCCAAGTTGGAGAAACTGGTACTTATCCACATAAACCTGCATATGGTTCATAACCAAATTAAGCTTGTCATGGTTAGGTAATTGAGAAGCTTGAAAAAAGGCTGCATAAGTATCAGAACCAACTTCCTTACTTTCTTGATCAATGTCATTCAAGATGTTGTCAAAGTGGTTCAGAGAAGTCTTTTTCATTTTACTTCTTACCTGAGCCACATAGGCCGGCTTAATCGCCTGATCCCAGTGGTCACGGGCTATAATCGCATCGGCTTTTTGCGAAATCACAGCCAAGCGTTTCTGATAGGCCTCATCTGTCAAGGCTAGCTTCAGAGCATCCGACGGCGTCGCTTGAACTACTGACAAATCACCATAAGCATCCGACTTTAGGACAAGATTGACCTGTTTATCATAGGAATGATTGATATGGAGGGATAGACGAATCTCTCCACCCTCCTTACGCACCGACATCGGATTAATTTGATAAGATTGGATGACCCCAGCCTGACTCAGAGCCAGTCTGTCTAAATTTTCCAAAGAAGCCTGATAAATGTAGGAAATTTCTGGGTCTTTGACCCTCTTGACCAGATATTGATTTCGACGACGGTCGAAAACCACAAGACCAAGTATAAGGATTACAGCCAAGGCACTTGCCAAATACTGTAAAATTGCTTTCTTCATAGTACTTCCATTATATCATAGGACAGCAAATTATCCTGAAAATAGATGAAAAGCAGGTCGTATCTAACCTGCTTCCCTGCCTTATAAATCACTCAAGTGACGATGTTTAATCTTAAAGTCAAAATAAGCATTTTCCTGAAGTTTTTGGAAAATCTCTCTGTAAGCTTCTTCATCAAAGTGATCTCCACGATAGAGAATCTCAAAACTCAAGCCCTCATATTCCAGAAAGGCATTTGACGTCTTGAAACCATTACGCTTGTAGAAATCCCAACGATCCGCACGTTGCTCTGGATTATCATTAGGCTCATCCAAACGCTCCACCTCTAAAACCATGGATCGTGTTGGCCCATAAAACTCCACTAATTTATCAATGATTTCACTACCATAGCCATGACTCCTCATTTGAGGAACAATAGCAAAAAAGCTAACATAAAAAACCTTAGCATTATAGAGAACTGAGGCAAAGCCAATAAAATCATCTTCGTCATAAAAGGCAAAGAAATGATAATCCTCACGACCATCCAGTTGTAAGAACTCACTCAATGGAATACGTTCTTCCTCTGGAAAGGCCTCATTATTCAAACGCTCCACCCTATCTAAATCTGGAAACTCCTTGGTAATTAATTGGCTACGTAAAGCCATAACATTTCCCCCTTTTCTGATGCCTATATCTATAGGCCATTATATCATCTTAGCGAACAGTTGCAAACTTCAAGTAAGGATGACTAAAAGATTCCGAAGACTTCAGAAACAGCTAGCATCGAAAAATGTTGCGTCTACACTACAAAAAAGATAAAATTGATGTATAAACGCAACAAAAGGGGGGATGGTATGTCAAATAAAGAAAGAATGCTGCACCATCTTGCACATCATAATGGCATCATTACTTATAAAGACTGTAAAACTCTTGGCATACCCACTGTCTATCTAACTAGGTTAGAACAGGAAGGAACTATTTTTCGAGTTGAAAAAGGAATTTATCTAGATGCTAACGGGGACTATGACGACTATTACTTTTTTCAATATAGATTTTCAAAGGCTATCTACTCTTACACATCTGCATTATATCTATTAGGCGTTACTGACGAGATTCCTCAATATTTTGAGGTAACTGTACCTAGAGGTTATCGCTTTAACACCCCACCTTCCAATCTCCTAATCCATACGACAACTAAGAATTTTATCGAGATTGGAGTCACACGCATTAAAACTCCAATGGGAAACTACGTTCAGGCTTATGACCTAGAGCGAACTATTTGCGATTTAATTATTAACCGAAATCACATTGATACAGAACTTTTTGTGAAAACACTTCAGAGTTTTGCTAAAAATCCGAATAAGAATATAGGTAAACTTTATGACTATGCTACTAAAATGCAGGCCATAAAAGATATCAAGCAAACTCTGGAGGTTCTTATGTGAACAAAGCAACATTAACCCTACTCTGCCACAAAATCTCTAAGCAAACTGGCTTAACCTTTAACTCCGTGATGACCTATTATTTTCTTGAAATGATTTTAAAAAAGTTAAGCCAGAGTTCATACTCAAGAAACTATATCTTTAAAGGAGGCTTTCTTCTCTCGAATGTCATTGGCGTTGAATCACGTAGTACTGTCGATATTGACTTTCTATTCCAGAACATCACACTATCATTTGAAAATGTTGAGAAGCAACTCAAGGATATTCTTGCGATTCCAATAGAGGGTATCAACTTTACGCTCCAATCTATAGTTTCTATTAAAGAAAGTGACCTTTACAGTGGGTACCGGGCCAGCATTCTTTGCCAGCTAGAAAACATCAAACAAATGGTTCATTTAGATATCGCAACAGGGGATATTGTAACGCCACACCCTATTCATTACGACTATAAATCTCTTTTTGAAGATGACCACTTCCCAATCATTGCTTATCCCATTGAAACCATTATTGCTGAAAAGCTACAAACGATATACTCTAGAAACTTTTTGAATAGCCGTAGCAAAGACTTTTATGACATTTATATTCTTTCAAAATTGAAGAGGGAAGAAATTGACACCTTACAGCTCCAATTAGCCATAAAAAGAACATTTGCATTTCGTGGTACCACATTTGATTACAATAAAAATATTGAACTTCTTAAATCATTTAAAAATGATGAAACCCAAAACCAACAATGGCAAAACTACGCAAGAAAATACAGTTATACTAATGGCATCTCATTTAAAGAAGTTCTTGATGAAATAATCATGTTGTTAACTCAGCTTCCTTTTAGTAGGGACTGATAAAGTCATTTGATTGGTTTTATTCACAATATATACAAAGTTATTTTTTCAGAATGAAACCTAGAAACCTACATATATTGAGACTTTGTCTGCAATCAAAAACAACGACCATTTCTAGCCGTTGTTTTTTTGATGTATTAGCTTTCGCTTATTTTTTCAATTCCCAAATTTCTTTAGCGTATTCTGTGATAGTATCATCAGAAGTAAATTTATGAGATTTAGCAATATTAGCCAAGCTCATGCGTGCCCACTTGTCATGGTCACGATAAAGCGCATCGATTTTCTCTTGAGCTTCTACATAAGCTGCGAAGTCTTCCAAGAGGAAGTACTCATCGTTATGTGTGATAAGCGCTTCATAGATTTCAGTACCTTCTGATTGAGCATTTGGAATAGTACCATTGACAAAAGTATCAACAACACGACGAATCACAGGGTTATTTTCATAAACTGCACGAGAATAATAATCGTGACGAGCATAGTGTTCGTAAACTTCGTCTTTGTTCATACCGAAGATGACAACATTTTCATCACCAACTTCGTCTTTGATTTCAATGTTGGCACCGTCAAGTGTTGCCAAAGTAATGGCACCGGTCATCATGAATTTCATGTTTGATGTACCAGATGCTTCTTTAGAAGCCAATGAGATTTGTTCAGAGACATCAGCTGCTGGGATAATAATTTCAGCCAAGCTTACACGGTAGTTTTCAAGGAAAACAACCTTAAGTTTGCCTTGGAGGCTTTCATCATTATTGACAAGGTTAGCCACTTCATTGATAAGTTTGATAACTGATTTAGCGAAGTGATATCCAGGAGCAGCTTTAGCACCAAAGATGAAGACACGTGGTACCATGTCTTTATCTGGATTATCTTTAAGATCCCAGTAAAGTTTGATAATGTGAAGGAGATTAAGCAATTGACGTTTGTAAGCGTGAAGACGTTTAACTTGAACGTCGAAGATAGCATCTGTAGATACTTCAATGCCTGTACTTTCCTTGATGTAGTCTGCCAAACGTTGTTTAGCTGCTGTCTTAACTTGATAGAATTGGTTCAAGACTGCTTTATCATCCAAGTAAGTTGTCAGATTTTCAAGCTCATGGATGTCTTTACGCCAACCGTTACCAATCACATCATCAATAGCTGCAGAAAGTTCTGGTGCTGCAATTTGTGTCCAACGACGTTGAACAATACCATTAGTCTTGTTATTGAATTTTTCAGGATAAATAGTATAGAAATCGTGGAGAGTATCTTCTTTAAGAAGCTCTGTGTGAAGTTTAGCAACCCCGTTGACTGAGTGACCACCAATGATTGAAAGGTTAGCCATGTGCACTTGGTTGTCTTTCACAATACGTGTGCGTTCGATAACATCCGCAGCAACACCACGTCCAGCCATTTCAGCTACATAACGGTTATCGATTTCCAAAATAATTTGGTAAACACGTGGAAGAACACGTTTGAAGAGTTCTTGATCCCATTTTTCAAGGGCTTCTTGAAGAATAGTGTGGTTAGTGTAACTCATGGTCTTAACAGTGGCATTCCAAGCATCAATCCATGAAAGTCCGTATTCGTCAAGAAGGAGACGCATAAATTCAGCTGGCGCAACCGCTGGGTGAGTATCATTGATATGGACAGAGACTTTTTTATGGATATCTTTCAATGGCAAGCCCATCTTGAGATAAGATTTAATGATTGTTTGGAGACCTGCACTTGTCATGAAGTACTCTTGAACCAAACGCAATTCTTTTCCTTCGACAGTTGAATCATCTGGATAAAGAATAGCTGTGATATTTTTCACACGACGGCGATCTTCCAATGTTCTGTAGTCCAATTCGTATTCTTCAGGAATTTCAACATCCCAAAGACGAAGGTTGTTAATGACGTCGTTTTGGAAACCAATTTGTGGCACATCGTAAGGAACAGCACGAAGAACTTGAGCGTTCTTATAAGTTGGAACAATACGGCCTTCTTCGTTAGCTTCAAGGTAAACATCACCATAAAGTTTAACATTTACAATATCATGGTCTTTACGAGTTTCCCAAACATTTCCTGTTGAACCAAACCAACCATCTGGCAGTTCCACTTGGTAACCATCAACGATACGTTGTTTAAAGAGTCCATAACGGTAACGAAGACCATTACCGAAACCTGGGTAACCAGTAGTCGCAAGTGAATCCATGAAAGCAGCTGCCAAACGACCAAGACCACCATTACCAAGAGCCATGTCATGCTCTGCTTCTACAACTTCACGGAAGTCAATGTCAAGTTCCGCAAAACCTTCTTTAACAACATCAAGAATACCAAGGTTAAGAAGGTTAGTTTCCAACATACGACCTGGAAGAAACTCAATTGAGAAGTAGTAAGCAATCTTTTCTTGTTTTTCTGAAAGTTCATGATTACGTGTAATCCATGTGTTCGTGTAATACTTACGAATCAAACCAGCCAAGGCTGTAAAAATTTCAGTTGGTGTTGCTTTGGCAACCTTGATGAGTTGTTCTTGGTGGAGTGTGTCTTTAAAGTCACGAATAAATTGTTCTGGAGTTAAATTTTCAAGTTGCATAGAAATCCTTTCTTAATTGCCATTATCTCAAATGCAATTTAAAGCAGTAAATCACAAGACATCCCCTAAATAGGACATCCTATTTCGAGAGTTACCATAATTAATGGCACAGACGAAAGGGGAAATCTTTTTCTGATAAAACACCAATCATAGACAGCAGAGAGGACTAAGATCACATTGCCCCTTTTAAAGGCGTTATTAGATAAGACCTATCATCCCAATCACAAAGTAATATGAGGAGAATGTCATCACTTATTTTTAGGAGAATATCTCTTCGTATTCTAGTATGTTCAAGCAGACTACATACTAGTTATGTAGATTATACCACATCAAAGCAAATCCTTGTAGGTTAAAAAATGAACTTTGTGAAGAAGTTCTAGAACTTCATTCGCCTTTACAAGACATTCCCTGTCATGGTTAAAATGTGAGTAATCTTTCTCATGACACGAAATAACTTTTCTCAAATTGAGAAAAGTTATCATCGTTTTAAACTAATTGCTTATATAAATCAACATATGCCAAGCTTGCAGTATCCCATGAGAAGTCACGAGTCATTGCATTATCTTGCAATTTTCTCCAAGCCTTAGGATCATCTTCATAAAGATCAAGCGCTTTTTCAAGGGTTTGTACCATCCAGTAACCAGAGAAGTTACCAAATGAGAAACCTGTACCCTCACCAGTAACAGCGTTGTAGGGTTCAACCGTATCGCGCAAGCCACCGACTTCGCTAACTACTGGCAAAGTACCGTAACGCATAGACATCATTTGAGAAAGTCCACATGGTTCAAAAGCAGAAGGCATTAGGAAAATGTCACAGCCTGCATAAATTTGTTGTGCCAATTCAAGGTTAAATGTGATATTGGCTGACATTTTTTGAGGATAGGCTTGTCCAAACCAAGAGAAAGAATGTTCATAATCGCCATAACCTGTTCCCAAAAGAACAACCTGAACATCATGTTGCAAAATGTTATGCAATTCATTAACAACCAAGTCAAATCCTTTTTGGTCAGTCAAACGTGAAACCATACCAATCAAAGGGACGTCTTTGCGTACCGGCAAGCCAACACGTTCTTGAAGGGCAGCTTTATCTTTGGCCTTACCAGACAAATCTTTAACGGAAAAATGATAAGGAATATGAGTATCTGTTTCTGGGTCAAGGAGGTCTGTATCGATACCATTAACAATACCAGATAACTTACCTGATTCCATACGCATAATTTGGTCTAGGCCTTTACCAAATTCAGGTGTTTTAATTTCTTCTGCATATGATGGTGAAACAGTTGTTACACGATCGGCATAAAGCACAGCAGCTTTCATCCAGTTGAGACAGTTGTTCCAACGAAGTGTTCCATCTTCATAACGTTCATAGCCCACGCCGAAAAGATCGCCCAACATGCCACTATCAAATTGACCTTGGAATTCAATATTATGAATGGTAAAGACAGTCCTGATATTTTTATAGGCTTTAATCCAGTGGTATTTTTCCTTAAGCAAGAAAGGAATCATGGCTGTGTGGTAATCATGCACATGAAGAACATCTGGAATGAAGTCAATTTTTTCCATTAACTCCAAGGCTGCCAATTGGAAATAAGCAAAACGTTCGCCGTCATCCCATTCACCATAAACTGTTCCACGATTGAAGTATTGTTCGTTATCCACGAAGTAGAAGTCAACACCTTCATGGGTGGTTTTCTTCATGCCAACATATTGCCAACGCCATCCCAATTTCGTGTAGAAGTAGCCTAAATCTTCCATTTGATCACCAAATTTTGCGGCAATCATATTGTAGTAAGGAAGAATAACAGCAACTTCATTTCCATCTTTAACTAATGATTTAGGAAGAGCACCGATTACATCACCAAGACCACCTGTTTTAGCAAAAGGTGCACCTTCAGCTGCTACAAATAAAACTTTCATCGTACAATATCCTCTGTTACAACGCTTCCTTTTGTAATAACAACAGGGTTGTTTTCAGTTCCTCGAATGGTTACACCATCAGCAATTGTAACACCTTTATCAACGATAGCGTAATCAACAGTTGCATTTTTACCAATTTCAACACGAGGGAAAACAACAGAGTGCGTCACACTAGAACCTTCTTGCAAGTCTACATTACGAGACACTACTGAATCTTCAACATGACCACGTACAATAGAACCAGATGCAAACTGAGAACGTTTAACATCAGAACTATTTGAGTAGTAAGTTGGCTCTTCGTTTTTCACTTTTGTATACACTTTTTGATTTGGAGCAAAGAGTGAATAGAATTTTTGAGTATCCAACATATCCAAGTTAGCGTCAAAGTAAGATTTTACAGAATGGATATTTGAAAGATAGCCAGTATATTCATAGGCGAATCCACCCTCAGCAGCTGCCAAATCACGAAGAACATAGCGTAGTTTACGAGGTTCTTCCTTAGCAGCTTCTTCTTCCAATTTTTCAATCAAGTAAGGAGTGTCAACTACAAAGATATCTGTTGACATGTTATAAATTTCTTTACCATTGTCTTGGAAGAGTTCATGCGAAACAATCTTATCAGTTTCATCGATTTCAAACACACTGTTAACTGATGAAATCTGTTCTTTTGGCAATTTCTTATAAACTACTGTAATTTTTTGGTCTGTAGTATTATGAAGGTGGAAAACTTGATTAAGGTCAATGTTAACCAATACATCACTGTTAAGTGCTACAGTCTGATCTGATCCTGAACGTTTCAAATAAGTCAAAATTTGACGGTAGTATTCCTCATCAACAGTTGAGCTTTCAACAGGAGTATTGTAAATACCAAGGTAGTAGTGACTCAAGAGAGTAGACAAGCCCCACTCACGACCAGAACGAATGTGGTCAAAAACTGAGCTAATGTTTTCGTTTTGGAAGATACCAAAGACGCTACGAATACCAGCATTAGCCAAATTAGAGAGAGGGAAGTCGATGAGGCGATATTTTCCACCAAATGGTAGGCTGGCAATAGGACGGTGTGCCGTCAAACCATCCATGTCATGATACCCTACGGTATTTCCTAGAATTGCAGAATATTTATCAATCTTCATCTTTTGGTACCCCCACTACTTCATTGTATCCTACGACTTGCACTTCTTCTGTTCCGTCAATTTCAACGCCTTCAGAAATGTGTGCTCCTTCACCGATAATGGCACGTTTAATTTTTGCACCTTTAGCAATGACTGCACCACTCATGATTACTGAATCTTCAACCACAGCACCTTCACGAATTTGAGCATTGGTTGAAAGGACAGAATGTTTAACTGTTCCATCAACTAATGAACCGTCGACTACAAGGGAATCCTCAACATGGGCATGTTCACCAAAGAAGTTTGGTGGAGCAATCATGTTACGTGAGTAAATCTTCCATTGGCGGTTACGGCTATCCAAAGCATTTTCTGGTGAAATGTATTCCATATTTGCTTCCCAAAGGGATTCGATAGTACCGACATCTTTCCAATAACCTGAAAATTCATAGGCATAAACGCTTTCCCCAGTTTCCAAGTAAGCAGGAATAACATGTTTACCAAAGTCTGACATTTCAATGCCACCTTTTTCTGCTGATACCAACATGTTGCGTAGACGTTTCCAGTCAAAGATGTAAATACCCATTGATGCTTTCGTAGATTTTGGATGTTCTGGTTTTTCTTCAAATTCTACAATGCGATTATTTGCATCAGTATTCATGATACCAAAGCGACTTGCTTCTTTAAGTGGTACATCTAATACAGCTACCGTAAGACTAGCATTATGATCCTTATGTGATTCTAGCATTTCATCATAGTCCATTTTGTAGATATGGTCACCAGACAAGATAAGGACATACTCAGGATTAATAGTGTCGATATAATCAATGTTTTGGTAGATGGCATGGCTAGTTCCTTCAAACCATCGGTTTCCTTCACTTGCAGAATATGGTTGAAGAATTGAAACACCAGAATTTACACCATCCAAGCCCCAACTTGAACCATTACCAATATGGCTGTTCAAAGCCAATGGTTGGTACTGAGTAATGACACCAACATTGTTAATGCCAGAGTTGGCACAGTTAGACAAACCGAAGTCAATGATACGGTAGCGACCACCAAATTGTACCGCAGGTTTGGCAATGCTTTGGGTCAATTTCCCAAGACGAGTTCCTTGCCCACCGGCAAGAATCAAAGCCAACATTTCATTTTTCATGTAAATTCCTCCAATTAGTTTTAGCCTCTAATCGTTTGAAGAGAAAGACGGTGATGGATAAGACTCCTTATTAACGTTTTTCTTTCACGAAGTTGAGTATGACAAATTATAAATATAAAGCTATTGTTACGTTCCACGATAATAGCAAAACTAAATCGTTACTAAAAATGTTATTTTAGACGACGTTTCACACGCCAGATACTTGCACCAAGTGCAGGCAAAGTGAAGGTAAGGGTATTTTCATAATCCTTCCACTTAGATTTTTTCGTCTTCGTATTAGGATTTCCTTCTTTCCAAACACCACCAAATTCTTCCATTTCAGTGTTAAGAACTTCTTGGTAGATACCCGCTACTGGTAATCCAATGGTGAAGTTTCTACGCTCTACTGGTGCCAAGTTGAAGACACATACCAAGAACTCACCCTTTTCACTCCAACGAATGAATGACAGAACACTTTCAGCACGGTTATCAGCATCAATGATTTCCAAACCGCTGTACGAATCATCTATCTGCCACAATGCTCGATGGTCTTTATAGAAACCATTAGCAAAGCTAGTAAATTCTTGCATTTGTTGGTTCAATTTATCTTCAAGGTTCACCCATTCCAATTGGTAGTCATACTTCCATTCTAGGAATTGGCCAAATTCAGAACCCATGAACAACAACTTTTTACCTGGGTGGCAAAGCTGATAAGTATAGAGATTACGTAGGCCGGCAAATTGATTGTAGCGATCGCCCCACATCTTATGCATCATGCTCTTTTTACCGTGTACTACTTCGTCATGTGAGAATGGTAAGACATAATGCTCATTGAAACAGTACATGAAGCTGAAGGTCATAAGATTGAAATCATACTGACGATAAACTGGATCTTCTTCGTAGAACTTAAGAATATCATTCATCCAACCCATGTTCCATTTGAAGTCGAAGCCTAAACCGCCTTCTTCAATAGGCTGAGTAATGGGTGTTGCTGCCGTTGATTCTTCAGCAATCATCATAACACCTGGATGACGTTCTTTAACGACTCGGTTCAATTTTTGTAGGAAGCCATAGCCTTCTAAGTTTCGATTTCCACCTTCCCTATTTGGTAGCCATGGACCTTCATCGTAGTCCAAATAGAGCATATTAGATACAGCATCTACACGGATACCATCGATATGATAATTTTCAATCCAATAAAGTGCACTTGAGATAAGGAAAGACTGTACTTGATTTTTTCCTAAATCAAAATTCAAGGCTCCCCAACGATAATTGTGGGCACGGTCATGATCTTGATACTCAAATGTTGGCGTTCCATCAAAGTATGCCAAGGCATCATCGTTTTGAGTAAAATGCCCTGGAACCCAGTCTACCAGAACACCAATGTTATTTTGGTGACAAGCTTCAACGAAGTCTTGGAATTCTTCTGGTGTACCATAGGTGTGTTCAAAAGCGAAATACCCCATCAGTTGATAACCCCAACTCATTCCTAGAGGGTGAGCCATCAAAGGAAGAAACTCAACATGTGTGTATTTCATCTCAACCAAGTATGGAATCAACTCTTCTTTGAGTTCTTTAAAGGTGTATGGTTGACCGTCTTCTTTTAACTTCCAAGAAGAGGCGTGAACTTCATAAATATTAACGGGACGTTTTTGAAAACCTAAACGCTTACGACGGCCCATCCAAAGGCCATCTTTCCATTTTTTGTCAACTTTTTTACGAATCACAGCTCCTGTTCCTGGTCTAGGTTCCAAGTAAGTGGCAAAAGGATCCATTTTTTCGACCACTTGACCACCCTTGCGCTTAACCAAAAACTTATAAAGCTGACCTTCTTCTGGGAGGTCTGACGTTACCTCCCAAACACCAATATGATTTTTAACCATGTCTAAGGGTTCGTCAAACCATCCTGTAAAGTCACCAATCACCTGAACATTTTCAGCATGGGGTGCCCAGACACGGAAAACATAGCCCTCTTCACTACCATCTATCTCATGTGAACCTAGATAATTTTGTAAATGGAAATTCTCACCTATTCCAAATGTATACATAGCTTCATCATGTTTCATATCATCTCTCCTTCCTGAAAATTGATAATTCTACTACACTAAAACTTTTCTAGATAATGCGTGAGCTATCAAAGCCTCTATGTAAGCGTTTACTAAATTATATCATATTTTCTATGCCCTGTCAGAAAATATCTAAACTTTTTTTCACATTGTTAAAAACAAATGCTTTATTTAGATGACCAGAAACATGTAATTCCACAATACCTGAGTCATACTCCGCTTTAAATACAAAAAGATTATCATAAATTTCTGCGAAACTATGGTATGAAAATTCAGGACTTGTTTTTTTTCTTTCAATCAACTTAGCAACCTTGGCAATCAAAGTTTTTTTAAGCGTAACTTGGTTCCAGTCCACCTGATTAACTTCATCTGGCGCATTATAGCTATTCATAGCACGTTGTTCATCTTCATTGGTAATGGCACCATCAGGTCCAGTTCCCACCATCTTAGTCCGTTGAAACTCCTGACCAAGTTGCATGAAGCACATTCCCTGCATGCTCAGATTTAAAGCATTAGCTAAGTAAATACGATTTTCAATATCTTCTTCAGAATCTTCAGGATGTAAGTGATTCATGAGATCGTTAAGATTATAATTATCATGAGCCTCAATATAATTTAATACTTGTCCTGGCATCAAGTAATTGACAAAGCCACGACTTCCCAAGAGACTCTTAGCAATTTTATCTTCTGTTGGAGCACCTGAAACAAAACCTTTACTGATATGGCCATATACTTCTGCCCCTTTAACGGCATCACGTGAATTGTCATTAAAGAAACCTATACGAGGAAGGAGGGCTGCATTATCCTTCTTAGCCTTTTGTTCACTGGCTAAACCTATTCCCATATCCCATCCTTCACCATAGAGTAAAATACGGGAATCAATAGCATCCATGGCTGAGCGGACAGCATTCATTGTTTCAACATCATGCAATCCCATTAGGTCAAAACGAAAACCATCAACACCAAATTCTTCAACCCAGTAAGTCAAGGAATCAATCATATACTTACGAAACATTTCCTTTTCACTCGCTGTTTCATTTCCACAACCAGAACCATCTTGAAACGAACCATTGTCATGCATACGGTAATAATAAGCCGGTACAGACAATTGGAAGGGTGAACTGTAAGAAGAGTAGGTGTGATTATAAACAACGTCCATAATAACTCCAATACCTGCCTTATGATAGGCCTGAATCATATTCTTCAGTTCTAAGATAGGGGCTAAAGGATTCTTTTGGTCAGCGGCAAACTGGCGATCGGGAACATTATAGTTTTCAGGATCGTATCCCCAGTTGTATAGGATATTGCCCTTTTCGTCATAGGTCTTATGGTGGTCAAAAACAGGTTGCAATTGTATGTAATTGTATCCCATGCCCTTGATGTAATCAAATCCAGTCACATCACCATGAGCATTCTTTGTTCCCTCTTGACAAGCACCGAGGTAGGTTCCTCTGTATTTTTCTTTGACTCCTGAAGTCTTTGACTTAGAGAAGTCACGGATATGCATTTCACAAATGACTGCAGAACAAGGATTTTTTGTTCGCCAGTGGGCATTGGCTTTTGTGACTTTTTGATAGCCCTTTGGAATCATTCGTTCTGGATTAACGACCAGACTCTTTTTGTTATCTAAGCTAAGTGCCAGGCTGTAAGGATCTCGTGTGTCTTGGTAGAATCTTTCTTCATGATACACACGATATTGGTAAGCCACTCCATCTAAGTTTTGTTTGATTTTAGCTGTCCACACACCCTGATTATTTAACTGATGGTGATCCTTGTTGATACTTGTCCCTCTTTTCATTTTAATGATGCGAGGACGTTTTCCATCTTTTCTATAGATGAGGACCTGAACACGATGAGCCAAAGGAGCCCACAAACGAAATTCTGTTTCTTTGGCATGATATTTGTGACCTAACCAGCCTTGAAAGCCCCATTTTTGATCGAATTCTTTCTTACGAATGGCCATGTCAAAGGCATGATGGTCACGTTCAGTAAAGCAACTGCTAGTTAAAGCAGCTGGCTTTGAATAGTAAACTTCAGGATCTCCCTCTACCAACCAAATCTCATTGGGAGCATCCCCCAAAAAACGACGAATATGATAATCATGTGTTTGACTAGACCAGTTCCCGCTTTTTACCAACAAATTTACAGAATCAATAAAACGGGATGCTGGAAATGATACTTCTCCAATTAAGCCAAAGTCATCTTGGCCTGAAAAAAACGCATCCTTTCCCCAGTAGCCATCTAGCCACCTCCACATGCTATATTTTGAATATTCACCGTTCATACTGTGAAAATGAACGATTACCCTGTTGTCCATTTTTTCTCCTTTTCTATCTAAGTAATACATACACTCATTATAACACAAAATAAAGGTGAATTTGAAAGCGTTTTTTTCTAAAGTAAGAACTATTCTCCCTACCAATAAAAAAAGGATATGAGAAATCCACTAAACGCAGTTATTTCTCATATCCTTTAGTCATTTTAGAATATTATAGGCTACAGGCCACTTTAAATCATTATTCTTGAGTCATCAAAACCTTACGAGGTTTGGTACCTTCGGCTGGTCCGATAACACCTGCTTCTTCCAATTCTTCCATCAAACGAGTGGCACGGTTGAAACCAACTGATAGACGACGTTGAATCATGGATGCACTTGCTTTTTGCGTTTCCAATACCAAAGCCTTAGCTTCCTCAAAAAGCGGATCGCCTTCTGACCCCCCACCATTGGCAGATGAAGTTCCTCCAAAATCATTTTCAGAAACATCACCAGGGTCGAAGCTCTCATCGTAGTCAGCTGAGGCTTGTTCCTTGATAAAGGTCACAATGCGTTCCACATCATCATCAGAAATGAAAGACCCTTGCAAACGAACGGGATGGTTTTCATCAATAGGTTTGAAAAGCATGTCCCCACGTCCGAGTAATTTTTCAGCTCCATTTTCATCCAAAATGGTACGACTATCTGTTCCAGAAGACACGGCAAAGGCCACACGAGAAGGTACATTGGCCTTAATTAAGCCAGAGATAACATCAACTGATGGACGTTGGGTGGCAAGAATCATGTGGATACCTGCTGCACGCGCCTTTTGTCCCAGACGGATGATAGCATCTTCCACTTCCTTGCTGGCCACCATCATCAAGTCAGCTAACTCATCGACAATAACCACAATCAAAGGCAAAGGAATCTGTTTCTCTTGCGATTGGGCATTCCAGTCTTCAACTTTGGCATTGTAGCCAGCGATGTTACGTACACCAAACTTACTAAAGAGTTCGTAACGATTTTCCATCTCATCCACCACTTTTTGTAAGGCCTTAGCCGCCTTACGTGGGTTGGTCACCACAGGGATGAGAAGATGGGGAATATCGTTGTAAACAGAGAGCTCAACCATTTTAGGATCAACCATAAGGAACTTAACCTGATCTGGGCGAGCCTTCATCAGAATACTTGAGATGATTCCGTTAACCGCAACTGATTTACCAGAACCTGTTGACCCAGCCACTAACAAGTGAGGCATGCGAGCTAAATCAAAGCTACGAGCCGAACCGTCAACCGCCTTACCAAGAGGAACTTCCAAGAGTTTATTAGGATCTGTCTTAGCCTGCTCCCAAAGTTCACGGAAAGACACCGTCGCAATCTCAGAGTTAGGAACTTCGATACCAACCAAAGATTTTCCAGGAATAGGCGCCTCAATACGGACATCTTTTGCGGCAAGAGCCAAAGCCAAGTCATCCGCTAGATTGGATATACGATTGACCCGAACCCCAACAGCAGGTTTGACCTCGTACTTGGTCACAGATGGCCCAATTTCGGCCCGCTCAACCTTGACATCAATGTTGAAACTCTTGAAGGTATCCTCAAGGATACGTATGTTCTTACGAACAATGTTTTTCTCTTTAGACTGACTTTTAGGTTTGTCCGGTGCAAAAAGATCGATAGTAGGGAGTTTGTACTGCAAGAGCTCCTTAGGTGTAAAATCTACCTCAACAGGAGCATCATCGCCCTCAACCACCATAGATGGTGGAAACTCTTCGGTTGGCAAATCTTCTGGATAAGGAGGGACGTTCGCTTGAAAATCCTCATAATCCTCTGGAGGAAAATTGTCATCGTAGACCTCAGAGGCATAATCACTGATTTCTGGTTCGGGAGTATAAATCTCGGCTTCTTTCGGTAATTCCTCTGCTTCGTCCTCTAAAATTTCGCCAGTCTCTTCATCAACGGTCAAATCAGCCAGACGTTCTTCCTCAGCACGTTCTTGCGCTTCACGCTCTTTCTGGGCCTGACGCTCTGCCTTCTTCTCCTGCCGTTGAGCTGTTCGTTCCAAACGCTTTTCAGCACCTCGTTGCCATACTGCTTTAGCATAATCAATGACATCCAAAACATCCCAGGGACTCATAATAAAAGCACCCAAGAGAATGAACAAGCCACCAATCATGAAACTACCAAGATTTGAAAAGAGGAAGTAACTAGGCTTATACAAGAGAGCACCTAACAAACCTCCCCCTGTGAAGCGAGCTACCTGCACACTCACAAATTCCCCAAAAAGCAAATCCATCGTTCCAGGGAAAATATCTAGACCATCCATACGATCTAAGGTAAAGAGATAGGCATGAAACTCTATCAAGAGGCCTACAAAAGCCATCCAAAATCCCGTCACATAATTGCTATGTTTACGCAACCATTTAAACCCAAAAAGATAGACATAGATGGCAAAAATCAATGGATAAGCCAGACTGCCTACAAACACACGAAAGAAATTGTAGAGTGTTATCCCAAAGAAACCCAATCGAAAGACTGGGAAAATTAAGACAAAGGCAAAAAAGAAGGTCCATAGCATCCGCTTAATCGCCTTCTGTCTGTCTAATTCTGCTTTTGTGGGCCGCTTCTTACTGCTCTTAGAATCCGTCCCCTTTTTTGTTTTTTTCGTTCTAGCCATAGCTGTATTATACCACGTTTTTAAACATGAAAAAAGAGAGACAAGTCTCTCTTGAAATTGAAAGCAAAGTCTTCTTTTAAAATTATTCTTCAATCAAAGACGTTGAGTGAACTGGGCGGTTCTTACCATCTGGATTAATATATTGGATAGCTTGGTTAATAGCGATAGGGGCTTCACCCATACCAACCGCAATCAAATCAATCTTGCCTTCATATTCTGCTGCATCACCGATAGCGTAAACCCCTTCTTGTGAGGTTTCAAACTGAGCGTTAACAGTAACACTAGAGCGTTTGTAATCGACATTCCAATTGCGAAGATTTTTGTTATTAGTTGAAAAACCAAAGCTGACAATCAGGGAATCCAGTGGCAATTCCTCAACCTCGTCTGACTTCACTTTTTGAACCGTCAAACTCTGAGCGAGACCATTTTCGCCTTTAATTTCAAGCGGTACATAAGGCGTCATCACGTTAACTGACGATTGATGAAGTAACTCAACACTGTGCTCATGGGCACGGAAGGCATCACGGCGGTGAATCAAGGTCACACTCTCAGCAATACCATCCAAGTGATTGGCCCAGTCAACGGCTGAATCACCGCCACCAGCAATCACAACCTTCTTGCCAGCAAATTGGTCCAGACTATGCACATTATAGAACAAGTTATTATCTGCATAATCTTCTTCATTGTCCACACCCAAAGGACGTGGAGCGAAAGCACCATTTCCACAAGCAATGACGATAGCCTTAGACAAGTGTTGACCCTTACTAGTCGTTATCGTGAAGACACCATCCGTCTTCTCAAAGGTTTGTACTTCCTCTTTCAAATGAATATCGACACGGTCTTCAAAACGCTTGAGCTGAATCAAAAGGTTCTCTGTCAATTCCGCACCTGTCGTTTGAGGAAAGGCCGGAATATCGTAGATTTTCTTTTCTGGGTAGAGAATGGCAGGCTGACCACCAAGCTCTGACAAACTCTCAATAATATTAACAGTCATGCCACGTAGGCCAGCATAAAAAGCTGCCCAAAGACCGACTGGTCCA
This sequence comes from Streptococcus sp. SV2, assembly GCF_030440175.1. Lineage (NCBI taxonomy): Bacteria > Bacillati > Bacillota > Bacilli > Lactobacillales > Streptococcaceae > Streptococcus > Streptococcus sp. SV2. Next base: position 39,030 of record NZ_JAQFJQ010000001.1, read on the forward strand.
CCACCAATAATGGTGATATCGTAAATCATTTCTTCTGACATTTTATTTTCCTTCTGCTTTTATCTCTTCTAAAATCTGACGTTCTTCATCTGTAAAATCATAGTTTTCCAAAAGATCTGGTCGACGCTCTAAGGTCTTACGCAAACTTTGCTCCATCCGCCAGCGTCGAATATTGACATGATGTCCTGACAAGAGAACATCAGGTACCTTCATACCACGAAATTCAGCTGGACGAGTATACTGTGGAAACTCCAAAAGTCCTGATGAAAAACTATCATCCTTATGACTAGCTTCCTTACCCAAAACCTCTGGAATCAAGCGGACAGTCGCATCTACGATGGTCATAGCAGCCAACTCTCCACCTGTTAAGACAAAGTCCCCTAGCGAGATTTCGTCCGTCACTAAGGTTTTGATGCGTTCGTCATAGCCCTCATAGTGGCCACAGATAAAGACCAACTCCTCTTCTTGAGCCAATTCTTCTGCGTAGGCCTGGTCAAAGGTACGTCCTGCAGGATCTAAGAGAATGACACGAGGTTTAGTCACCTGCAGCTTGTCAAAGGTATCAAAAATAGGTTGAGCACGAAGTAACATGCCTTGTCCGCCACCGTAGGGTTCATCATCCACATGACGAGCCTTTTCTGCATTCTCACGGAAATTATGATAGTTAATTTCCAAGAGACCTTTTTCCTGGGCCTTGCCTACGATGGAGTGCTCTAAGGGAGCAAACATATCTGGAAATAGCGTCAAGATATCAATCTTCATCGTCTAATCCTTCCATAAGCTCAACCTCAATACGGCCAGCCGCAACATCAACATCGAGAACCACTGGAGGAATATAAGGCAGGAGCAAGTCTTTCTTGCCTTTGCGTTTCACTACCCAAACGTCGTTGGCCCCCGGTTGGAGAATCTCTTTAACCTGACCGATGAGGGTATCCCCTTCATAAACATCAAGACCAATTATTTCATGGTAGTAAAACTCCCCATCATCAAGGTCTGTTAGATTTTCCTCAGCAACTTTGAGGCTGTACCCCTTGTACTTTTCGACATCATTGATATGATAGAGTCCCTTAAACTTAACAATATCAAAGTTCTTGTGTTTACGGTGACTAGCAACTTCAACATCCATGATGTAGTTGTCTTTGTCATCAAAAAGGGCTAGGAGACTTTTCTTCTTAAAACGTTCATCCGCAAAATCCGTTACAGACAAAACACGGAGTTCCCCCTGTAAGCCCTGTGTGTTTACAATCTTTCCAACGTTATAATATGTCATTTAAATTCCTTATTTATTTTTCTCAATCAAAGTAAGCAGTAACTTAAACTCTTCCTTGCTAGAAAGGTGAAAAACTTCAGTGAATCGCTTGGGCATTCTTATTTTAAGGCAAGGCGAACCTATGTCTGTCATCATCACATGAGTCTTTTTAGTCACGTCAGATGCTTCTATTGACTTTAATTTTAGAGTAGCATGAATGGTCTTGTTTTGGCCAATTAGCTTCTCTATTCTATCAAAAAGGATACAAAAAAACCAGCTTTCTCTAGCTGGTACTAATAGTCCGTACGGGATTCGAACCCGTGTTACCGCCGTGAAAAGGCGGTGTCTTAACCCCTTGACCAACGGACCATAGTTTATCTTTTTACCCTCAGATAAAACTGGGGTAGCTGGATTCGAACCAACGCATGAGGGAGTCAAAGTCCCTTGCCTTACCGCTTGGCTATACCCCAAAAGACTCTTACTATTTTACAGAAAGATAGGATGACTGTCAACACTTTTTAACATTTTTTCACAAAAAAACAACCGGTTAACCGATTGCTTTGAATTAGGAGATTTCATCATCTAAGAGCACTTAGATGGATGATACGAGGTTGAGTGACCTCATATGAAAAAAGAAAAGTTTTAGGATAATTCTATTGTATGTCTTGCTAGACATAAAGTCAATATATTTGACTGACAAAATCAGAAAAAAATTTTCTTTAAGCAAAGACTCTTGGACAGTTTTTTTACAGTCAAGTTGACATGAACCGCCTTAATCATCGTTTTGTGATACCAGATGATGTCTAAAAGCATAGACTACTGCTTGTGTACGATCATCTACGTTGAGTTTACCCAAGATATTCGAAACGTGCGTTTTGACAGTCTTCAAGGAAATAAAGAGTTCATTAGCAATGGTTTGATTGTCATAGCCTTTAGCCAAAAGCGCCAAGATATCACGTTCACGTGCTGTCAAGTCATCGTGTAAATCCGGATGACTATCGTGGTACTTAATCTTATTGTCTACCTCAGTCTCGATAGCTTCCTCACCACGGTAAACCTTACGGATACTATTGAGAATTTCTGCCGCACTGCTAGTTTTGAGCATGTAACCTTTAGCACCCGCTTCAATGACCGGATAAATTTTTTCATTGTCCAAATAACTGGTCAAAACCAAAATTTTAGCTTCAGGCCATTCTTTGAGCAATTCTAAAGTGGCTTGTACGCCATCTAACTCAGGCATGACAAGGTCCATTACAACCACATCTGGACGTAATTCCAAAGACAGGTCGACACCTTCACGGCCATTACCTGCCTCTCCAACCACTTCTACGTCTCCTTGAAGATTCAAGAAACTCTTGAGGCCCAAACGGACCATTTCATGGTCATCGACCAAAATCACACTTATCTTATTCGACATTATTTTCTCCTCTCAATATTGGCACACGAACATCAATGGAGGTTCCTTTACCTTTAGCAGATAGGAACTGTACGGTCCCAGCCATTTCATCGACACGTTCTTGGATATTTTTCAGTCCGTAACTCATTTCGTCAGTCGAGGCATTCAAATCATAACCAACACCATTATCCAGCATTTTCAGCTGAATCTCCTGACTATTTTGGTAGAGATAAACCTCTATTTGACTAGCCTTGGCGTGTTTTAGGGTATTAGAGATAAACTCTTGGGCAATCCTAAAGAGATTATTTTCAATCCGCTTAGGCACTTTCTTAACCATATCCTTGTATATCACACGAATATTGGATTTATCGGTTAGCTCCTTAAGAATCATCTGCAAACCTTCTTGCAAGGTCTTGTTTTCAAGCTCAGTCGGGCGAAGATGCAAAAGTAAAACACGCATGTCATTCTGAGCATCAGTAAGCATGGCTTCCACCGCCTGTATCTGATTATGGAGGTCCTCCTTAGTCAGCTGATCCACCATTTGAGAGACCCCAGACAGAATCATACTAGCCGCAAAGAGTTCCTGACTCACCGTATCATGAAGATCACGAGCAATACGACCTCGCTCCTTCTTAATAATATCACGGCTTTGAAGGGCCTGAGCATTCTCAGTCTTTTGCAGGTCTTCAGTCAATTTGCGCATCTTATGAGACAGGCGCATCATGTTCTTGTCTAACTCAATATCTCCCTGGCGCTTAACAGATTGGTTATTGATAATCCGACGCAAATCCTGATTGACCGAACGCATACTATTATCATTAGCAATAGCCCACAGGATATAGAGCAGAATGAGCAAACTCAGAACCACAAAGAACATGTTAAAAAGAAAGTGAAACGCTTGGGAAAGACTGCCAAAAACCAATGAAAAATTGAGATTGAAACTGTCCATCACAACCAAGGTGACACCGACCAGGACAACAACCGAGTAAATAAGGATTAAAAATAGGTACTGTTTCTTCATTTACGACGTACCTCCACTGGCCCGGCTCCCACATTGAGAATCAATTTGACTGTTCTATAGGCATGCTCATACTCCGCACCTTGCAAGGTCAAACTTTCATAACGAAGGTCATATTCATCTTCATTGAAGAAGGTGACAGAGCTATAAATAGCAGAAATGTTAAGTTTAACAGAAACATCAATGGGCACCAAGACCGTCGTTGGCCCATACAGTTTCTGAAGAATCACAACATTGTCTCTACCTGAAACAATAACCTGAGTCAAATCAATCACATCTGTCCCAAAGAAACGGATAATATTGATGTCATCAAAATCATAGCGATCACTCACTGGCTCCATACGTGTCCCAATCCATTGATTTCTCACAGCCCGGGGATCTAAATCGTCTTCTTTGAACTTGATGAGGGCATAGCGATTCTTTTTCTTAACCTGTGAAAAATGGTTAATCATGACATAGGCTACACCCACCAAGATAGCAAGTACCACATAGACATTCCACATGGAAACCAAAAAAAGTGAAATTAAACTAATGGTCAAGACAAAATCACTCTTAGACTCTTTATTAAAGAAACGGATAGCCAAGAGAGTCAAGACTAAAATAAAAATAAAACTGGTAATATCATTGTTAAAGATAGTGATTAACCCTAAAGTCAAAAGTAAGGCTTCCACTACCAAGAAAAAATTAAATTTGGTCATAAGGACCTCTCACATAAAAGTATACAGGCTTCATTCTATCAAATTTTAGGCCAATTGACAAAAAGTGTAGAAAAAGAGAGGTCTCACAACCTCTCTTTGATATTAATTCTGTTGAGACTTTCCTTAGATAAAGACAAACGTCAGCGAAACCCTTTGGAGTCTCATGACTACAATCATGAAGCTTCCGAACGTCTGAAACTCTAAAGTTCAGGCATAGTTATCGTAGTCAAAAGTCTCGGTTTATGCTTGCTTCGTTCGCATACATAAAACCATTCCTATCTTTTCAGAGCGTCTCAATGACAAGCAGTCTATTGTTGTTCTGTGTGGGTAGCTTCTGTAGATGTTTCTGTACTTGAAGATGTACTTTCAGTGCTTGAGCTGGTAGATGACGAATGAGTCGTACTTGTTGAGCTTGATTGAAGACTTGAACTTGCTGTTGTGATAGAAACGTAGAGAATCACCGTACCATCAACGGCAGTACCAACTTGTGGATCTTGATAAAGAACTTCAGTACTACTAGGAACCTTATCCTTATCCAACTTGGCGCCTGTATTATAGTCGTGATATTCAATATTACTACTTGAAATATCTTTACGGTTCAAGGTCTGCACTGCTGTTGAAACTGTCAAGCCTGTTACATCAGGCATAGTGATGGTCTTAGGTGTTGCCACACGGAACTTGATCTTAGCCTTAGAATCTTTAGGATTAAAGGTCTTATTCTTACCAGGGCTCTGTGACAAGATTTCACCTTCATCGGCACTATCATCTTCGACATTTTGAATATCAATTTGATCTTCAGATACCCCATAATTTGAGGTTAAGTCTTTGACAGCATCCTTGTAGTTTTTGCCCTTGTAATCTTTCAGAGTGAATCCTTTGTCGCCGGAAGAAACATAGACATCAATGCTTGTTCCTTCTTTACGAGTCGTTCCAGCTGTAGGATCTGTCTTGATAACCTTGCCCTTGTCGACAGAATCATCCTCGACTTCTTTGACATCACCGACCTTAAAGCCTGCACTTTCAAGTTTCGTCTGAGCCGTTGACAACTCTTGTCCGACAACATTTGGCACCTGAGCATTATCTGGGTTAGTAAATACCAAATAGGCAAAGATGATAATGCCAATAAAGACTAGTCCTAGGAAAACCTTGAGTAGAGTTGAAAAGAGATTTTTCTTCTTTTTAGCTGGAGAAGGTTTTTTCCTTGGGTGTTTACTTTGGGTTGGTGTAGGCTCTGATGGTTGAGCAGCAGCCTTTTTCTCAAGGGTTGCTGACGGAACTGGATCAACCTTAGGCAAGGTCTTAGTATCCGTCATGTCATCAAAGACTACCTTAGCATCACGACTATGGCTAGGATGAAGACTCGTCACAAGGTCACGGCTCATTTCCAGAGTGCTGTTGTAACGGTTTTCTAACTTTTTAGCTGTCGCTCGAATAACCACATTCTCCAAAGCTTGAGGAACGTTATGGTTCTCAGCCAAAATCGATGGCAGAGGCTTTTGAAAATGTTGGAGGGCAATGGTAACTGCACTGTCACCATCATAAGGGATATGTCCTGTCAACATCTCAAAGAGCATGATACCCATAGCATAGATGTCACTCTGAATAGTAGCTTTAGACCCTCTCGCTTGCTCTGGAGACAGGTAGTGGACTGAACCTAACATAGAATTGGTCTGAGTCAGGCTCGTCTCAGCAAAGGCCACTGCAATACCAAAATCGGTCACCTTAGCCGTTCCATCCTTTGTTAAAAGAACGTTTTGCGGCTTCAAATCCCTATGAATAATCCCTTTTTGATGGGCAAGAGTCATGGCAGAGAGAACTTCTCCCATGATACGCACAACGTCTTGGTTAGATAGAGGTGCATGATCTTGAATATATTTCTTCAAGTCCGAACCGTCCACATATTCCATCGCTAAGAATTGCTGGCCGTCTTCTTCGCCAATATCTCGAATCGCAACAATATTTGGATGACTGAGTTCTGCCATGGCACGCGCTTCCCGTTGGAAACGCGCCACAGCCACCTGATCGGTCTGATAATTGGTCCGAAGCACCTTGATAGCCACTTCTTCATTATCCAAAATCAGGTCGTTAGCCAGATAAACATCCGCCATACCGCCACGTCCGATAGCTTTAAGGATTCGATAACGTCCAGCAAACAATTTGCCGACTTGGATCATTATCCTTCCTCACTTTCTATCTTAACAAGAGCAACTGTGATATTATCAAGACCACCTGCCTCGTTAGCAGCTGCCACTAAACGGCTAGTCTTTTCTTCGACAAATCCAGGACTGTTGACAATATGAACAATCTGATCAGTTGAAATCATATTTGTTAATCCATCTGAATTCGCTAAAATATAGTCTCCAGGTTCCAATTGTTGCACACCGAGGTCCGCCTCAATTGGGGCAGATTGTCCTACAGATTGCGTAATGATATTACGTTGCGGGTGGACAGCTGCCTCTTCCTCTGTCAATTGACCAGCCTTGATAAGGGCATTTACCAAAGAGTGGTCACTTGTCAATTGTTTGTATTCACCATTACGAATGTGAGCAATACGTGAATCCCCAACATGGGCAAAAATCACAGCATTATCAACAAAGGCAAGAACTTCAATAGTTGTTCCCATGCCCTTGTACTCTTCATTTTGACCGAGTTCATAAATTTTACGATTTTCTGCATCAATAGCAGCAATCATCCAATCACGAATCTTACTTAATTCACGAAAATCTGTGTTGATCCAATCACGACCAAGGTCCGTTACTGACATTTCGCTGGCAATATTACCAGCTCGGTGTCCACCCATTCCGTCTGCAACAACGACAAGGGTAACACCAGCTTGGTTAACAAATTTATTAACAAAGTCTTGGTTGTTTGACCGCTTTTGGCCAATGTCCGTTAATAATGAAATTTCCATAATCTTCTTTCTGACTTGCGTCAGCATTTCCTCCTCTGTAACCCTAGGCCTTTTTACGCAACTGTGCGATAAAGAAGCCATCAGTTAGATACTGTTCGGGGGTGATTGCCAAACAGCCATTAACCATTATGTTTTGGCATGGATGGTCTAAGGCAACTTGCTCAAAATCAGGATGCGTTTCAAGAAAAGCTTGAATCACCTCTTGATTTTCTTCAGCTATAATGGTGCAAGTACTATATGTTATTATACCACCTTTGCGTAGGGTTTGACAAACACTGGATAAGATGTCCAACTGCACAGCCTTAAGGGACTCAAAGTCTTGCAGATCCTTATTGTACTTAATGTCTGGTTTTCGACGGATGAGTCCAATTCCTGAACAAGGAGCATCCACGAGTATCTTATCAAAACTATCAGCTGGAAAGACTCGATGAACCTGACTAGCATCCAGTTTCTGTGTCTTAACCTTATCAGCCAGACCAAGTCGTTGCGCATTTTCCTTGATGAGATCTAGTTTATGATCATAAAGGTCAAGCGCTGTTACATGTCCACTGGTCAAATACGAAGCCATATGGACCGTCTTACCACCAGGAGCCGCACAGGCATCAAGGATTTCTTCTTCACCTTGAATCCCTAAAGTTGGCGCAACCAGTTGACTGGTCTCATCCTGAATGGTTAACAAGCCCTCTTTAAAATATTCTGTCCCAGCAAAGTAACCAGAGGACTTAACAAGCCCAACTGGTGACAGTTCTGAACGTTCAGCACCAGTTGCATCCGCAATCTCTTCCATACGAGACACATCTGTCACACGAACACTGGCCTTGTTCCTGACAAAGAGACTTTGGAAAATAGCAAGGGCACGGTCTTCCCCATACTGGTCAATAAGTTTCTTCACCAACCATACAGGTAGGGAATATTGAACAGAATAGCGTTTATTGACACGTTTAATCTTACTTGGGTCTGGCAATGGTTGACTAGACAATTTCCGAAGAACGGCATTGACCAGCTTCTCAGCACCCTTTTTATTACCTCGATTTTTGGCAATAGAGACGGCATCATTAACCACCGCATGGGCTGGAATTTTATCTAAGTAAGCCAACTGGTAAAGACTCAAAAGCAAGAGGTCGTAGACCCAAGCTTCAAGTTTGTCTCGATCCTCAATAACATGGGCCAAGATCCATTCCAAAGTAATCTTACGGGCAACGGTTCCATAAACAATTTCCGTCACCAAGGCCTTGTCCTTATCTGTTAGATGCGACTTGCTCAGACGTGCATTGAGGGCAATATTCGAGTAAGCCCCTTCTTGGAAGACTTCTTCTAAGACTTCAAGTGCCTGTCCACGGGCTGTTTTTTTCCAATCAGTGGCCAAATGCATCACCTACTTCAAGATTGCGACCGACCCCATTGAGAAAATCAGTAATAGCCATACGAGGCTTCCCTGCAGGCTGAACTGTCTTAAGCGAAATAGCTCCCTGACCAGTAGCAACGACCAAGCTCTTCTTGGTTTTTTCAATGATATGACCAGCCTGTCCTTGACCTTCTACCAAGTCTGCTTCATAAATCTTGAAACGTTTGCCATCAAGCAAAGTATGGGCCACAGGCCATGGGTACATACCTCGGATTTGATTGAAGATGTCACGTGCTGACTTGTTCCAATCAAGGCGTTCTTCTTCTGGGCTAATGTTTGGTGAAAAGGTTACCTGACTGGCATCTTGAGGAACAGGTTTAACTTCTCCTGCAATATAGGCAGGCAAGGTCTCGAGCAAAAGGTCACGACCCAAGACGGCCAATTTTTCAAACATGGTACCAACATTATCCTCGTCAAGAATTGGCAAGGCCTTTTGGCTAACCATGTCACCAGCGTCCATCTCCTTGACCATTTCCATAATTGTCACACCTGCTTCTGCATCCCCATTGATAATGGCATAATGAATAGGTGCCCCACCACGGTATTTTGGCAAGAGAGAGGCGTGAACATTCACCGCAAAATCCATGCTATTAAGCAACTTGCTTGGCAAAAATTGTCCATAAGCCGCAGTCACAATCCCATCAGCACCTAGTGCCATTACTTGAGCCATCTCTTCTGAACCCGACAATTTTTCAGGTTGATAAATAGGCAAATCATGCGCCAAGGCCACTTCCTTAACTGGTGTCATGCGGATTTCTTTTTTACGGCCGACAGCACGGTCTGGCTGTGTGACAACAGCGACAATTTCGTAACGCTCATCTGTCAAAAGTCCTTCCAGCACTGTCGCTGAAAAGGCAGGCGTTCCCATAAATACTAATTTTGTCATATTTTTCCTTTTCTAGATTAAGTAAAATTCTGAGGTTCGTGATCAATAATCAGACGCAAGTCCTTATTTTCAGGTTCCTGGGTCATATCAAGGACCCCATTAAGCGTTTCTTCCAAGTTATCTTCAAAACGGTATTTGATAATAATCTGATAATGATAAAGGTTATGTGTTCGAGCAATAGGCTTAGGCGTTGGTCCCAGAAAAGTCACCTTGTCCGACAAGTGCTCTTTCAAATAAGCCATAACCTCATAGCTCTTGCGGACTACAAACTCTTCATCCTTGTGAGAAAGCGTGATTCCTACCGTATAGAAATAGGGCGGGTAGGCCAGCTGGTGGCGAATCCCCATCTCATAGGCATAAAAACCTTCGTAATCCTGTTGCTGGGCAAACCGAATGGCATAATGGCTAGGATTATAGGTCTGAATAATAACCTCCCCTTCCTTGTCCGCACGACCAGCACGACCAGCCACCTGAGTCAAGAGTTGGAAGGTACGCTCAGCCGAACGAAAATCCGGTAAATTCAAGGACGTATCCGCATTCAAGACCCCTACCAAGGTAACATTTGGAAAATCCAAACCCTTGGCAATCATTTGGGTCCCAAGCAAAATGTCAGCCTTGCCACTTCCAAAAGTCTCTAGGAGTTTCTCGTGAGCACCTTTTTTACGTGTCGTATCAACATCCATCCGAATCACTCTGGCTTCAGGCAAGAGTTCTGTCAACTGGTCATAAGCCTTCTGTGTTCCAGTCCCATAATAGCGAATCTGACGACTCTGACAGTTAGGGCAGACGTGTGGTATTGCTTTTTGAAAATCACAATAGTGACAATTCATGGTCTTGGTATCCATGTGCAAGGTCAATGAAATATCACAGTTGGGACAATCATCCACATAGCCACAGTCACGACACATGACAAAAGAGGAATACCCACGACGGTTCAACATTAATACGACTTGTTCCTTACGTGCCAAGCGTTCTCTGATTTTTTCCAAGAGAGGTGGCGTAAAATCACTTACCTCTTGACGCCCAACAAAGTCCTTAAAATCCACCACTTCTACCTGCGGAATTTTAGCCTTAGGATTGGCCCTCTCTGTCAACTCAAGAAAATGATAAACCCCTTTCTGAGCCCTCGCTCGTGTCTCAATAGAAGGTGTCGCTGAGCCAAGGACAAGAATAGCGCCATGACTCTTAGCCCTAAGCAAGGCCACATCTCTAGCATGGTAGCGAGGATTGGACTCTTGTTTGTAAGTAGCCTCATGTTCCTCATCAATAATGATTGCTCCGATATTGTCCAAGGGAGCAAAGATAGCCGAACGTGCCCCTACAACAACTTTGGCTTGACCAGACCTAACCTTACGCCACTCATCAAATTTTTCACCGTCTGACAAGCCTGAATGCATAATGGCTACCAAGTCTCCAAAACGAGAGATGAAACGATTAGTCATTTGGGGTGTCAGGGAAATCTCTGGAACCAAGACAATGGCTGTTTTCCCCATGGCCAAGGTCCGCTCAATAAGATGAAGATAGACTTCCGTCTTACCCGAACCCGTCACTCCTTCCAACAAGAACGGTTTGCCACCACGACCAATCTGACCTGTCATGACTTCAACAGCATGCGCCTGTTGCGCATTAAGCTCCAGAAAATCTGTCCTTGCTACCTTTTCAAAGTAGCTATCGGCACGATTGACCTCAACCTCAGTGATGACCAAAGCTCCAGCTTCAATGAAAAACTTAACCACATCTCGAGAAAACAATTTATAGAGGTCAGCCAACTTCCCAGATTCACTTTTTCCTAGCAAGAAGTCCCTTAACTCTAACCGTTTCTTGGCTCGTTGCGAAATGTCCAAAGTCTCTAAAATGCCCTTTTGAACACTATAATGCTTCTCCGTTTTTATATTTTGCTTATCCTTGGCAATGTAATCAACCGTTACGCAACCAGATTGCACCAGACGAGGAATAGCTTGACCTTGTTTCTCTGATAATTGGGAGAAAAGAATGTGGTCTCGCCCCTGAAGAAAAGTGACCCTCTCCTCTTCACTCAGCTTATCAGTCGCCATGATAACTTTGTCATACTGAGAATTAAGAAGACCTGGAAGCATAGACTTCAAGATGGAAATCTTATAGGAAAAAACCGTGTGTCGCATTTGGTCAGCCAGGTCCAGCTGATCCTGATTTAGGACCGGTTCATAATCCAAAAGCTCCGCAATAGGCTTCAACTCTGGAAGATTGTCTCCATTTTCCTGCTCTTCCAAACCAAGGATAAAGCCTTGCAAAAGACGATTTCCCTTACCAAAAGGGACATGAACCCGCATACCGATGGCAATTTGACCTTGCATTGATTCGGGTACAAGGTAACTATAAGGCCTGTCCGTCTGCATCAGAGGAACATCTACAATTATTTGTGCAACTAAAACCATATATCTCCTCCCATCACTGCCTTAAGACCAGTATTTTGTAGTGCTCAGGACCTCCTGAGTTGGATTATCATCATAAAGAAGGAAGCTGAGGCACTATGCCTCAGCTCCCCCTGTCCTCATAAACCAAAGCTAGACTTTGATTTTAGATTTTATCGCCTTCTTCTTTTTCTTTAGCGATTTGTTCTTTGATTTTACGTTCTTCTTCCTCAGCAGCTAGACGTGCTTGGATAACTTTCAAACGTGCCAATTCACGTTTACCTTCTGGATCTGGGTGGATTGTGACATTTCCAGATTCAATTTCTTCAAGGGCTTGAAGCGTAGATTTGACAGCTGAAAATTCTTGAGTTGGTTCGGCACCAGCTGCCAATTCATGAGCACGTTTGGCTTGCAAAATAACCAATGAATATTTTGAAGGTACTTTATCCAAAAGCTTATCAATAGAGGGTTTCAACATCATAATTCTATACCTATTTCTAATTTATTTATCTGATAATTTCTTTTCTGAAATCATATTACGATAGCGGCCAATCACACGATCTACTCGGAAATGTTCTGCTTCAATGACACGTTTGACACGTTCAGCAGCCAAAGGCACCTCGTCATTGACGATAGCATAATCGTACTCGCTCATAAGAGCAATCTCTTCACGGGCACGCTCAATACGTTTAGCAATCACTTCCTCAGAATCTGTTCCACGACCAACCAAACGTTCTTGAAGTTCGTTCAAATCTGGTGGTGTTAAAAAGATAAAGACAGCATCTGGAACTTTTTTCTTAACCTGGAGGGCTCCTTGTACCTCGATTTCAAGAAACACATCAATGCCCTTATCCAAGGTCTCATTAACATAAGTCAATGGTGTTCCATAGTAGTTACCAACATACTCAGCATATTCCAACATTTGGCCGTTGCGAATAAGCTCCTCAAATTCCTCACGAGAACGGAAGAAATAATCCTTTCCATCAACCTCACCAGGACGCTGGGCACGTGTAGTCATTGAGACTGAGTATTCAAATTTGTGGTCAGGTGTTGAAAAAATTTCCTGACGGACAGTTCCTTTTCCGACACCAGAAGGCCCTGAAAAAACAATTAAAAGTCCACGATCAGACATGTCTTCTCCTTAAACTAAGATTAAAAATCTCTTTAAACTTGCCGTAAAAACAGAAAAGCAGATGCTCATTTCTACAGCTTGGGGGTTGTTGATTGATTCCGTGACAGCTCACTCACCGGAGCATGCCTTTTACCTTACTATTCTACCAATAAAAGCGACTTTTTTCAAGGTGAGGGAACCATTAAAAAAAGTGAATCCTATTTTCCTAGCACTCACTCTTTTATTCTTATCTTTTAAACCAAGCCAGTCAAGAGACCTTGCATAAATTCTTCCGAATGGAATTCACCAATATCATCAATTTTTTCACCAAAACCAATCAATTTTACTGGGATATCCAATTCTTGGCGGATGGCTAGAACTACCCCACCCTTGGCACTACCGTCCAATTTAGTCAAGATAAGACCAGTCAAGGGTGTGATTTTTGAAAATTCCTTAGCCTGACTAAGCGCATTTTGACCTGTTGAAGCATCCAAAGCCAAGAGGGTTTCATGAGGAGCTTCTGGGACCACACGTTTGATAATACGACCAATCTTTTCAAGCTCTGCCATGAGGTTGTCTTTATTTTGCAAGCGACCTGCCGTATCAATCATGAGAACATCAACGTCCTCAGCAAGAGCCTTTTCCATACCATCAAAGACTACTGAAGCAGGGTCAGCCTTCTCAGCACCAGTCACCACTGGCACATCTACACGACGCCCCCACTCGACCAACTGGGCAACAGCCCCTGCACGGAAGGTATCAGCAGCAACCAGCATGACTTTTTTACCTTCTTGTTTGTATTTGTGTGCCAACTTACCGATAGATGTCGTCTTACCTACACCATTGACCCCAACAAAAAGCATAACAGTCAAGCCATCCTGGAAGTTAATTTGCTCATTGTAAACATCGTCTTTCTCATAGATATCCACAAGCTTTTCGATAATCAAGCGTTGCAAATCCTCAGTCTTTTTGACATTTTCAAGGCGAGCTTCATAGCGTAAGTCTTCCGTTAATTGTGTCGCAACATTGACCCCAACGTCAGAGAGAATTAGCATTTCTTCCAATTCTTCGAAAAACTCTTCATCAACACGACGGAAATTAGCGAAAAATTCATTCAGACGGGCAGCAAAACCAGTACGGGTCTTTTTGAGTGTTCGATCATACTTTTCTCGTTCTGTTTCTACTTGAGAAGTAGCAACTTCTTCGGTTTTTTCCTCAACTTGACGGGTTTGAACCGCTTCAAAAGTAACTGTCTCACCTTTTTCGGCAGCAGCAGCTACTTGAGCTTTCTTGGCATAATAGTCAGCCATGACATCAGCAAAATGGTTATCCACAGCAGCTTGACTTTCTTCAGGCTCTTGACCTACTTCTGACTCACTAGAAGCAATACTATCCTCAGAAAAATCTTCAACCGTTTCTTCTTCAGATACTTCTTCGCTGTTCACGTCTACAGCGTCAGCCACTTCATCAACAGATTCTGTGGATAAAGCTTCTTCTGGATTTTCTGACTGACTTACTTGCTCAGTTTGACTCTCACTAGCTGACTCGCTTGTTGATAAATCTTGATGATCAAGGAACTCGACTTCTGAGTCAAAGTTTTGCAAGTCTTGATTGTCAAGAGACTCTGTTTCTGAAATGTCATCTGTTAAATCATTGCTGGCAACAGTTTCTGCAGCTTCCTGTGACTGTTCGTTTTTCTGTCCAAATAATCGATCAAATAGACCCATTTGGTTCTCCTTATTTCTCTAAAATATAGTTATGGATGGCCTCAGCCACACCAGATTCTTCATTCGTTTGGGTTGTTACAGCATCTGCGACAGCCTTGACTTTATCAACACCATTAGCCATAGCCACACCGAGACCAGCCCATTTCAACATGGTCAAATCGTTTTCTTCATCACCCATGGCCATGACTTGACTTTGGTCAATGCCCAGATAATCTGACAATAGTTTCAAGCCCTCAGCCTTATGAACACCCTTAGGCATCACTTCAAGGATAATTTCTCGAGACTTAAAAACTTCAAAGTCTTCGGAAAGCTGTTTAGGCAATTTGGGAATTTGTGCATCCAAAAACGCCTCCTCACAGACCGTAACAATCTTATTATAGACGATATTCTTCGGAATGTCATCAATGCTATTCACATCAACAAAGGTCAGGGCTGGATTAGCCTGGCGGTAGAGAGAGTGGTTTCCTTTACTTGGAACACCATAAACGATGCCATCACTGAGAACATCCATGGGAAGTCCCAGAGGTTCAAAAGCAGCATAAACCTGCTCTATATCCTCTCGACTCATCTCCTTCTTTACGAGGATATCACCGTTATTGCGCTGAACCAAGCCACCATTAAAAGTCACGCTGTAATGCTTGTCGTCCAACAAGCCCAAATCTTTCAAAATATGGTCGATTGCAGGAAGAGGACGACCAGTCGTAATGACCACGTGAACCCCCTTAGCCTCTGCCGCTTTTAGAGCCTCTCTATTTTCAACAGTAACCTGCTTATCCTTGGTAAAAAGCGTCCCATCTAAATCCAAGGCCAGTAGTTTAATCTCAGACATCTGAACCTACCAACCCTTCCATAGAGTCAAAGACGGCACCATCTTTATGGTGACCAATCACTTCATCAGCTACAGCCTTAATCTCATCACGCGCATTTTCCATCGCAATGGCACGACCCGCAAAGGTCAGCATCTCCATATCATTGAGATTATCACCAAAAGCCACAACATCAGAAGCCTGACGCCCTAACTCTTGACATAAATGGTAGAGGCCAAAGCCCTTATCCACACCCTTAAGAATAATATCCATAGAGTCAAAGCCAGTTGTCACAGCCGTCATATCCTCAAAAATCGTGTTGAGATAGTCACCACGCTCCATGATGGTATCCCCTTGGAACTTAGCCGTCACCTTAAAAATATCATCAGTCACTGATTCAAGGTCTGTCGCCACGACATTTTTATAATAACGTTCCATAGCCTTAAGATAGGCAGGATCAGCGTCGTTAGGTGCATAAGCTCCCTGGCGGCCTGACAGAAGTATTCCTTCACAGGTTGGCAAGGCTAAAGTCGTGTCTGCAATTTCCAAATAATCTTTAGGTTCTAGCTTGGACTCAAACAATACCTGACCCTTATACTGAACCAAGGCTCCGTTTTCCGCAATGATAGCAATACGGTCCACAAACCCGTCAAAAAGCTCCTCCAAGGCTAAAAGAGCCCGTCCAGAGGCAACTGTAAAAACATAGTCCTTGGTCTCACAAGCATCCAACAGGCTATCCAAACGTGCTTTATCATAAGTACCATGATGATCCAAAAAAGTACCATCCATATCTGTTGCTAAAATTTTCAAAATAATCTCCCTTCAGGTCGAATACACTTGCTCCTATTGTACCAAAAATAGAAACATAAGTTAGGGAAAAGCCACAGTTATGAGAGAAAATATAGTATTTCACTTGCAAATTATGTTTTTAAGTTGTATCATTGCTGTAGTACAAAAATAATGTAATGATATTTCCTAGAAAGGAGTCTCTTATGGCTTGGACATTTGATGAAAAATCACCCATTTATCTTCAAATCGCCTATCGTGTCAAACTTAAAATTGCTTCTAAAGAATTAAGCATGGGGCAACAACTTTTACCCGTTCGAGAATTCGCTCAAGAAGCCGGTGTTAATCCAAACACCGTACAAAGGGCCTTCCAAGAACTGGAAAAAGAAGGTTTGGTTTACTCTGCCCGTACTTCTGGTCGCTTTGTCACCGAAGACGAGAAACTCATTAACCAAAAACGACACGAAATTGCTCAAAACCTGATTAAGAACTTTGTCACTGAAATGTCGGCTATTGGCTTCAGTTCACCTGAAATTAAAACCATTATCACCGACTACATTGAACAAAGAGGAAAGGAGTTATAGACTGATGACTGATATTGTAACTTTAACAAATCTCACCAAAACCTACAATGGTATTCCAGCCCTAAGAGATGTGACTATGACTATCCCTTCAGGAAAGATTGTTGGTCTCCTAGGACCAAATGGAAGTGGTAAAACGACCCTCATTAAAATTTTGAATGGCCTCCTTCAGCCAACTTCCGGTCTTGTAACGATTAACGGATTTGAGCCATCACCTATCACCAAGTCACAAGTGGCTTATCTGCCTGACACAACCTATTTAGATGAAAGTAAGACCATCCAATACTACTTGGACTTCTTCCAAGATTTCTATGCCGACTTTCGCTATCCTCTTGCCTTGCAACTTCTGGAAGATCTAAACCTTCAACCTAATCTTCGTCTCAAAGACCTCTCAAAAGGAAACAAGGAAAAAGTTCAGTTGATTTTGGTTATGAGCCGAGAGGCCAAGCTCTATCTTCTTGATGAGCCTATTGGTGGCGTTGACCCTGCATCTCGTGACTATATCCTCAGGACCATCATCAACCAATACTCGGAAGAAGCTTCTGTTATCATCTCAACTCATTTGATTTCAGATGTTGAATCTATTTTAGACGAGGTTGTTTTCTTAAAATACGGTCAGATTGAACTTCAAGGAGATGCCGATAATATCCGCCAAGCCCATGGCAAGTCTATTGACAAGCTCTTCAGAGAGATGTTCCACAACTAGGAGGTATGAGCATGTTTTGGAAATTAGTTAAGTATGAATTACAATCAGTCCGCAAGTGGTACCTTGGCATCTATGGGATTGCCATCCTACTGTCCATACCTTTGGGCTTAATGCTTCAAAAATTAATAGTCACTTTTGAACACAGCCACAAGGAACCAAGCCTACTTTTTATGGCCTTCTTTACACTGATTGTTATTGCTACCATTGTTGTTTGGGGAACCATCTATATCGCAACTATTGTCCTCATCATCAAACGCTTTGCGACCAGCGTCTTTGGACGAGAAGGCTACCTAAGCAACACGCTTCCTGTTTCAGCGCACCAGCTTGTCTTGTCTAAACTCTTTGTAGCCTTTATTTTAGATACGATTTCATCTCTCGTTGTACTCGCTTCAATTGGCATTATAGCCGCTTTCAACCTAGATATGAAAGATATCCTCCTGACTACCAGCTACTTTGGTCAAATCTTAAAAGAAATGGGGGCACTCTACCTCTTCATTCCTGCTACAATTTTAGGAACAATTGCTGGTATTCTACTTTATTACCTCTGTATTAGCATCGGAAATCTCTTCAACACTAACAAAATTCTTATGGGGTTTGTCGCTTATTTCGCTATTCAGTCCATCCTATTCTTTATTGGTTTCTTCTTTGGATTTAGCGCTGCTTTGACTTCAAATATCACAAGTAATTCAATGAACAATTTGACATATATTTTGGGTATCATTCAGTCAATCGTTATTATCGCTGCAAGCTACTTCGGTACCTACTATATCATGACCAAGCGCTTAAACTTAGACTAAAATAAAAACCGTGTTCCTTTTGGAACACGATTTTTTTTTGCATTGAAAAGACTTATTTACTTTGTTCTTTACGGTAAGTCTCGATTTCGGCCTTGTTACCCCAAACGAAGTGCCCTGGGCGTACTTCAGCCATTTCTGGTTTATCAACAGAATAGTCGTGTTGGTTTGGATCATAAACCTTCAAAACTTTCTTACGTTCCAAGATTGGGTCTGGAATAGGAACAGCAGACAAGAGTGACTTTGTGTAAGGGTGAATAGGATTGTTGTAGAGTTCTTCCGTTTCTGCAACTTCCACAATTGTTCCCTTATAGATAACAGCGATACGATCAGAAATGAAACGGACCACTGACAAGTCATGAGCAATAAAGAGGTAGGTCAATCCCAACTCTTTTTGGAATTTCTTAAGCAAGTTCAAGACTTGGGCACGGACTGACACGTCAAGGGCTGAAATCGGTTCATCGGCAATAACCAAATCAGGTTGCATAACCAAGGAACGCGCAATCCCGATACGTTGACGTTGTCCCCCAGAAAATTCGTGAGGATAACGTGTCAAGTGCTCTTCGAGAAGCCCTACTTCTTTGATGATTTCCTTGATTTTAGCCTTACGGTCCTCTTCATCCTTATAAAGATGGAAGTTATACAAACCCTCAGACAAGATATAGTCAACCGTCGCACGTTCATTCAAACTCGCTGCAGGGTCTTGGAAAATCATCTGAATACGACGGATAAGGTCATTTTTCTCAGAGTGAGATAAGTGACCATTAATTTTCTTACCGTCAAATATAATGTCGCCATTACTTGTATCATTTAGACCAATAATGGCACGCCCGATAGTCGTTTTACCACTACCAGACTCACCAACGAGGGAAAAGGTTTCACCCTTGTTGATGAAAAAATTAGCATTGTGGACCGCAACGAATTTCTTGCTTCCCTCACCGAAGGAAATCTCCACATCTTTTACTTCAACTAACTTCTCAGGCATTGCCTTCCTCCTCATCTTCTAAATGTGCAAATCCCATATTGGCACGGATTTTTTCATGTAGATTTTGGATGACCTCAGGTTTTTCAACTTTTGGCGCATCCTCATGTAAGAGCCAGGTCTTAGCCCAGTGAGTATCTGAAACTTGGAATTGTGGCGCTTTTTCCTCGAAGTCAATCTGCATAGCATAGTCTGAACGCAAGGCAAAGGCATCCCCAACAACCGGTGTATAAAGTGACGGTGGTGTCCCTGGAATTGAGAAGAGTTCACCCTTATCAGCAGCCAACTGTGGCAAGCTTGACAGCAAGCTCCAAGTATAGGGATGGCAAGGTTCATAGAAAATTTCCTCAACCGTAGCAAACTCAATGATTTCACCAGCATACATAACCGCAACCTTATCAGCGATACTGGCTACGACACCAAGGTCATGGGTAATGAAAATGACTGAGAAACCGTACTCCTCTTTGAGCGATTTCAAGAGGTCAATGATTTGAGCCTGAATCGTCACGTCAAGAGCCGTTGTTGGCTCGTCACAGATAAGAATATCAGGACGACAAGCTAGGGCAATGGCAATAACGATACGTTGACGCATCCCACCAGAATATTGGAAAGGATATTCATTGAAACGTTCCTCCGCATCAGGAATACCGACCTTGTCCATGTAGTCAATAGCCATTTTCTTAGCTTCCTTAGGCGATTTACCTTGGTGCTTGAC
The DNA here is from genome assembly GCF_030440175.1 of Streptococcus sp. SV2. Taxonomy (NCBI): domain Bacteria; kingdom Bacillati; phylum Bacillota; class Bacilli; order Lactobacillales; family Streptococcaceae; genus Streptococcus; species Streptococcus sp. SV2. The sequence goes on from NZ_JAQFJQ010000001.1 coordinate 59,191, forward strand.
AATGACTTCAACAATTTGACTACCGATAGTCTTAATAGGGTCCAGACTGGTCATAGGATCCTGGAAGATTGTTGCAATCTTAGCTCCACGAATTGGTGCCCAATCTTGGTGACTCTTAAGTTTTGTTAAATCTTGACCACGATAATTAATAGATCCACTGGCTACACGGCCATTTTCTTCAAGCATCCCTGTGAAAGTTTTAGTCAAGACTGATTTACCTGAACCAGACTCACCAACCAAGGCCAAAACCTCACCTTCAACCAAGTCAAGGGAAACCCCTCGAATAGCTGTCAAAACACGGTCACGAACGTCAAATTCCACGACGATATCGCGAGCCGATAATATTACATTTTTATTTTCTGTCATATTGGACTCCTATCTATGCGTACGTGGGTCACTAGCATCCGCTAAGTTTTGACCAACAATAAAGAGGGCAAGAGAAACGAGAATCAAGGTTGTCAATGGAATCCAGAAGAGATAAGCATTGACCGTAACGTTTTGAGCATAGTCTGAAATCAAACGACCCAGACTAGGCGTTGTAACGGGAAGCCCCAAACCAAAGTAGGAAAGGAAGGCCTCATAAGAGATGAATCCTGGCAAGAGCTGACTAGCCATGGTCACGATAACTGACACCAACTGAGGCATGATATTTTTAACCACAATCTTTGCCGTTGGTGTTCCCAGTGTACGGGAAGCCAAGTTATACTCCAAATCACGGTAACGCATGATTTGAATACGGATACTATAGGCAATCCCAATCCAACCCGTCACAGTCATGGCAAAAATCATATTCCAGAAACCAGCACCCAATGAATAAGTCAAGACAATAACCACAAGGAGGTCAGGAATATTTGAGATGATGTTGTAGATTTCCATCATAACCATATCGAAGGTCTTAGAAATCCCCCAAACAGCACCCACAAGCAAACCAATAACAACATTAAGGAAGGTAGCAATGACAGCGATAAGAATTGAATTACGCGCACCAAACCAAACACTGTCGAATAGAGACTTACCATTACTATCGGTACCAAACCAGTATTGAGCATTAGGATGGACATAACGTAAACTAAAATCATTAACTTTTGAGACATCATTGAAATCAAATTTTGAAAACATCGGGTAGATAAAACTCATCAAAACAATGGCAATCAAGATACCCAACATGACTACTGTTGATTTCTTTTTAAGGAACTGACGCATCACCGATTTCCAATAAGAATAAGCCGGTGCATCAATTGTTTCAGAGGCAAAATCATCGCGCTTTACAAATTGGAACTTACTTTTATCAATTGAAGCCATTATTTACCTCCTTTAGATGTCAATTTGATACGTGGGTCAATCACTGTCATAAGGATATCACCCACAAGCAATGAGAAGATGGTGAGGGCTGTGAAAATAAACACCAGACCCACAACCATAGCATTATTTGAAGCACGAACAGAGTCAATCAACATTTTACCCATACCAGGATAGGCAAAAATAGTTTCTGTCAAGGTAGCTCCGGTGATAACACTTACGATAGATGCTGGAATTCCTGAAACCAAGGATACCATCGCATTTTTGAAAATGTGTTTGTTTGAAATTTCTTTTTCTGACAACCCTTTGGCGCGTGCAAAACGAACGAAGTCTTGAGATTGTAAATCAATCATATAACGACGAATCCAAATGGCAAGTCCTGGCGTTGACAAGAGTCCAAGAATAACAGATGGCAAGACATAAGAACGCCAGTCACCTGCACCCAAGATTGGGAAGGAATCCGGAAGCCCAATTTCAGAACCAATCAATCGAATGATATAAACCAAGGCAATAGTTGGTAGAGAAAGCAAGAAGGTCAAAATACCTGTTGACACACTATCAAAGAGGGTGTTCTTTAAGCGGGCCATGTATGACCCTAATGGAATCGCCAAAGCATAAGACAAGACTAGTCCAATCAATCCAGCAATAGCAGAGCTTGTCACCATTGATGGATACTGGTAATGACTTTTCGTTGCTGTATAAGGATCATTGCCAAACAAAGAACGGTCTCTTTCGTCAGCCTGACTTGGTGATTTATAGGTACGAGAGTAAATATCCACTGAAGATGGCTTTTTACCCGTTGGGAAATTCACATCAGTTGTTAAGGTTTGTCCTTGGCCCTGCGTAATGACATCAAGGACACCCTGATCAGCATAGGTTGGGTAAGACGTACCAAGGTTCATCTTCACAAAGTTTTGGTGAACAAATGGGAACTGACCATTAAAGTAAAGCAGATATTTATGCTTAGTCCCTGAACCAACCACTGACCAACCAATAGCGGGATCATTTTCAATTCGAATGTAACGTTTCAAGTTAGGATTTGTTTTATCTTTCACCCATCCAGTATTGTCAAATTCAAAGAGGTGCTTATAGAAGCCAAATACACGTTCAAGTACTGGCACATCACGTGTCGCATAAAATTGCTTACTTTCCTTAAACTGCTGCAAATGCCAGCCACGTCCCAAACTATCCACATATTTTTGGTAGATAGCCTTATTGGCCTTGGTTGGTTTAGTCGTTACAGACTTATCAAGCGAGCTTGCTTTTTCCTGCAATTCCTTGGTGTCATAGTAATCAATATAACCCATTCGCTCATAGATTGTATTTTCATAGTTAGCCTTCGAATCGGCTGTCTTTGCAATCTTGTTGTAGTTAGGGTCCTGTCTGAAAATCAGACGCCTCGGCACCATGGTATAAATAATGGTGTAGGTCAAGGCCGTCACGACAAATATTGACAATAGAGAACGAAGGGTTCTCAATAAAATGTATTTTTTCATGTCTCTTCCTTTAACTCCAAAAGAACTTTCCCAATCAAATGAGAAAGTTCTATCGTCCTTTTATTTAACGTCATTCTCATGATTTTTTGAGCGTGTTCGTTGGACTTAGACTTTTCTTTAAACCAGTTTTCACGGGCTTTATCATCATTTTTCTTAGTGACAACAGCTTTTTTAGGTTCAAGATGCGTGAACATCTGCCAGAACCCTCAGCTCCTACTTGAGTAGTCACCAGAGTCTGTTATCAATCAAGCATGCGCTGGTAGGACACTCTGATTCACCAAAGTAGCCTGAGGATGACCTCCCCACAACCTTGCTTGTCTTTCTGTTTAGCATTCGTAACGCACTATCTTCTTTTTTTCATAAGCATTCTCCAAAAAATCATAGTTATGTCACCATTATACCATAAAAATCGAAATAACAGCAATTTTCAGAATATTTTGTCTTATGCCTTCTTTCTCACAATTGATAGCTACTTTCAAAGGTATTTTGATAGATCTTTGGCCAAAAGAAAAAGGCTCGCGCCTCTTTCCATTGCATTATTTAACGTGTTTGGCAAGATCTTTTTGAGCTTTTTCGTTAGATACTTTCTTTTCTTTAAGCCATTTTTCACGACTTTGTTCATATTCTTTCTTAGTAACTACTTTTTCTTGTGGTTTAACATATTTGAAGTAGTCACCTGAACTCTTATCACCCACTTGAGTATATGAACCTGTAAATGGTGTCAAACGTGAGACAACTGGAGCTGCACCGTTACCAACCGTCAAAGGAATGACAAGTGAACTATCTTCTAACCAAGCTTGAGCTTGAGCATAACGATCATAACGTACATTGAGATCTGTTGTTTCAGAATCTGCTGAGTCAAGCAAGGCATCATAATCTTTAAGTCCTACTTGGGCTGCTGCCGCATTATTTGGGTTATCATATCCCATGAAGGTCTTAGTGTTTTCATTTGATGTTGTCTTAAAGATATTAAGATAAGTTGATGGGTCTTGATAGTCTGGACTCCAAACAACACCATTTGAAATATCCCAATCTTCTGCAGCCGCATTTGGCGCATTAAGGGTTGCATTTTGCATATCATCAGATGACAATTGGTTGATATCAATCACCACATTGTCACTTCCCAATGATTTTTCAATGGTTTGTTTCAAAGATTGCGCTTGGGCAACATTAAGTTTAGAACTTTGGTCAACTGGAAGGTCCAAGTGGATTGGGAATTGAACACCTTCTCCTTGGAGAGCTTCTTTAGCCTTACTAAACTCAGTTTTAGCTTTTTCAGCATTGTAGAGACCATCTTGACCATCAGCAAAGTTGACGCCTGACCACTCATCACCATATGAACTCATCTTTTCAGTAACAAGATCTCCAAAGGTCTTATCACCTGCACTCACAAAATCAGAAGGAACAAAGAGATTTCGAATGGCTTTAGCTGCTCCATCCTTACCATTGACTTGTGATTGATATACCGTACGGTCAATAGCGAAGTTAATTGCTTGACGGAAGTCTTTATTCAAAAGAGCTTTTTTCGTAGAGGTCTTTTCAGCGTCAGTCTTTTTAGAAGTGTATTTGTAACTTTGACGGTCAATATTAACACTCATAGCTGACGTTGACGCACCAGCTGCTGTATAGTAGATATTATCTTTATATTTCTTTTCGACAGATGCATAGTTAGAGCTCATTGGGTAGACACGAGCAATACTATAAGCACCATCAGTGAAACTACGTTCCAAAGATTCTGGATCAGAACCATCATCATACGTCAATTTGATAGCATCAAAGTGAACGTTCTTCTTATCCCAGTAGTTTTCATTCTTAGTCAACTCAATTGATGATTTAGCTGTCAAAGATTTGAGAAGGAATGGACCGTTGTATAGGATAGAGGTTGGGTCTGTTGACTTACCGAAATCTTTTCCTTTAGTCTTAAGGAAGTCTGCATTGACTGGGAAAAGCAAACCATAAGTTGTCTTAGAGTTCCAGTATGGCTCTGGTCGTTTAAGTGTATATTGCAAGGTATGGTCATCAATTGCCTTAACACCAACCTTTGAGAAATCTTTATCAGCACCTGATAAGTAATCAGACAAACCAGCAATAGAATCTTGAACCAAATAGAGAGCACCGGCTTTCGAGTCTGCCGCATGCTTAAGACCAGTTACAAAGTCTTTAGCTGTAACATCAGCGTACTCTTCACCATCAGAGGTATACCATTTAACCCCTTTACGGATTTTATAAGTGTAGGTTAGACCATCTTGAGAGACAGACCAATCTTCAGCCACTGAAGGTACAAGATTACCATATTTATCTGTTTCCATAAGACCATCAACACCATTTGTCACAGCAGTTGTTGTAGGTCCTGTATTTGAGGTAATGTAATCCAAAGTTTCAGGGTCTGAACTGTAAACGTAACCATAAGTAGTACCACTAGTACTAGACTTAGATGAACAAGCCGCCAAAATACCAACACTAAGGACGGCAACGCCTGCTAAGGCTAACCATTTACTTTTTTTCATAAGATTTCTCCAAAATATAAAATTTTTTACAGCTTCATTATAGCATAAATAATCAAAAAGAACAGTTATTATCAGAATCTTTTGTACAATTCGATAATATCTGTAAACATGAAAACCACTGCGATTCCTTATCAATAAAGGATTTCCTTTAGTTTAAGTTGATTTATTTTTAATCACAAAAGTTGCATAAAAAGGCCCAGCCACTCGGCCAGACCTCCTTTTATCATTACTTTTAATTATTAAGTGCTTGAGCAGCTGTGATAATCGCTAGATTGTAAATGTCTTCGGCACTAGCACCACGAGAAAGGTCGTTAACTGGTTTATTGAGACCTTGCAAGATTGGCCCAATAGCTTCGAACATTCCCAAACGTTGGGCAATCTTATAGCCAATATTACCAGCCTGCAAACCTGGGAAGACAAAGACATTAGCTTGTCCTGCTACGTCACTGTCTGGTGCCTTAATAGCTGCTGTTGCTGGAACAAAGGCTGCATCAAACTGCAACTCACCATCAATAGCCAAGTCAGGACGCATCTCCTTAGCAAGAGCTGTTGCTTCAACAACCTTATCCACTTTTGGTGATTTGGCAGAACCTTTTGTTGAGAAGCTAAGCATGGCCACTTTAGGATCAAGCCCGAAAATGGCAGCTGTATCAGCAGTATTAACAGCAATTTCTGCCAGTTCTTGAGCGTTTGGATCAATGTTAATAGCACAGTCAGCAAAAACCAAACGTTGGTTAGTGTTTTCACGGTTCATAAGGAAAACACCTGAAGTACGTGAAATGCCTGGTTTTGTCTTGATAACTTGAAGGGCAGGACGTACTGTATCGGCTGTTGAGTGAATAGCACCTGAAACCATACCATCAGCAAGACCAAGTTTCACTAACATAACACCAAAATAGTTAACATCACGAAGCAACTTGTCCGCATCTTCAATTGTCGCTTTTCCTTTACGGATTTCAACAAATTTTTCCTTCATTTCCTCAAGACCTTCATAGGTTTCAGGATTAATAATCGTATAGTTAAAATCTGCAAAACCAAGATCATTCAAGATTTTGTGAACCTCAGCTGGGTCTCCCAAGATAATAGGATCCACCAATCCTTCAAATTTCAAACGGGCGGCTGCACGAACCACACGGTCGTCATTACCCTCAGGAAAAACAATCTTAATGTTCTTTCCTAAAATACGTTCACGAAGTTCACCAAATAGACTACGCATAAATACTCCTCAATCAATCTTTTTAGTTTGTAAGTCCATGATAACGGTTTCAAAGTCATCTGTCAAGGAAGACGCAAAGACCATCTCTTTCTTGGTAAAGGGATTGACAAAAGCAAGACGGTGACAATGCAAGGCCTGACGTTCAATCCCATAATCTAGAGAGCCCCCATAAAGGTCATCTCCCAAAAGAGGAAGGCCCAAATGAGCAAAATGCACACGAATCTGGTGCGTCCGTCCAGTATGAAGGTTAATATCAACCAACTTAACTCGCCCATAATCACCTACCAAACGATAACTGGTATGAGCATATTTCCCTGATTTATGGACCCGACGTGTGATGATGGAATCCACATCACGCGCAATGGGTGCAATGATTTCTCCCTGTTCCTCAAGTTTAGTATCACCCTCCACCAAGGCATAGTAGTGCTTCTTAATGGACTTCTGCTGCAACTGCTTATCCATACGTGCATGGGCATAACCATGCTTGGCAAAAAGCATAAGTCCAGACGTGTCCTTGTCCAGACGTGTCACAATATGCACTCGCTGATTGGGATAATCATTGCTAACAAAGTGATATTTAACAAAATTAGCCATGGTGTTGTCATGATTGACACTTGGAATACTAGCATAACCATATGGCTTGTTCACCACCAAGAAGTTATCATCTTCATAGACAATATCCAAGTCAAACGGGATGGGAGTTAAGGTATCATGTGGTTCCTCATCAGGAATCTCTATAGCGACCACATCTCCCTCATGAACAGGGTAGGTCGCAAACTGCTCCTCACCATTGACCCAGATATGACCGCCCTCAAACTTAATCTTAGCCAAAAGTCCTTTGGAAACATCATGCTCCTTCAAAAAAGTCTTTACTCGGCAGGAACGTCCCACAGTAAATTCATATCTCATTCTTCCATGTCTCCGATAAAGGAATCACGTACACGCTCCCAGAAACTGGTATGACTGGCACTAGCCACAAAGGAAATCTTACGCTGGTCAATTGAGAACTCTACCTTTTGCACATTACGATTAGTGTAGGTTTTATTATCGACCGAAAGCGTGTAGCTCCCCATTCGGGTAGGATAAACGGTAATTTTCTCATTCTTAGGAACAATAAGTGGACTGCCCAAGGTACGGTAAACACGGTTATTAAGACTGGCAATCTCAGTCAATTGCAGGGCCTCAATAGTGGGATGAAGAACTGCACCACCCAAGGATTTATTGTAGGCAGTCGAACCTGTCGGTGTTGCTACAGACAGTCCATCCCCACGGAAGCTCTCAAATAAGATGTCATTTAGGCAGACATCAGCTGCCATAGTTTTTTCATTACGTTTAATAGCTGCTTCATTGAGGGCAATTGATGTAAAGGAACGGCCATCAGCCAGGGTTAGCTTGACATTTAAGAGCGGGTAAGAAATCTTGTCGCCACGATCCTTACGCAAGGTCTCAATCAACTGCTCAACCTCACCATCTAAATAATCTGTATAAAATCCCAAATGCCCCGTATGAATGCCAACAAAACGCACACGAGCAAGCTCTTTTTCATACATATGAAAGGCTGATAGCAACATGCCATCACCACCGATAGAGATGACCACATCAGGATTTTTCTTGGTTAAATAAAAATCAGGATCGTCTCGAAAGGCATTAAAAAGTTTTGAGGCAACACGCCTACTCTGGGGCTTGCCATTAGCAATAATAGCCACCTTCATCTCATCCGAAAAGGTCTTCATCTGTGTCATCACTATTTCCTACACTATCTTTCAAAGTTCTGTTGATTGGATCAAAGAGCAACTGAGCATCTCGAATATCATCACGTATCTTACGCATCTCTTCATCAAGCTGATAGGCCATGCGTGCCGTATTTTCCAAGCGGAGTTTAATCTCCTCTGGAAAATTTCCCTGATATTTATAATTAAGGGAATGTTCAATAGTGGCCCAAAAGTTCATGGCCAAAGTCCGAATTTGAATTTCTGCAAGGATTTCCTTACGGCCATCAATGGTATCAACAGGATAAGACACGATAACATGATAAGAACGATAACCCGAATGTTTACGGTTCCTAATATAATCACGCTCCGAGACTATGGTCATATCACTACGATGACGAAGCAAAGCCAAAACCTCATCCACATCATCGACAAATTGGACCATAATACGCAGTCCAGCAATATCTTGCATTTCCTTGGCCAAATTCTCAATAGACAGGCCACGTAGGGCAATTTTTTCCTCAATGGAAGCCACTGACTTCACACGGCCCGTCACAAATTCAATGGGCGAATGACGATTTTTCTTACGAAATTGTTTACGAATGCCTCGGAGCTTAATCTTGAGCTCACCTACGGCCTGAATATAGGGGTCTAAAAATTCTTCCCAATCCATGGTCAAGATAGGACTCCTCCTTGTCAAAAGCTTTAGTTTTTTATAAAATAAAAACAATCTGTTATATTATACCATATTTAAAGGACGAGGGAGGGACACACATGAACCATTTAGAGATAGAGTACAAAACTCTACTCACCAAAGATGAGTATAATCGTTTGGCTATGCTTTTCTCCCATGTAACACCTGTTACACAAACAAACTATTACATTGACACCATTCAGGGTGATATGAAGAGCAAAAAATTGTCTTTACGCATCCGAACGCTCCCGACTCACGGAGAACTGACTCTGAAAATTCCTGAGAAGGTTGGAAACATGGAGTACAACGTCACCATGGATTGTGCAGAGGCTAAGGCTATGACCAAGTCACTAGACTTTCCCGATTGCCAAATCAAGTCCATTCTTCTGGAGCGTGGGGTTAAGTTAGAGGACTTGACCGTTCTCGGGCATTTAACCACAACTCGTCGTGAATACCAGACCAACATTGGGCTTATGGCCCTTGATGTCAATGTTTACGCTGACAAGAAAGACTATGAACTGGAGTTGGAAGTTTTGGATGCCGAAAAAGGCAAAGATGACTTCGATGCCTTTCTTAAAGAAAATAACATTAACTTTAAATATGCCAAAAGTAAGGTAGCACGCTTTGTAGCTACTCTCAAGCGCGACAAAGACTAATTAACAATAGCTGATAAAAAATCTGCTCATTAGTTACGATGTAAGTCTATAAAAAATTCATTCCATTTCTGAGACAAGGTTTGTGCCTTGTCTTTTTTGATAACCAAAGGAGTAGCCAGAAATACCATTACTGTTTGGTCTAAAAACGCATACAAGAGACAATTTTTCTCCAAAGGTTCGTCATTTTCGTTCATATCATAGTTTGATGGCTGAAATTTCTGCTGCTTTTTGCTAAAATAGAACTATCTGTAGTTTAATTTATAATAGCCCTAATTGGGCTTAGCACTTATTTATTAAAGGAGTCACCATTATCATGGTACATCAAAAAGCAAACCCACAATTGAAATTGTTCTCTCTCAGCTCAAATCCCGAAATTGCTGAAAAAATTGCTGAGGCTACCGGATTGCCACTTGGTAAAGTTTCTTCACGTCAATTCTCTGATGGAGAAATCATGATTAACATCGAAGAATCTGTTCGTGGGGACGATATCTATATCATCCAATCTACTAATAAACCTGTCAACGACTACCTCTGGGAATTACTAATCATGATTGATGCCTGCAAACGTGCCAGTGCAAACTCTGTCAACGTGGTAATGCCTTATTTTGGTTACGCACGTCAAGACCGTATCGCTGCTTCGCGTGAGCCCATCACTGCTAAATTGATTGCCAACATGCTTGTTAAAGCTGGTGTTAACCGCATTTTGACTCTTGATCTTCACGCTGTCCAAGTTCAAGGTTTCTTTGACATTCCAGTGGATAATCTTTTCACGATGCCTTTATTTGCGGAATACTACGACGAAAAAGGATTCACAGGTAGTGATATTGTCGTTGTTAGTCCTAAAAACTCTGGTGTTAAACGTGCACGTGGTTTGGCAGAATACCTTGATGCCCCAATCGCTATCATCGACTACGCCCAAGATGATGCTGAACGTGAAGAAGGCTATATCATCGGTGAAGTTGAAGGCAAAACAGCCATCATTGTTGATGATATTCTTAATACTGGTAAAACTTTTGCCGAAGCTGCCAAAATCCTTGAACGTGCTGGTGTGAAAGACATCTATGCCGTAGCTAGCCACGGTCTCTTCGGAGGTGGAGCTGCTGAAATCCTCAACGTTGCACCAGTCAAAGAAATTTTGGTGACAGACTCCGTTGCAACTAAAGAAAAAGTTCCTACAAACGTTAAATACATTTCGGCAAGTAAGCTCATTGCCAACGCTATTACTCGTATCTTTGAACGCCAACCACTTAGCCCACTCTTTGCTTATAAATCTAACGAGGACTAAGCTATGGTTTATTTGGACAATGCAGCGACAACACCATTGAATGCCACTGCTATCTCTGCTATGACCCATGTCATGACTGAAACCTTTGGAAATCCATCGAGTCTTCATGCTTATGGGCGCCAAGCTTCCAAAGAACTCCGTGAAGCACGTGAGGAAATGGCCAAACAGTTCGACGTTCCTGCCCGCAAGCTTATCTTCACTTCTGGTGGGACTGAGGGCAACAATACAGCAATCAAAGGTTACGCCCTCGCCAATCAAGCTAAGGGGAAACATTTGATTACGACGGCCATTGAACACCACTCGGTACTTCACACCATGGCCTATCTGGAAGAACGCTTTGGTTTTGAAGTAACCTATATTCAACCGAAAAATCAGGTTATCACAGCACAACAAATCGCTGATGCTCTACGTGACGATACCATTCTCGTTTCTGTCATGTATGCCAATAACGAAACTGGCCAACTGCTTCCTGTCAAGGAAATTGGGAACTTACTCGCTGACCACCAGGCTGCCTTCCATGTGGATGCCGTTCAGGTTGCAGGGAAACTTCCTATTCACCCTGAGGAACTCGGTGCCGATTTCGTCTCTATCAGCGCCCACAAATTCCATGGACCTAAAGGTGTCGGCATGCTCTATCATAATGACTTGCACTTTGACAACCTTCTCCATGGTGGTGAACAAGAGGAAAAACGCCGTGCCAGTACTGAAAATCTAGTCGGAATTGCAGGAATGACCGCAGCTTACAAGCATGCTAGCGAGAATTACCAAGCCAATTACCAACATGTGGAAACAATTCGTCAGACTTTCCTAGACGCTCTTACCGTTCCTTACGAGATTAATAGCGCTGGTCCTAGCCTACCTCACGTTATCAACATCAGTTTTCCTGGTAAGGAAAATGGTCCTCTCTTAACTCTGTTAGATTTGGCTGGTTTCGCTGTCTCAACAGGCTCTGCTTGTACTGCTGGAACCGTTGATCCCAGCCATGTCATTCAATCCCTCTATGGCAAGGATTCTGACAAGCTAAAAACAGCCATTCGCATTAGTTTATCAGAGGAAAATACCGCTGAAGAACTCCAGGCCCTAGCAGAAAAACTTAATCAAATCATAGGAGACTAACATGGCATTTGAAAAAAGCATTCATTTGACTGACTGTAAGTACCGTTACACCATCAGTCCTAATGTTAAAAAATTCACTCTACGTGATACGACTTTTGTGCAAAATAAGATTGGAAACTACGAGTTGCACCGCCTTCTCGAAAAAGTGCCTAACTCAGGCGAAGGTTTTCCACTCAAAATCACTATTAACAAAGACTTGACAGGCTTCAAATTGTCTATCACAGACAAATCTGGCCTTCGTAACGTTAATATCTTTAAAAATGAAGATCACCACATCTTGCAAGAAAAATTCTACTTCTTGATGCAGAGCTTGGTTGATCGTAACGTTTTCGAGCAAGAAGAAGTATAAATTTTTTCTTACTACATAGAAATAGCCTATCCATGTGATAGGTTTTTTATATCGCCTCATCTACACTATTTTGTTGCAATCTTCACAAACTTTTCTTAAAATATAAGAGAATCATACTAATTAAAGAAAGGAAAGCGATCAATGACATTTGAGAAAAACATCCCAAACGCCACTGCCAAACGTCTCTCTCTCTACTATCGTATTTTCAAACGATTCCATCGTGAAAATATCGATAAAGCAAGCTCTAAACAAATTGCTGAAGCGATTGGGATTGATCCTGCTACTGTTCGTCGTGACTTCTCCTATTTTGGTGAGCTAGGTCGCCGTGGTTTTGGTTATGACGTAAACAAGCTGATGACATTTTTCGCTGAACTCCTAAATGACAATGCGACTACCAAGGTACTCCTTGTAGGTGTTGGTAATGTCGGGCGTGCCCTTCTCCACTATCGTTTTCAAGAGCGTAACCGCATGCAGCTGGTCATGGCTTTTGACACGGATGATAACGAATTGGTAGGCACTCAAACTGAGGACAATATCCCTATCTATGGAATTTCTCAAATCAAAGATAAGATTGCCCAAGAAGACATCAAAACAGCCATCCTGACAGTGCCATCTATCAAGGCACAGGAAGTGGCTGATCTTTTGGTTGAAGCTGGTATTGAAGGCATCCTCTGCTTCTCTCCAGTTAACCTTAATCTTCCTCGCCATGTGGTTGTCCAGTACGTGGACCTCACTAGTGAACTACAAACCCTACTCTATTTCATGAAAGAAGAAGAAAAATCAAGGAGAAGTAATGACTAAACCTATTATCGGAATCACAGCCAATGTAAGGCCAAACCCAGCCCATGAAGATATTAACTGGTCCTATGCCCCAACTGGCTTTGTCGAAGGGGTTCAAAGAGCCGGAGGCCTAGCAATCCTTCTACCTGTTTCTGATCCTTCGGAAGCTAAGAGCTACATCTCCATGATTGATAAACTCATCCTCATTGGTGGACAAAACGTTGACCCTAAATTCTACAACGAAGAAAATCATGCCAGTGAAAATGACTTCTTCCTTGAGCGAGACCTCTTTGAGATGGCACTGATTGAAGAAGCTACCAAACAAAAGAAACCAATCTTTTCAATCTGTCGTGGTACCCAACTCATGAACGTTGCCCTAGGTGGCAGCCTCCACCAAGACATCGAGCATCATTGGCAAGACAAACCTTCGGATTATCTTTATCACGAGATGGTGATTGAAGAGCACAGCAAGTTGGCAGACATTTACGGTTGTGAAACCTCTATTAACTCTTTCCACCATCAAAGCATCAAACACTTGGCCTCTGACCTTCGTGTCATTGCGCGTGACCCTGAAGATAACACTGTTGAAGCCGTTGAGTCAAAAACGCCAAACCTTCGCTTCTTAGGCGTACAGTGGCATCCTGAGCTTCTCCTAGACAAACGTGAAGAAGACCTCAAACTCTTTGAATACGTCGTTAACGAACTATAAAAGCAACTGAGACTGCACTCAGTTGCTTTTATAGTATTTCTATCAGGGGACTCTTGCTAGAGCTCAAAATCCTCTCTTTCCTCTCGGAAAGAATAATAGGTGGATTTGCCTACAATCAAATGATCAAGGAGACAAATCCCCAAGTCATTGCAAGACCGCTTGATCTTTTGCGTAAAATCAATGTCATTATGACTAGGGTAGGCCTCACCAGACGGGTGATTGTGAACCACTATTAAAGACGTTGCCATCAGATGACAAGCATAATGCAAAATCTCACGAGGCTCTGCAATCGAACGACGCACCCCACCAATAAACACCGTCTTTTGCTGAATGATACGATTCTGCGTATCCAGGTAAATGGCCACCAAATGCTCCTGAGGCTTGTCCCCAATATCCAACATCATACGACGGGCCACCTGCTGACTAGACATAATCTGCTCAGAACGAGCCAACTCAGCCTTCTCAATCCGCTTAGACAGCTCCACCATAGCCTTCAACTCGATAGACTTCACACGCCCAATACCAGGAATGGCCTGAAGTTCATTTAAAGACAAGCGAGACAAATCTGCCAAACTCGTCATCCCTTTCAAAATACGACTAGCCATAGATAAGACCGACTCCGACCTAGTTCCCGTTCGCAGCACTATGGCCAACAGCTCCTGATCTGACAAAACCTCCGCCCCCTTCTGCAAGAGACGCTCACGAGGCAAAAGTCCCGACTCCTCAGCTACAATACTATACATAAGAAAAAACCTCCTACTTACTTATTCGTAAGTGGGAGGGGGAAATTAAATAGATGAGGATTTTTTTAAACCTATTTTTCTTAAAAAGGCCTTTTGATAGGCTGAAAACTTATCCTTGAGTGTCAGTGGTTTCGGAATCTTTTCCGTCTCAATAAGATAAACCTTATGTCGTTCGGCATAAGATATTGCTTCAGAAGTTATTATACGATAATCGATTCCTTCATCCCAAACTTTTCGATAAAAGAGATAATCCAGAACATTCTCATCAAAATGATAAAAAATGGGTTTATCCTTTAGTATAATTTTCCCAAAAAAATCTTTTGACATCCACATGGAGCCTTGGAAAACATAGAGTGAATTATTAGTAGCTTTTAGACATTGGTTATTTAAGTCAAGTTCCTGATTATGGTTTAAAGTGCTGATTGAGTCTGTCCAATAAAGTTCCTTAGACAAATCAGCAAACACCAGACCAACCTCTGGAAAATGTGTAAAAATTGATACTACTCTCTCTTCATCTAATAGCATATCCACTAGAGCATGTCTTGTAGCTTCATCAACAAGGCGACCTTCATTTCCAAAGTCTGATGTGTGAAAATGTCCAACAAAGTCATACTCTCTAAGCTGAGATACCAAAGATACTAAAGCATGATAATGATTTTCAAAAGTTTGAGAAACAAGATGGAATCTATCTTTCTCAAAACGATTTAATAAGATAACCTCAACTTCATTTCTATCGATATGGCTTGAAAGGGTAAAATAGTAGAAAGCAGACAAACTTGTGTCCGTAAATACTTTTAGTCTCTCTACATCACTAATGTGTACATGAATAGCTAAACGACAATTGAGCCTTGTAATTGTGTTAAAGTTAGAATCAACCATCTTATCATCTAAAAATACCAAACTATCAGGGGAATGATAACGGTTCAGATGCGACTTGATTAGTGCCACCGGATAAGTTGATCGGTTAGTAAGATAATCTAAAAGTAGTTTTCCTTTTTTCTCATCACCTGTAAAAGCTTTCAACTTAATAAAGGGTACCTTATGCTCAAGGGTACTTATTGGTCTGTAATAAGAAAAATCAGGGTGAATTAAATCTTCTGCCTCTTCATCAATGGTATTAAAGACAGCATCATAATGAAAACCTGCTTCAACCAGAACACTAGTAACTTTAGTTTCGTAATTGTCAATAACATCTTGAACGTCGGTAAAAGTCTTTATAGAAGTCCAAAATTTTTGAAAGGCATCTGAAGCAACAACATGCTTTTTGAAAGATATAAAATAACTTTGTAGATGCTCATCGAAATATTTGGTTTTTCTAAAATTCGTCATTCCCCAAAAGTCAACATTCGAACGTTTTTCAAAGCCTTCAACTAAGTCAGTCATATCCCATAGAGGACCAAAGCAAGTATCATTCATGAGTGTAACTGAATCGAAATCCGTTAAATGGTCAAAACCGACATGAGCCATACCATCTCTCCAAGCTGCAAAATCAAAGCCTAGATTTTCTCTTTGTAATACCTTCTCTACACCCAGATCTTTGAGAGTTTGTAATGTGGACCCTGTTAGTTGACTATTTGAAATCACAATAAGTTTAGAAAAAAGTGGTCTAAGCTGCTCTAATTGATAGAGCACATGACCACTTAATTCGTTGTACTTATTATAATGAACATACAACAAGAGACGTTTCATTTATTCCTTAATCTCCCATTTTCCATTTCTCTGAACCATACCAGTTGCAGAATCTTTTGCTGACTTATCATCATCTTCAATATCTGTTCGATTTAAGAGAATGACTGGTGAATTAGCTGAATCAGCAAAAGCAATCATCTGATCATCATTATCTCTTATAGAGACTTGAAGCTTGAGCTTAATATCATTCAGATGAGCCAAACTGCATTTATATGTGAGTGTTTTTCTTCCTGAACCACTGGTCTTATTGTCCAAGGAATTGTCATTATAAATCCAGATACCACGGTCAATATCTGTAATTGAAAAGGCAATATAGGTCTCAATATCTTCATTCACATCATAAGAAATCTCGAATGAAATATCTTGATCAGGACTAATAATATTTTCAGTCAAAAGTTTAACTTGTAAATTAGTGATTTTGGGATTTTCAACCACCACATCATCATTTGAAACTTTTTGACCAGCAGCATTATCAAAGCTATATTGATTGGCAACTTCATCAGGATCACCAACAACTTTGACTAGACCATGTTCAATCAGAACTGCCTTATTACAGTACTTTTTAACCGCTGACATGTCATGGGTCACCAAGATAGTTGTCTTTCCAGATTGCTTACGTTCCATGAAATAATCATTACATTTACGTTGAAAGGCCTCATCACCCACGGCCAACACTTCATCAAGGATGAGGATATCACCTTGGGCCTTGATAGCTACAGAAAAGGCAAGACGAACCTGCATACCACTTGAGTAGTTCTTCAACTTTTGATTCATGAAGTCATGAAGTTCAGCGAAATCTACAATGTCATCATACATGGCGTCTACTTCTTCTGTTGAGAAACCAAGCATAGCCCCATTCATGTAGACATTCTCACGGCCAGTCAATTCTGGGTTAAATCCAACCCCCAGCTCAATGAAAGATACCAACTTACCATCAATGGTAACCTTACCTTTTTCTGGAACATAAATCTCAGAAATAATTTTTAGAAGCGTTGATTTCCCTGAACCATTACGTCCAACAATTCCATAAAAATCACCTTTTTCGACTTCAAAAGAAATATCTTTCAAGACATGTTGCTCAGTATACCCTTTAATCCCTTTAAAGCGATTAACAAGAGTTGTTCTTAGACTCTGGCTCGCCTCAGTTGGCAATTTAAAATACTTACTTACATGATCTACTTTTACAGCAATATTATTTGACATTATAGAATCTCCGCAAATCGTTTAGCATTTCGATTAAAGACAAGGAAACCAATGATAAAAATCACAACAGGAATCGCATAAGGAACAAAAGCAATCAATTTATTGTTAATAATATCCCATCCTCTTGGGTTAACTGGGTCAATGATAAAATGACGCATATCCTGTAAAATCTGAGCGATTGGATTCAGCATCATAACCTTTGCAACAAACGTCTGGTTTCTTTGAAGAAGGTAAGTGATGGAATAGATAATCGGACTCGCATACATACCTGCTTGAAGTACAACTTCCCAGACAGGACCAATATCACGGTATTTAACAAAGAGTGCCGACAAGATAAAAGCAACTCCCATGGCCATTAAGAGAACCTCCATGAAAAGAGGAATAATGACCAAGGTATTAATACCAATCGGAACCTGATTAATTAAGGCAAATGCAAAAACAACCACTAGGTTAATCAAGAAGTTAATTGCAGCTCCTAGTACAGATGAGATAACAATTGTTTGCTTCGGAAAGTTTAGTTTACGTAAGAGATCACCTCGTGAAACAATAGAGAGCATTCCCATATTGGTAGCCTCAGTAAAGAAACTCCAAAAAATCATGGCTAGAAGCAAGCCTACAGCATAGTGTGGTGTCCCGTCATCAAATCTCAAAAAACGAACGAAGACAAGATACATAATTGTAAACATCATCAACGGTTTCAAAATAGACCAAAGATAACCAATAAAAGAACCCTGATAACGTAATTTAAAATCTGTTTTAATCAGTTCCTTAAGTAAAACTCGATTTTTCTGACTAAAGAATTCCATTTAGTCCTCCTTATACATGAATTTTGTCAAAATCAAACTCGTAAATACAAAGGTGTGAAAGGCTCTATTTTTACGATAACCATATGTTTTCAAACGACGATAACGCTCGCTTAACCCTTGATCCATTATAGTCACAAAGTTCTCAACCAGCTCTTTCTTTTTAGCATCCAGTGGCAAAGAAAGAAGATTTTCTGCCTGATTCTGACTAGCCCTAATCAACTTCCAGTATTTATTGAATAAGGTCTGAGGTCGAATCCAATTTTGCATACGTTTACGAAGAGTTCTAGCACCCAAAACATTATCTGCATGCTGACGGTAAAGTTCTGTCGGTTGATCAACATAAACTAGATTTCCAAATGCTGAAGCGAGCAAGCCTAAGTACCAATCATGCATTAAAAGTTCACAGACCTCATTACCAGTCCATAACTCAGCAAGAGCATGATTAATCATAGCGACACCACCCGTAACAGTATTTTCGGTCATTTCTTGAACCAACTCGGTGTTAGCATGGTCTGACTGAGTACGTATCATACTCTCATGAAGCACCTCTAAATCCTGATTCACAACTTTTAAATCAGTATAGACCAAAAGAGGTTTATCAGATGGGTAGCGATTAGCTTCATCAAGTTGAACGTATAATTTTTCAGGAAGCCAGATATCATCCTGGTCAGAGAAAAAATAAAAGTCGGATTCTTGGTATTTTAAAAGTGTAAAGAAACTCTTTATAACGCCTAAATTCTCAGTTTGATCTGGATTGATAAAGACAATGCGGTCATCTTCCAAAGAAAAACGTTTGATAATATCTCTCGTTTTATCCTTAGAACCATCATCACGAATTAATAAGGTCCAATCAGTATAAGTCTGTTGCTGAATACTCTCTATTTGCTCTGCTAAAAAGTTCTCGCCATTATAAGTAGACATGAGAATAGTTACTTTCATGATAAAAATAGCTCCTCGTATTCACCCACGATTTTTTCCCAGGTGTAATTTTCTTTCATATTTTCTTTAGCAGCATTTCCCAAGTCTTCAAATGATACTTGACCATTTACAGAATCAATCAAACCCGACAGATTTCCATCGACTTTGTTCCAATACAAGGCAGTCTCTTGAGCAACCTGATGGTTAAAGTCTACGTTAAAGATAAGGTTGAGATTCGTTTGAGCCAGAGCTTCTAATAAACCTGGATTCGTTCCACCTACTTCATGTCCATGAATATAAGCGAAAGCCTGGTTTCGGATATACTTAAGCAAATCCTGATCATAGACAGTTCCCACAAATTTCACACGTTTATCTTTATCAAATCCTGTTATCTGTCTTAGTTCATCAAAGTAAGGATTACCTTCATGATTACAGATAATAACAAGATCACGTTCTGTAGAGGACTTCATAAACTCTCGAATCGCCGTTTCATAGTTATTTTCTGGAACAAAACGCCCTAATATCAAATAATATTCTTTTTCTTGAGTTTGCCATTTTTGATACCAATCTCGAACAGAAGCATCCTCAGCAGTCAAGGTCGTCTTTGATAAATCCGTTCCATAAGCAATAAAAGTTGTATTAGACCACGGATAGGTATCATGAATATAAGTCTCAATACCTCGATTATCAGAAATAATGAGGTCTGCATACTTTGTCATTTCTTTTTCAGAGTATTTGAGATAACTTTGAACAGGTTTAGACCACTTAGCACGCTTCCATTCTAAACCGTCAGGATTGACTAAAAGAACTCCACCAATAGACTGAATTTTCTTTGCGAAATAGGCGATGAAGGCACCTATAGTATTCCCTAAAATATAAAAAATCGGTTCTTGAATTTCCTCTTTTTTAATAAACTTCAAACTATAATTGATAGCCATCATATCATAAGCTATAACACGCGCAGGACCTAGTTTGGGAGGATTAACTGTAAAACAATCCGTTCCCTTATAATCAAAATGCTTGCCTGTACGTTCATCCGATAAGCAAGCCACATGATAACGTATTCTAGGCGATACCTTATGCGAGACCAATTTCTCAACAAATGTCTCGAAGCCACCGTACTGAGCGGGTAAACCACGACTACCTATGATAAAAATATCCTTCAAAGTTTACCTCCATTCGCCACGTCTCTAAAATACACAGAATCATACATAGTAGCTTTTATTATACCATTTTGGAAGGTATTTTGCATGACTGAACAGAAAGAGTAAAACAAAAAGGCCGTCAAAAAACGGCCTCTCTATCCATAGACATGGAAAACTATATTCTATCTTAATTTATTTTCTTAAGCTGAAATAATTTCTTTATAGCAGATTTGACACTCTTTGTTAGAGCTTTTTTGGTATTTAGAAAATCTATGTCAGACTTATTGACTTTTTTATGATGCAATTCATTATCCTCAAGCTTTTCAGTAATATTAGCGTAAACACTCTCAAGAGAGTATCTCTCTTTCAAACTAGGAACAGCTTGTACTGCTTCACGTTTCTCTTTATTAAATTGAGCAAGGGTATCTGAAATGGTTCTTGTTAATGCTTTTAAATCACCCAAATGGTACATATGACCTTGCTCATTCATATATTCAAAGGCAGATCTGTGTCCTGCATTATCAGATAAAATTGTTGGAATGCCATTTAAAACAGACTCAACGTAAACAAGACCAAACGTCTCCATACTAGATGGAAAAACTGTTAAATCCTTATCAGTAATCATAGACCAAGGATCGTCTACATGTCCTAAAAAGGAAATAGACTTCAGATGATGTTCTGCAATATAATCATCACAAATTTGTTTATAGTCCTCATCCCATGCCCCTAAAAATACAAGCTCAGTTCCTTCTAGATTAAGTAATTGAAAGGCCTTAATCAACTCAAGCTGATTTTTTCTCTGAGTCAAACGACCAACTGAAATGATACGATTATGGAAATTTGAGTCTGTTTTAATCTCTTCTTTTGGATCCATTTGAGTATATGGGGCAAAGGAATAAATCTTTCTGTTAAGAAAATACTTTTCCAAATCTTCTGTTAAAGCGCCCGTAACAGCAAAAATGTCATCTGAGAATTTATCTATAAAGTCCAGTTTTTCCTTATAGTAACCAAATTCTCCCTCAGGAAATTCATGGATTAACCAAAAATGTTTGACATTCTCAAAAGCCGCAGCAAGTGCGCCTTGAAAAACATTTACCGTATTACTGATGACAAGGTCTACCTTGTTATCTACGATAATATTTCGAATATCTTTAATATTCTTATTGTAGGAGGTCACTCGCATAAAATGATTACCTGGTGAGCCACCTGGTGCTTCTTCCCACCACCATTTGACTGCTGTAAGACCATAGGTTTCAATTCCTGCATTCTGCAATGCTGTTCGATATTCTTCTTGAGATGGCACTTTATAATCCGGAAAAACATTCAAGACACGATAACCTTCGTCTACTAGAAATTTCATCAAATTGACGATAGAAATTTCAGCACCATTATCCAGGGTCCCTGTCGGAGAAATAAATAAAATTGTCTTAGTCATAAATTATGCAAATACCCCCCAGTAATGGAAAAGAATCAAATACATAGCAACTAGGAAATTAGCTACTAAAGTCACTGTTGCTATTTTCAATCGTTTATGTCGAGATAAATCGATATTAGCCATATTAGCTACTAGAGGTAATAAAAGAATGATAAATGGCGTAAAATAACGTCCTTGAGAACCAACTGATATATTAGCTCCCTTACCAAGAACAAGAGGTGTCCACTGGATATACATCACTGTGATTGCAGCTAAAATCTCTAATAAGAAGAGAATCCATGATGCATTTGCGAAATCTTTGGTAAAGAAATCCTTCTTGCTTGAGAGAAATAACAGAGTCAAAACTATAATGTCAATGAAAATTAACCAAAGTGGCATTTGCAAGGTAAGATTCCCAAGGTAGCCAAACATTCCAAGGGACAAGATACCATTCAAATTATCATTCAACTCAGGATTGAAAAGTGTATTACGCAAAACGTCTCCATAATGGTGAAGACCACCCTGATTCTTCATCAAAAATTGAAGAACCGCAACAACACCCACAATAAAGAGAAGATAGAAGACTCCTTTAAATTTCGAAATAAAGGCCTTGACTGCTTGCATTGGACGATTTAGAAAGGCAAGGGCACCTTCAAACTTAAACGGTACAAATGGTATTAATCCCAACACTAGAATGTTATTTGGTTTAGTCGCTAAAAGTAAAATCGCAAGACCTATCACTTGAATAAGATTACGATTGGTAAAACGTTTAGAATAGGCAAGATTGGTGATAAAACCAAGAGCCAACATCACTTCCAAGTAGTTCATCACATCATAAGAAAGTGATGAAGCCTGTTGAACCATAATAGGTAAAAGCGATATAAACATTAGGGCTGTCTTTCCATACTTGAAATAACGTATTAAAAAGTAAATTCCTAGAATATAAGCCAATGCATTAAAAATACGGCCCATATAAATGATCATACCAACTGTAGGACTAATCCAGCTTCCAATCGTCATCCCTATCAACTGTGGAATAAATGAGATTGATTTCAAACTCACACCAAAATGAAAAGGTTCCTTGCTCATATCAATTTTTTGAGCAAAAATCTGTTTATATTCTGCTAGTTTAACCTTATCATTACTTGGAATCTCGTTCATCCACTTAAAAGATTTCTCAGTTGGTTTATGGAAAGTTTCCCATGTCATGCGTGCATGATTTGTCTCATCTGGCACACGATTAATCGGAAACACAAACATAAATGAGAAAATAAAAATCGTTGCTAATATGAAAAATAAATTTTCAACTTTTATCTGTTTAATTCTGTTCAAAATAAGTCACCATTTCATCTTTCTTGCTTAAGGTACAATTTCCAAGGACCTCTCGGTAAGCTGATTCAGCTAACTTTTGTCTTAAATCTGGAGATAAAACTAAAGCCTCTAGCTTGTCAAACCACTGATCATCAGTAGCTAACAGACCTGTTTCACTATCAACAACCACATCCGAAAAAGCTCCTATCTTGCTCGCTACTGTTGGCACTTTTACCAAAGCAGCTTCAATCCACTTAATCTCAGATTTGGCACGATTAAAGATAGAATCCACAAGCGGTGCCAGGTTAATATCAACCTCGCTAATCAAGGCAGGCAGTTTATCCCAGTCCACATAATCGTGAGTGACAATTTGATTTTCAAAGGGCTTCATATCTTTTGGAATATCAAGAATTCCGACAATATGTAATTGAACATTACTATATTTTGTAAGCAGTTGCTTAATAGCTGGTTTAATCAATTCAAAATTCTCATTATGACTAATTGAACCAGAGAAATAACCAATCTTAACAATGTCTGATACTTGAGAATAGTCCTTAATAAATTGACTACTGATAGAGATTAACTCATCAGAGGCTAGATTACGATTAAGCAAAACCTTGCTTTGATACTTCTTCAACTCCTCTTGCAACTGGTTAGTTGAAGTAATGGCACCATCACAGTTCTCTAACATATAACCGTAATTACGAACTCCGGCATCATAATTCCCTTTTTCAACCGGATCAAGACCTTGCGTATAACTCAATTGGTCCGTGTAAACCGTATCAAATACCAAATCATCTATATCAAAGAAAACAGGTTTTCCATATTCTTTAGCCAAATGGCAGAGACGCAGAAGCTCAGGCGAAATTGGAGAACGATAGATAATAATATGACTAGCATTCTGAGCCATTGACAGTTGTAAATCTGATAGGTTAACAACCTTAACTTCAAAGCCATGCTTACGCAATTGCTCCGCCTTATTCAAGACACGGTAACGAGTACACTGTGGAATAATATTTTCAACACCATCAATCAATAGAATATATTGTTCCCGAGGAACAGCCTTGAATTTATTGACAATATCTTGCAAGATTGAAACGGGGTAATCTGTTTTCTCAGCAACATACTCTAGCAAATCAGGGATTTCTGATTTACGCTCAAGACCTTGCCACAAGAATTGGTCTTCATCATAATTTTTCAGAGCCGTGTATTTCACCAAAGGACTACCTGCTTTGAGCATCTTAAGTGGGTGGATATACATGGCAGAGTCTTCGTATTCTTGCACGACAGCATCAAAACGATAACCTAAATCAGCAAAATACTTGGTAAAACGTGTCTCATGTCGTCCAATAGCCTTGTCACGAGAATCTGTGTCTGTCAAATGTGTCCAATATTCATAAAAAGCATCATCATTTAACATGAGCTTTTCAATAACTAAGAAATAAGATTGAAGATGCTTAGGAATATAGCCGTATGGGTTCTCCTTAGTAACATCTTCTTGCTCTTCTCCAAATGAAATCCCCCAGAAATCAAGATGCCTATCAGTCATCTCTTGACAAAGCTGAGACAAATCTCTCATTGGTCCAATATTGGTATCATTGACCAAGAACAGTTGATCGTAATCTTTAAGCTTATCTTTACCAAAAGCAAAGATACCCTCTCTAAAGGCTGCTGTGTCATATCCCTTATTGTCACGGGTCAAAACTTGTCCATAAGGTTCAAGTTTATTGACATCATCAACATGAAGCTGACCGTTTACAACAACAATGACATCATCCATTAACGGGGATAAGGCCTGTAAAAATCGTAATTTGTATTCTTGCAAACGATTTTCAGATTCGAAAATGACATAGACTAGAGCTCTTTTACCAGTAAATGACAGGGCTGAACGTTGACTATTTCTAAGACGACGTAACTGACGAACCTTAAGTGGTGTCACATGACGACGCAGTTGTACAGCTTTGACTTTTAAAGCTCTCAAATAATTTTTAATAGCTTTTGGATTCTTTGCAATTACTCCAGCTGTCTTGATAGGAGTGATAAGTGCATTTCCCAGACGGTACGATAGTGAACCTCGGATAAGCTCCATTTCTTCATGAGCGTCTTTCAGTTGTTTAGACTGCGTATATTTTCTTCGTTCAAGCTGATCACGCTCTTTTTTCAATTGGCGAACATAGTCAGTTACTTTATTATGATGTTTCAGCAATTTATCTAAGCGTTCTTCTAAAACCATGAGATTGCCACAAACAGCACGATAGATTTCATGAGGAAGTTTATCAAGATATTTCTCCAAAATCTCAAGATATACTTCATAATGATAGCGAACAGAGTCACGCCCAGAAATGGACCCCGTTTCAAAAACACGATAGTTAAGCTTAGTATTTGGTTGATATACTGCTTTAGCTCCATTATTAATAATGAGATTCAATAAAAAGTCATAATCTTCAAGCTTTTTACGATTTAACTTCTCATCATAACGAGCATCCCCAATAATACTTCTACGAATCAAAGAACAGTTATCGATGAAACTAGCATTTAGAAAATCTGTTAGATCAAATTCACGACTTTTAAGATAGTACTCCTCTTTTTCAGGATTAAAAAGATCACAATATGCAATATCAGCATTTGTTTCAATCAATTTGCTATACAACTGCTCAATATAATCCATATCCAGGTAGTTATCGCTATCTACAAACAGCAAATAGTCTCCTTTGATTAGACCAAGCCCCATATTCCGATTCTTTACAACACCTAGATTTTCATGAGATTCAAAGCTTGTCTCAAAAGGTGAATCTTTCAAAACCTCTTGGATAATTTTAGCTGAACTATCCGTCGAACCATCATCCAAAACGATTAATTCGATATTTCGATAAGTCTGATTAAAAATACTTCGCAAGCATTGCTCAATATACTTTTCGTGATTATAACAGGTTACAACCACTGAGATTAAATTATTCATTTTTCCATCCACTTTGTTTAACAAAATATCAATTAGTACTTGATAACTACTAACATTACTAGCTTCAAAGATTACGGTGATAACCAATCTTTGAAGGTGCATACTACCTCAATTATACTATAGTTTAAACAAAAAAGAAAAAGTCATCTTTCTATTGAGAAACAAAAAAAGCAGAGCGAATCTGCTTTTCATTATCTTAATATTAGCTCGTTAGCCATTTGTCTTCTGACTCTTCACATATTGTTTCATTAGCCCCTTAGCTACCCACTTTGGCCAGAAGAGTTCATACATATACAAATCTTCTTTACTACGAGTATTATCAGCGATAGTTTTAGAAGTCTCAGACTCTTCATGAATTCGGTGACACATAAGCTTATCTGCTACATAGATAAAACGTCCCTTGAACTCGCTAATCTTATACCAAGCATACCAGTCAAGGCTAACCTTCATCTCCTCATCAAAATAGAAATTCTTCAACTTTTCAAGATTATAAGTGACAGCTGGACAACAAATAGGATTTCCAAAAGCCATCACACGATTGCGCCAAAAACGACTAGCTGGAAAAAGATTCAAGGTTTTGAGCATCAAGGTTTTGATCTTAAGATTGGTATTGGCAGGAATCTTAAGACCATTTTTTTCTTCAAAATAATCAGAATATCCGATTAAAACATCAGAATTTCTTTCCATTTTGCCCAATACTTTCTCAGTGTATTCTGGCTCATAGTAGTCATCTTGATGAGCTATTGTAGCATATTTAGTCTCTACAAAAGACATAGCATTGTTCCAATCCTTACCAATTCCTCCACCTTGTTTAGTATAAAATGGGATAGCATAACGCTGGCAAAGTTCCTTAATCGAATCAAGTGGCGTTGAACTATAACAGATAATTTGTGATTTAAGAGTTTGATTTTTCAAAGATTGAATACAGGCTTCTAGATAATCACTTTCTCCATAAGCACAAATTACCCAAGTATGATTATCCTTCATTCTTTTCCTCTTTCTCAACAACGTGACTCTTTAGAATTGATAATTCTTGAACCAAATGCTTAATCTGTTCCTTTTGCTTTGACAATGTCATGGTTTGTAAAAAAGCAATAACTAGCAAGAAGAAGATTGCAAGCGACAATAAGAAATTTGATGTCAATTCAAAGCCAAGTAATCCTGCAAAATAAACCGGAATAACATCAAAAATGGAGATAATAATCATCACAAGACTGATGACAATCCACATAAAGGCCTGCTCAAATAAAATATTATTTTTATTGATATTTCTAATGACTAGATAAAGGAAAAAGATTGAAGCTATCAACATCACTATAGATAAAACTGACATTATTCACTCTCCCTCATAAATGCTGCAATAACAATCGAGGAACACACTTCAAGCATATAACGAATGGATTTAATTGGCGTAATAGAAGAAACGCCACCAGTACGTTCAAACATATTTGCTGGTTGTTCAACAACTCGATATTTACGTTTCAAAATATGAACAATAGTCTCAGGTTCTGGATACTTGATTGGATAACGTTTAGCGAATTGTTTGATAATAGCTTTATCAGCCAAACGATAGCCCGATGTCGTATCTAAAACTCTTTGGCCTGTCGTCCATTTGATGAGATTAGAAATCACACTAATTCCAAAACGTCGCATAAACGTCGTTTGAAATTCCGACTTAACATCACCAACAAAACGAGAACCAATAACTAAATCTGCTTCATTTTTTCGAATTGGCTCAAGCAGTTCTGATAGAGACTCAATATCATGCTGTCCATCACCATCAAATTGAACAGCAACATCATAGTCATGCTCCAGTGCATATTTGTAACCTGTTTGAACCGCACCACCAATTCCAAGATTCATGACAAGATTAACAGCATTAAAATGATTCTCTTCCAAAATTTCTTTTGTCTTATCCGTTGATCCATCATTGATAACAACATAGTCCAACTCAAAATCAACTTTCTTGCGGTAATTCAAGATACTTGTTACCGTGTCGAAAATGCTTTCCTCCTCATTGTAGGCAGGAATAATCATTAAAACTCTCAACTACTTCTCCTTTCCTTTACAGTATAATTTTGAAAACAGTGAGACAAGTCTCAAACGCTCGAAGGTTCTAAAAGCCAATACCGAAACAACGGTTTGCATTCGTTCTCCTGTTATTTCCGATGATAAGGGGGTTAAACTTGAATCTATATTTTCTTTAGAAATCCACTGCTTAATTTTTCTATATTGATCCATAAATGATGAGCTAGAAGCTGCTCTCCCAGAAAAAAGTAAATACCAAATATAATAGCGTTTGATAAAATAACGAATATATTTTGAATCACCAGCAACTTGAAGTAGATGGCTCAAGAAGTACACAATATCTATATTCGGATTAAACCCTCTTTGTGATGTATTTGAAATACTTTTCTCGTTAAAATACCAATTGTAGCCATTATAATCAATTATTTTTATCTTTTCCGTTAAATTGTAAGCTGATAACGTAAAAATAACATCCTCACCAATTGGATAATCAAAAAACTCAATCTCATTATCGATTAAAAATGAAGTTCGATAGATACGTGCCCAAGGTGCAACTATAATATATTTAGACCATTCAGACTGTGTGAGGTCTTGCTTGAAAAGTGTCTTCAAGTCCTGATTAACACGCTTATAGCCACCAAGAACAATATCTAGTTGTTCTTGATCTATTGCATTATAAAAACGCTCTAAATAATCAGAATCAACAAAGTCATCATTATCAATAAAGACAATATACTCACCTTTAGCGAGGTGTATGCCTTTATTTCTAGTTTTAGCAACTCCCTCGTTTTCCTTATCAATAACCCTGATACAGTCATTTTTAGAAGCATAACTTTTTATAACTTCTAAGGTGTTATCTGTAGATCCATCATTCAAAAGAATAATCTCATAATCTTTAAATGTTTGGTTTAAGAGTGAATCTAAGCACTGTTTAATACCCTCTTGAGCATTATATACAGGTATAACTACGGAAACGATTGGATTAGACATATGATACTTTCTAATTATTTTACTGTTACGCATTAAAACTTTTTATATAATTTCATTAGGTGTGGGAATATCTTAATTGATAAATTCACTCCAAATAATCTAGTTAGCAATCCAGTGTATTTAAAGGATTTATTTTTTATTTCATTTGAAAATTTAAGAAGAAACTTATAATCTCTAAGTAAACGTTGAATCTCAGGATGACCAGAATATTGATTAACAAAAGGTAGGATTGAAATATAAGAAATCGCAAAATAAATATTCAATGCATCCTTAACATTAGAACTCAATTTGTCAATGTCAGTTAAACCAATTTCAATGCTCTTTAAAATATCAATTACATTTTGCTCCTTAATGATATTGGTAATACTTCCTAAGCGATTCTGTCTATATTGATAACAGTCTACATTCAAAATCGAATAAGAAGATATTAATTTTAATAGGTCTGCGCAATATAAACAATCCTCAGATAAAAAGCCAATAGGAAAATCCAAACCTTGTTTAAACAGAGTTCTCCTCACACATTTATTCCACGCTGGTGCAGTTAAAACTTCATTTTTAACTAATTCAGCCAATTCATCATTGATATCACCTTGATTAGGAATAAAATCGAAACTAACTTTAAAACTATCATCTGATCCGTAATATTTATTATAAGAAAATACGATGACATCACTTTGATAGTTTTCAATATTTTCCGATAGTGTATGAAGAAATTCTGGATTACTCCAAAAGTCGTCCCCATCAACAAATAATAAATAATCTCCCTTAGATTCTTTGATACCAGTATTTCTTGCTGAAGATAAGCCACCATTTTCTTGATGAATAGTTCTAACAACTTCATATTTAGAGGTTAATTGATCGCAAAGATTTCCAGTTTGACCATCTGTAGAACCATCATCAACAATAACAACTTCATATTCAGAATTAGGGAAATTTTGATTTGCAAGACTATCTACACATTCTTCTAAATATTCTGCCACGTTATAAGCAGCTACCACAATTGAAAATTTCATTTTAATTTTTCTTCCTAAAAATTGTATATGGATTCGTTATAAAATAAATTACTAGAGATGTCAGTAACCATGCTATCATCGCACAAAGAAATGATAGGGATGCCCCAAAAATCTCAAATTTAGAAACTAAAGGCTTAGCCGTTAAGAGTGATACAGTGTAACCTACGACAAATGAAATCACTAAAAAATGCTGCTTTCTAAATATCGTCAAGATATTATCACATACGGTTGAAAAGGTACTTGCAATCCCACCTAATAACAAGACTACAAAACTAGTTTGGTACTGTTTTAGATGAGTTCCATATACAATATCCAGTACTGGAATCGCTATAAAAGCACCAACAAGAAAAATGAAGGTACACGTACCAAGTAAAATCTTGAAGAGATTATTCTTGTAAGTTATAAAATGCGAAATTTTCTTTTCTTCCAAGAAAACTGCAAGTTGGGTAATCATTGGTCTTAGAAACACAATCATCAGATTCATGGCAAAAATGGGTGTGAATAAAATACTAAAATCCCTCTGAACACCGTTACCAATTAGTCCTTGGTTAAAAATATCATTCAATGCATATTTAGGTTGGTTATAAATTGAAACCAGCAAAAAAGCATTAATAAATAAAGGCAAACAATCTTTCAATACACTAATGATATTACCAGGCTTAACACTTAAAGGATTCAATCTATGGAAAACTTTTGAATTAGGGTAGTCAAATAGAGCGATAAATACGAATGAACTGATTGTTTGTGCAATCACTGACCACAATAGATTTTTAGAGATAACTAAAGTTAAAGTAAATACAATTGTTGAGATGGTATTTCTCAGGAAAAGAGACTTCCCAGCAATATCCAAACGTTCCTGCTGCTGAAACAATCCTTGAAAAACATCTGATAAAGCTTCACTAACTCGGAAGAAAGAAACCCAAAATATGATTCCAACATTCGAATGCGTGTTTGGATTAAAGATTAGATAAGCCACTAGAAGAAGAACCATTGCAATATTAGAAATGATCCTAGTAACAAAATAGGTATCAAAAGAATACTTTTCTCTTATATCTGTTGCTTGAAAGTCTCTGACTTGAAAACTAGCAACAATAACAAATAGGTTTGCAATCGCATAGGCAAAACTATAAATATCTGCCGAGACACTATTCAAGGCGCGTGTAACAATAAAAAGAAGTATAACAGAAACAGCTGCTGAAGACATACTTCCTAAAATATTCCAAAAGAAAACCTTTTGGGCAGATACTTTTTTCAACTATTTTCACTCTCTTTCGACACATATATTCCACTAATTATATCATATTCTCAATGAAAAAAGAGAGAACAGCATTATTACACCTGTTCTCTCTGTTGAAATCAAAAAATATTTGAGTTTATTTCACTTCCTGTTTGTAAAACTCTTTCAAAGCATCTTGCCATGTTGGAATGACAAATCCGGTAGCCTTAGCTTTTGCCAAGCTCATTGTTGAGTTAAGTGGACGTTTAGCTTTAGCTGGGAATTGGCTTGAATCTACAGGTTTCACCTCAACATCAGTATCTTTTAGGATTTCAACCGCAAAGTCATACCAAGTTGTATCTTCAGCCGCATCGTTAGACAAGTGATAATAACCATATTCCTTACGGTTCTCAGCTAAATAGGTCATAAACTCTGCCAAAGTACGTGTCCAAGTTGGACGACCATGTTGGTCATTAACGACTGTAAGTGTCTTGTGAGTCTTAGCAAGGTTTTGCATAGTGAAAACGAAGTTCTTACCATAGTTACCAAATACCCACGCAGTACGAATGATGTAGAAGTTAGAAACATGTTTTTCAACAAGTTCTTCACCCATGCGTTTTGTACGACCATACTCTGTCTGTGGATCTGGTTTGTCATCAACTTCCCATTCTTGTCCAACTGGTTTTTTACCATCAAAAACGTAGTCTGTTGAAATATAAACAAGCGTTGCACCATACTTTTCTGAAGCTTTAGCGACATTTTCAGTTCCTGTCACGTTAATGGCATAGTCAAGTTCTTTGCCTTCATCTTCAGCAGCATCTACTGCAGTATAAGCTGCACAGTGGTAGACCAAACTTGGCTTCACTTCTGCGAACACTTCGTCTACTTTCTCAGCATTTGTAATGTCCATCTCAGCTACGTCTACTGCTACATATTCTTCGTTGCGTTCGTCAAGAAGGTGACGAAGTTCAGTTCCGAGTTGGCCATTTGCACCTGTTACTAGAATCATATTTTTCTCCTTGTAATTAAATAATATTAGTTTTATTTTAACAAAAAAAGCAGAAAAAATCTGCTCTCGTATAATAAATTTTAATCACTTCATCACGACAAAAAGTTGATTATCTTTCCTATAAATATCGTACAATTTGGTCGTTTCTAATTGTTTATATTCTGAATTTAAGGTAGTCGCATCAAAGGGTTTAAAGTCAACATCTAATTTAGTAATCGCATTAAACCTCATTGTCATATCCCAAGAAACATTAGTATTAGGCATTATCAAACTACTTATCATTGGATAAACTGAAGTTGCATTTTCATAAATAGGTGAATTAGCAACAAAACGATTAATATTTACCACATTATTTTTATCAGCTAAATACTTATTCAAGCTGTTCCCTAGCATAGTGCTTTGTACTGTGAATGTACTATTCTGTTGCTTTAAGTTGCTAACATAAATAAATGAAAAAGCAAGGAAGTAAAAAATAATTAAACTTGAAAGTACTGATTTTAAAATATTAATAAATTGTTTTCTATTGGTTATTCCCAGAGCAACTACTAAAACGATAGAAGAAAATATTCCCAACCCGTATTCATACCTAGGTCTCAATAGATAAAATTGTTCCGAAAGTATTAGGTAACTTCCGTAACTAAAAATACTTCCCAAAACAAGCCAAGCAATTGTTAAAGCAAATGTTAATAGTTTCTTTTGCTTACTAGTACTTATAATATTGAATACCAATAAAACTATAACTATTAGAAATAGTAGAATCCAAATTTTTGAACTTTGAAGATATATATTTTTTAGGTAGCCTTTAGTATTCGCTAACATAATACTAGGAAGATGTAATAAACTTGGGATACTTCCTTGGTCAGCAAAAATCGGTGGCTTGATAGTAATTTGTATTTTATATAAAATCATACCCCCAACATAGGATAAAATTGAACATACTAAACTCTTTATATTCAATTTACCACCGTAGACTACTTCTAAAAAGAGAAGTGTTAGCGTCATGAGAATATAAATTCCCGATGATGCTTGGTATGAATTACACATGAGATAAATACATACAACCGAACATAAACTAAATAGTTTCCTAGACTCCCAAAAGATAAAAGGAAACATTGACACTAAGATACTCAGTGACATAAATGGGTTGTCAAACCTAAAGCTCAAAGGCTCTAAAAACCAAGGATTTATTCCAATAACAGTTGATGCTAAGGCTAAAACAGGAGTAACCTTTTTCGATGGAAACAATACAAACAACAATATAGTGCTTGCAAACGTTAGTATAAAGGCTGAGATAATATTTGTAGTTAGACCTGGATCAGTTAAATGAGCCCCTCCCTGGATAAGTCGTGCTGAGACTTCACTCAAATATCTAGAATAGTGTTGAGAAAATCCAGTATATCCCAAAAGTTGTCGACCTATATCATCAATATACGGGAACTCTGCTAAACTGATGTTGATATTAACCAAGAGGTAAAAACCTAAGATAAGAGATAAAACAAATTTATTTTTCTTAATATAGTTCTTTAAATTATTAAATACTCCTAAAAACTCTTCAATCATTTTCAACCCTTCTCCTTAACTATATACACTGGTCGTTTCTTAGTTTCTAAGAAAATCTTGGAAATGTAGTGACCGATGATACCAAGCGCTAAGAGCTGAATACCTCCGATAAAGAGGATAATAGAGACAAGACTCGCCCAACCAGCTACGCTTCCACCAATGGTCAACTTTCTGATAATGACGAAAACAATTCCAACCAAAGAAATCAAGAATGAGAAGGTTCCTGCCCATGTAGCTAGTTTCAAAGGAACTTCTGAAAAGTTGATAAAACCATCTAAAGAGTAATTCAATAGTTTCCAGAAAGACCAAGAGGTTTCTCCAGCCACACGTTCACGATTTTCATAAGAAACATAGGCCACATCAAAACCGACCCAAGAAAAGAGTCCCTTTGAAAAACGATTGACCTCTTTGAGTTCTAGGATAGCATCAACAACCTGGCGAGTCATCAAACGAAAATCACGTGCGCCATCAACCATCTCGGTGTCAGAAACTTTGTTAATTAGCCAATAGAAAGTCTTGGCAAAGATGGAACGAATCGGAGGCTCTCCCTTACGGTCAGCACGACGAGTCCCAACAACATCATAACCTTCTTGAATCTTGGCATACATCTCAATAAGCAGTTCAGGCGGATCCTGAAGGTCAGCATCCATAACTGTCACATAGTCTCCCTGAGCTGCTTCAAGGCCTGCAAGCAAGCCAGCTTCCTTACCAAAATTACGTGAGAAAGATAGATAGTGAACATTTTCAAATTGCTTTGAAACCTGTCTCAATACCTCTAAAGTTTTATCCTTAGAACCATCATTCACAAAGTAATAGTTAAACGCTAGTTGATTGGCTATCTGCTTTTCAACAGCCTGACAAGCTTCTAAAAATGGATGAATAGTCTCTTCTTCGTTATAACAGGGGACAACGATAGCCAGTGTTTTCATAAACGTTCTCCTAACGAATACCTAGAGCGATACGGGCATAACGGCTCATTTTTTCTACAGACCAAGCTGGTGTCCAGACCAACTTCACTTCAGTCTTAGTGACTTCTGGCACCTCTTTCATGGCATCATGAATTTGGTCTGTCAAAAGATCTGCCAAGGGACAACCTATCGTTGTCAAGGTCATATCAATCTCAGTGGAACCATCCTGCTCAAAACGGATGTCGTATATAAGACCTAAGTTAACAATATCAATCCCTAGTTCTGGGTCGATAACCATTTCCAGGGCTTCCAAGATACGGTCTTTGATTTTTTCAATTTCTGCTTCAGTATAGGTCACTTCAGACATAGTTTTTCCTCCAAAATCAGGGCCCTACATCAGGCCCTACTCCATTTTACTCTCTTAGTCTTCAATAAAGTCTTTAAGCTGTTTACTGCGGCTTGGATGGCGCAATTTACGAAGGGCTTTCGCTTCAATCTGACGAATACGTTCACGAGTAACATTGAAGACTTTACCAACATCTTCTAAAGTACGCATTTTCCCATCATCAAGACCAAAACGGAGACGAAGAACGTTTTCTTCACGGTCTGTCAAAGTATCAAGGACTTCATCCAATTGTTCACGAAGAACGACACGAGTCGTGTAATCGACTGGATTTTCAATAACTTCATCTTCGATAAAGTCACCCAAATGACTGTCATCTTCTTCACCAATAGGTGTTTCAAGTGAGACTGGTTCTTGAGCGATTTTGAGGATTTCACGGACTTTATCTGGTGTCATACCCATGCGCTCTGCAATTTGTTCAGGTGTAGGGTCTTGGCCCAACTCTTGCAAAAGATTACGTTGCTCACGGACCAATTTATTGATGGTTTCAACCATGTGAACTGGGATACGGATGGTACGTGCTTGGTCTGCGATGGCACGTGTGATAGCTTGACGGATCCACCATGTCGCATAAGTTGAGAATTTGAAACCTTTAGAGTAATCAAATTTATCAACGGCTTTCATAAGCCCCATGTTACCTTCTTGAATCAAGTCCAAGAATTGCATACCACGTCCCACATAACGTTTAGCGATTGAGACGACCAAACGAAGGTTGGCTTCTGCCAAACGTTGTTTAGCTTCCAAGTCACCATTTTCGACAGCGATAGCCAATTCTTTTTCCTCTTCATTACTCAAAAGAGGGACTACCCCAATTTCTTTGAGGTACATACGAACAGGGTCATTGACCTTAGCTGAGTTTGAACCAAGAAGCTCCTCGTCTGTCAATTCCTCTGGCTTTGGTGCTTCAACAACATATTTAGATGAAGGGTTTCCATCCTTATCAGTGATAGAGATACCACCGTCTGTCAAACGTTCCAAAAGGTCATCAATACCGTCAGCATCAAGAACAAATGGGATAACCAGTTTTTCTGTGACTTCATCATCAATTGCTGTACCTGCTTTTTTGTGGTTACGAATGAAATCAGCGACTTGAACGTTAAATGCTGTATTTTGTTTTTTCTTTGCCATGTGTTACTCCATATCTCGTTTTTGGGCGATAAGCATCTGCAGGGCTTCCACCGCTGCATCCACATCACCATGGTTACTTGATTCTCTTATTTGTTTACTTTGCTTACGAAAGTCCAGTTCCCTCAGAAAATGATTTCTACGCTCTTCAATAGCCTGGACTTCTTCTAAACTGGTTTCAGGTGGCAAAATCTCCTCTAAAACCTGATAATAGGCTGTTTGTACCTCTTGAGGAAGCACAGACAAAGCTACCGTGTCAATCTGACCATCCTGCTTAAGAACCTGATAAAGCTCCTCTAGCTCGGCTGTCTGGAAGAAAAAATCATCCCGCATCCGGTAATCATTCAAGATCATAGGATGATTAAGCATGCGATGGAAGAGTTGATTTTCCGCCCGACGGAGGCCTGTAATCTTAGGCGTAGATGGTAGCTTAACCGTTCCTTTAAATCCTGACGCAGAAGACTCATAACTACTATTGCCGGCAGCCGATAATTGAGCCGTCTGCTGATTTCTCAAGGCCAGGCGCTCGTTGTTAACTGCTTGCTCAACTTGGAAAAAGTCAAAGTCAGGCAGTAAGTCAGCCACCTTAGAAATGTAAGAATTTTGCGCCGTCACAGATGGTGACTTGGCAATAATCTTTGCAATCTGCTCAACATAAGCAATCTCTGCTTGAAGATTATCTACATTAGCAGGCTTAAGTTGGCCAATCCAAAATTCCACATCTGAGATGCGAGACTCGACCAACAGTTTGCCCAAAGCCTCTTCAGATGTTTCTTGAAGGTACTCATCAGGGTCCATATTGTCTGGTATTTTAACAATATCGACCTGAAAGTCCGACAAAAGCTCCAGAGACTTGGCGATAGCATTTTGCCCAGCCTTATCCCCATCATAAGTCAGAACAATCTTCTTGGTTAATTTTCGAAGACGATTGACATGTTCAGGCGTCAGAGCCGTTCCCATAGAAGCTACGGCATTGACCTGCCCAGCCCTATAAGCAGCAATAACATCCATGAAGCCCTCCATCAAATAGACTTCATGAGTCTTCTGAATCACTGGCTTAGCCTTATCTAAGTGGTAGAGTTCATAGGATTTATTGAAAATGCGAGTAGCTCTGGTATTTTTGTACTTAGCTTGCCCTTGTTCAATAGCTTCCTTAGTCCAAACACGACCTGAAAAACCTATTGTCTTACCGAATTCATTTTTGAGCGGAAACATGATTCGATTTTTAAAGGTATCGAAAATACGATTACTTTCAGAAAGATTAAAAAGACCTGATTCTGTCAGCACCTCTTCGTCGTATTTTTTGGAAACAGACTGATAGAGATAATCTGGTTCGTCAGGGGATAGACCAATCTGAAAGGCCTTAAGTAAATCGTCAGTCATGCCACGCTCATAAAGATAAGCACGCGCCGCCTCTCCTATCTTAGTCGTCATCAGTACGGCATGATAGAATTTGAGAGCATCCTCATGAAGATCATAAAAAGCTTGATTTGGAGAATGCTGCTGTTGGGCTTGCCTTGGGGTATCTATAGTAACTGCGATACCTAAGCGATCTGCCAGAACTTTGACACTTTCTTGGAAAGAAATCTGACGGTATTCTTCCAAAAATTTAAAGACATCTCCAGACTTTCCACAACCAAAGCAATGGTAAAACTGCCTGTCCTCAATAACATTAAATGAGGGGGTTTTCTCCTTATGGAAGGGGCAAAGTCCGAGGTAATTGCGACCTGCTCGATTTAGACTGACAACTTCACCAATCACGTCAACGATATTGGTGCTGCTCTTAATATCTTCTATTAAAGCTTTGTCAATTGCCATCTACTCGCCCCCTATCTTACCATAATTGCATTACCCTTAATTATAGCATGATGAAAAATGAAAGTAAAATAAAAATGATTTTTCTGAGCAAATCCCTTGTCAAGATATACAAAATCGGATAAACTATTAAAAGTAAATAAAAGAAAGGAATCATTGTCAAAATGATTAAAGAACTTAAAGACTTTTTGTTCAAGGGGAATGTCCTTGACCTTGCTGTAGCCGTTGTTATGGGGGCTGCTTTCAACGCTATCATTACTTCACTTGTTGGTGATATCATCACACCACTTATCCTTAACCCAGTTGTTAAGGCTGCTAACGTTGAAAACCTTTCTAAATTGTCATGGAACGGTATCGCATACGGTAGCTTCTTGAGCGCAGTCATCAACTTCATCATCGTTGGTACTACTCTCTTCTTCGTTGTTAAAGCTGCTGGTAAAGCAACTGCTCTTAGCAATAAAGCCGCTAAAGAAGCTGCTGAAAATGCTGGTCCATCACAAGAAGAATTGCTCGCTGAAATCCGCGACCTTCTTGCAAACAAATAATCTCTATTTGTTTAACTAAAAGCATATGAAACTAAGATGTCTGATAATTATTAGACATCTTTTTCGTTTTAGTAAAACCAACTGTCTTATCTATTCGCTAAAACAGAAAAAAACTTGAGAAAATACTCAAGCTTTTTTGCTATAGAATCATTCTTAATTAGAATTTTTTACGTTTGCGAGCTGCTTCTGATTTACGTTTACGTTTTACAGAAGGTTTTTCGTAATGTTCACGTTTACGAGCCTCTTGAAGAGTACCAGCTTTAGTCACAGAACGTTTGAAACGACGAAGAGCGTCGTCAAGTGATTCGTTTTTACGAACAACTGTTTTTGACATTGAATTCACCTCCTCAAGATAATGTAACATTTTACACGTTCTATTCAAGTATACAAAACTCATCTTTGTCTGTCAAGAAATATCTTTTAGGTTTCCACCTTTTGAAATTCTAGATAGGTTTTTACTTCCTTAGGCATAATAAAAATTTCTCTAGTCAATACATATACAGAGCATTTTAAATAGTGAGATGACCTAAGTATCACTTCAAAAACCTTGGTGTACTCCTTTCTCCAATAAGGAGATTATTAACACAACTTTCTGCCACGATAAAACGCCTGAAACTTCTATAGTTTCAGGCGCTGGTAGTTTTGAGATTCTAGGTTTGAAACCTCCTTAGGAAAGGATAAGTTCCAACTTCACCTAAGGAAAGTCTCAAAAAGAAGACTTGGTCTTCAAGCTAACTAGAGAAATCATCTCCAGTTCCTATTTTAGTCAACTGCTGTGTATTTAGAAGCATCCTTGATGTACTCGTCGTAAGTACCATTATCTTTCAATTTCTTGATAACCTTGTTTACTGCTTCTTTCAATTTGTCATTGCCTTTAGCCATTGCAACTGCTTTAGCATCACCATCGTCAACTTTGAGGGCAACACTTGCCAAAGCCAAATCTGGATTTTGTGCCACGTAACCTTCTGCTACTGGTTTTTCAAGGTCAACAGCATCAACTTGGCCAGATTTCACCTCGTTAATGGCTTCACCCATTGCTGTAAGTGATACGACTGTTGAATCCTTCAATTGTTTCTTAGTAAGTCCTTCTTCGATAGTACCTTTTTGAACGGCTACTTTTTTACCTTTGAAAGCATCAAGGCTTGAGTAGGTAGATTCTTGATCTTTACGAACGATGATAGCATTTTGTGTTTCATAGTAAGGATCTGAGAAATCAAAGGTTTTCTTACGTTCGGCTGTTACTGAGATACCTGAGATAGCAAGATCAGCCTTACCTGATTGAAGGCTAGAAAGGACATTGTCAAAGCTCATAGTTGTCACTTCGAGTTTAACTCCAAGTTCATCAGCAATAGCTTGTGCCAACTTGATGTCTGACCCGACAACTTGGTCTTTACCGTCTACCAATGTTTTGAACTCAAATGGTGCATAGTCAGGGCTAACAGCTACGATAAGTTTTTTATTTTCTTTAATAGATTCGTAAGCGTCTTTTTTTGACCCACATGCTACCAAAGTAACAGCAGCAAAGAGAGCCATGGCTCCAAGGAATAGTTTTTTCATAAGAAACTCCTGTATAAATATAATTTTTGCTCGTTTATTTTACTTAAAATTAGTGGTATTGTCAACATTTATTAAGAAATTGCGACAGTTTTTCTAAGCCCTTTTGAAGGACTTCCTTATCACAACAATAACCGATGCGGACATGGGACTCCTTGTCAAAACGATTACCTGGAACCACAAGAACACCATAGTCCTGAAGAAGCTCTAAGGCAAATTCTTCGATAGGACGATTTACATCTAATTTGACGAAAGAGGTGGAAACACTAGCAGGCCTAACCCAAGACGCCTTAGGTTCTTTAGCAATCCAGGCATCCATAAGAGCTAGATTTTCCTCTACAATCTGACGGTTACGTTTCAAGATGGCCTCTTTATTTTCCAAGACAAGGGTAGCTACCATATCATCAAAGACACCCGCACAAATCATCGTGTAGTCGCGGTAGTCACGCAGAATGTCCGCAACCTCGGTGTTAGAAGCTACCCAACCCACGCGAATACCGGGAATCGAATAGGTCTTTGAAAGACTGTTGACGGCAATGCCCTTTTCATACAAATCCACAATAGAAGGTGCAGGTTGGTCAAAACTGCGATAGACCTCATCTGAGAAGATATAGGCGTCTACTTCTTTAGCGATAGTCACAAGCTCCTCAAGGTAAGCAGTATCCATAAGGGCACCAGTAGGATTGTTGGCATTGTTAATGAAGATCATCTTGGTATTTGGGCGAATCAGACGGCGAAGTTGGTCCAAATCAGGCAACCAGTTATTGTCCTCCTCAATCTCCCAGAGGTCCACATCTGCTCCTAGTGACTTAGGAATGTCATAGAGCTGCTGATAAGTTGGATACATGGAGATGACATGGTCCTCAGGCTCAATCAGAGCATAGAGGGCAAGCATAGTCGCACCTGTAGCCCCATTGGTTTGGAGGATATTGTCAACTGGCATATTCTTGTACAAACTTGACACCTGAGCCTTAAATTCTGGTGACCCTTCAATCCAGCCGTAATCCATCTTTTTCCTTAAAAGTTGGTTAAAAAAAGTGTCCTTATCAATACCTGAGAGGTCAAATAATTCCTCTAGGGTTAGGGCCTTAATCGAAACACCTGCAATATCATAAATGGCGGATTTTTCATGGACATTAAGCCATTCTTCAACACCAAAACGTGGTAGCTTCATTATCTCTCCTTGCTAATCTCAAGCTCTGCTTTACTACATTATTTATTGTCATTTATGACAGACTTACATTGATAATACCTGTTTTTAACATAGAATTCAATAAAAAATGGGGTATTCCCCATTTTAGATTTAAGAATATTTTTGAAAACTCTCTTAAGTTAGCAAAGTAAGCATCAAATGAGACTTTCCGCCGTGATGAAAGCACCTGAAACGTGTTCGT
The DNA here is from genome assembly GCF_030440175.1 of Streptococcus sp. SV2. Lineage (NCBI taxonomy): Bacteria > Bacillati > Bacillota > Bacilli > Lactobacillales > Streptococcaceae > Streptococcus > Streptococcus sp. SV2. The sequence continues at coordinate 100,755 of NZ_JAQFJQ010000001.1, forward strand.
TTCAGGTGCTTGGAAATTTTGAGATCTTAGGTACAAAACCTAGTCATGGAATTTCAAAGAAGTTCGCTGACGTCCGGCATCACCTAAGGAAAGTTTCTAAAAGAACTTTTATTCAATTCATCATAGAAACTCTTTTCATTTTACTTACTTTGTTTGTAAGTCGATGCTTCTTTTAGCCATTGGTCAAATTTGCCTGAGTTTTTAGTCTCTTTGATGACGGCGTTAATTTCTTTAAGTAAGTCATCTGAGCCTTTACGTGTTGCAACTGCATAGGCATCTGAACCGTCTGACTTGAGGTTAAAGTTGGCAAGGGTCAAATCATCATTTTGAGAGATATACCCCTCAGCAATAGCCTTTTCAAGTACAACGGCCTGAATTTGTCCTGACTTGAGTTCATTAATCATTTCACCATTTGAAGCAAGTGAAACCACGCTAGCTTTCGGAATTTGTTTCTTAGCGACTGTTTCTTGAACAGATCCTTTTTGAGTACCGACGGTTTGTTTAGCTAGACTATCAGTGCTTGAAAAGTCATTGACCTTATCTTTCTTGACAATAACCACATTTTCAGCGGTGTAATAGCTATCAGAAAAATCATAGACTTTCTTACGCTCGTTTGTTACCGAGATTCCTGCAATGGCAATATCTGCTTTACCAGACTGAACGCTGGCTAGGACATTGTCAAAGGACATAACGGAAAATTCGACCTTGACACCTAATTTCTTTCCGATAGCCTTGGCCAACTCGATATCTGCTCCGACCAAAGTGTCCTTGCCATTAATGAGCGTTTTGAATTCAAAAGGCGCAAACTCTGATTCAGTGGCGACAACAATTTTCTTCTTGTCCTTAATCGTTTGAGGTTTCACCCCCTGACTTCCGCTACAGGCGACCAGGACGCAAGTTGCGACTAAGGCCGTGAGTACAAACCAAAATTTCTTCATTGTTTACTCCTTATTTAGTAGGACTCTTTAGCGAGAGAGCGTAAGCGTCTTGTACAAAGCTATCAATTTTACCTTCTTTTTTGAGTTTAGTAATCACCTTGTTGACTTTAGCTTTTAGTTTATCGCTTCCCTTAGGCATGGCTACAGCATAAGCATCATTTGAATCTGACTTGAGCTTAATGTCTGACACAGCCAAGTCACTATTTTGTTCCACGTAACCTTGAGCAATAGCTTTTTCAAGAACGACACCATTAACTTGACCAGACTTCAATTCATTGATGGCTTCGCCAGGTTGTGACAAAGCGACGACATTAGCATCTGACAAATTAGATTTGGCAATTTTTTCTTGGATAGAACCTTTTTGAACAGCTACAGATTTCTTAGCAAAGTCGCTGGTTTGTTTATAAGTTCCTGTGTCGTCTTTTTTAACGACAAGAACTGTTTCAGACTCATAGTAAGTATCTGAGAAATCAAAGGTTTTCTGACGTTCTTTCGTTGCTGAAATACCAGAAATGGCAATATCTGCTTTACCAGACTGAACGCTGGCTAGGACATTGTCAAAGGACATTTCAGAGAATTTGACTTTCACACCAAGTTCATCAGCAATAGCCTTAGCAATTTCAACATCTGCCCCAACGACAGTATCTTTACCATCTTGGAGGGTTTTAAATTCAAAGGGAGCAAAGTGGGGATTAAGAGCAACTGTCAAAGTTCCCTTATCCTTGACCTTGTCCAAGGTATTATTTGATGACGAACAAGCAGCTAAAGCCGTCAAAGCAAAGACTCCAGTAAGTCCCAACAAAAGTTTCTTCCATGTTTTCATAATCAATCTCTTTTCTATATTTATTAACTATGTAAGTATAATAATGTATTATTATTCATTTGTCAATGGAAAAATGGACTTTTATTGATTATAATTTTTATTTTTATTAATTTTTTGCTTGTTAATCACTAGGAATTTCCTTTATTTTAAAGCTCTCCATATCGTTTTAAAAATAATAAAAAACTATTCATTCATTTGAATAAATAGTTCATTTTATTACCAAAATTCTCGGATGAAGTCATCTTCAAGGCGCTCCCGATAGAAAAGTTCTGAGAGCTGGTCTTCTTCAAAGACACGTAACAGATTGAGCATGTCATAAGCCAAGTCCATCTTAGGCACATCCTCCCTAGCAACCCAGCGAACTTCGCCCTCTTCTGTTGAATGGATTTCTCCTTCAAATTCTGAAGTTCTATAGAGAAAAACCAGGTAACGCTCGTCATCTGTCGTGTACCAATGCTTCATACCAACTAATTTAGGATTTTTGATGGTCAGACCAGTTTCTTCCTTAACCTCACGGATAACTGACTCAACTAGCCCCTCGTGTGCTTCGATATGACCACCGGGCAGGGCTGCTCCCGACCAGGAATAACGTTTTGGATCACGGATTTGCATGACAATATTTCCATGACCATCTTCAATGAGGCACATATTGGTCAAAATAGTTGCTTGTGAACGTGACATAAATTTCCTTTCTTTCATATACAGTAGATTGCTTAAATAATGGCTAAGTCTGAAATGTCAATTAATCCATACTCTTTAACTCTAGCACCATATCACGGATTTGAGCCGCCAATTCAAAGTCAAGCAATTCTGCTGCTTCGTGCATTTGTTTTTGAAGTTTCTTGATGGCTTCTTGGCGTTCTTTCTTATTCATGGCACTGTAGTCCACCGTATCCTCAGCCACTTCTGCTTCATTAGCCTTGGTAATCGAAATAAGATCTCGAATTTCTTTCTTGATGGTTTGTGGAACAATGCCATGCTCCTTATTATAGGCCATTTGGATTTCACGACGACGAGCCGTTTCATCCATGGCTTTCTGCATAGACTCCGTAATCTTATCCGCATACATGATTACGTGTCCTTCGCTATTTCGGGCAGCACGTCCAATTGTTTGGATAAGTCCACGTTCGTTACGAAGGAAACCTTCCTTATCCGCATCCAAAATAGCAACCAGACTAACTTCAGGAACGTCAATCCCCTCACGGAGAAGGTTAATCCCGATAAGGACATCAAAGACACCTAGACGCAAGTCACGGATAATCTCCGTACGCTCTAGGGTCTTAATGTCAGAGTGCATGTATTTGACCTTGACACCCATTTCCTTGAGGTAGTCCGTCAAGTCTTCAGCCATCTTCTTAGTCAAAGTTGTGACGAAGACACGCTCGCCTTTTTCAGTACGGGCATTAATTTCACCAAGGAGGTCATCCATTTGTCCCATGGTTGGACGCACTTCGACTTCTGGATCAAGAAGCCCTGTCGGACGGATGATTTGCTCAACCACAGTCTCGGTCTGCTCCATCTCATAGTCACCTGGGGTAGCAGAAACATAGACAATCTGATGCACATGACTCTCGAATTCCTCACGTCGGAGGGGACGGTTATCAAGAGCCGATGGCAAACGAAAACCGTAATCAACCAACATCTTCTTACGAGCTTGGTCCCCGTTATACATTCCCTTAATCTGTCCCATGGTCATGTGGCTTTCATCAATCATAATGAGGAAATCTTCTGGGAAGAAATCAAGTAGAGTAAATGGTGGCTCGCCTTCTTTACGACCATCCATGTGGCGTGAGTAGTTTTCGACACCGTTGGTGTAACCCATCTCACGAAGCATTTCGACATCGTATTCTGTCCGTTGACGGATACGTTGAGCCTCGATGAGTTTTCCCTCGGCTTCAAATTGCTTAACCTGAGCTTCCATCTCTGCCATAATATTCTTGATGGCTTCTTCCATATGCTCTTCATTGGTCATAAAGTGAGTAGCCGGGAAAAGAACAAGGTGCTCAACTTCACCGAGATTACGTCCGGTCAGACTCTCAATCCCACATATGCGGTCAATCTCATCACCGAAAAATTCCACTCGAAAAGCATGTTCGTCACGGCTGGCAGGAAAAATTTCGACCACATCGCCACGTACACGGAATTTCCCACGTTGAAAATCAATATCGTTTCGCTCAAATTGAATATCAACCAAGTCATTGAGCAACTTGTCTCGAGAAATCTCTTGGCCAGGACGCAGGCTGACAGCTGAATCCGCATATTCTTTGGGCGAACCCAAACCGTAAATACAAGAGACGGAAGCCACAACGATCACATCATTGCGCTCCAATAGGGCTGATGTTGCTGAGTGACGGAGCTTATCAATTTCGTCATTGACAGAGCTATCTTTTTCAATATAGGTATCTGATGATGGCACATAGGCCTCTGGCTGATAGAAATCGTAGTAGGAAACGAAGTATTCTACAGCATTGTCTGGGAAAAATTCTTTGAACTCACCATAAAGCTGACCTGCCAAAGTTTTATTGTGGGCGATAACCAAGGTTGGTTTATTCACGCGCTGGATGACCTGACTCATGGTATAGGTCTTACCTGTCCCTGTTGCTCCCTTTAGGATTTGAGCCTTCTCCCCACCTTCAATATTATCAACCAAGGTTTCGATGGCCTGAGGTTGGTCCCCGGAAGGTTCGTATTTAGAAACCAAATGAAATTGGTTGTCTTCTTTTCTATCTATCATGGTTTTTCCTTTCATTTATGTAATCATTCATCTCTTGGTCGGAGAAAATTTCCCCACTTGTAAGCGGAATTTGAATCATTCGCATTTTAGCGACATAGGCACGTTTCTTCCGTGATTGATGACCAAGCTTTTTATCATAGGTAACAGCTGTCTCACCATTTTTGAAGAAGACAAGCAAAACCTGGTACCTCTTTTTATCATCAACTTCGGCATCATAGTCGAAGACATGCTCAATGCGTTTCAAAGAATATCTCACCGTCGAAGAGCGTTCAATATCCTCCATCCGTGTTGTCCAAGCTTTCTTGACAAATTCAATCTCGGATAAGGGAATGTCAAAGGTTTTCCGTCCAAATGCTTGGCCGTAGTAGGTCAAGAAATTGTCATCAAGTTCCAAGAGGTTACCATGACCTTTGAGATTTACGATACCATCTATGAGAAGAATAATGGAAAATAAAAGCCAAAATAAAACAATGACAGCAAGGAACTGCTTGACTGGATTTTCACGGAGAGAACCTCTAATGAGCTCAGGACAAAGAATCCATAAAGACAAAACGGAAAATATAAGGCCAACCACTATTTTCAATTTCAACATGACCCTATCAAGCTTAACTATCATATTGTCCCCTCCAAGTGTTTCTTCTATTTTAACATAGAAGTAAAAAGACCGAGTCTTTAGAACTCAGCCTTAAAAATTTTCTTTTTTCAATTGTAATCGGAGGATGACGATACCTACCAGAAGAACGAGACAGGTAACGATATTTCCTTCTAGACCAAAGGCTCCACCTGACAACCAATCAGGAACGCCTGACCTGGCCTGAAAATGCAATAAGCTACCGCCTGCATCCCGTCCACTAACTGCCACGCCAACTAGATTTCCTTGCGCAAAGTTCCAAGCACCGTGAAGGGCAGCGACACCCCAGATATTATCTGTCTTGAGCATGTAAAGGGCCATGAGAACCCCTACTAAAACAATACTGATAAGAGACAAGGCGGTAACCCCTTGATTTCCCATGTGTAGCATTGAAAAGAGAGAACTTGAAATAGCAATTCCCCAAGAAAGGTTCAATTTATTAGTAACTGTCTGAAGCAACCAACCACGAGTCACTAGCTCCTCGGTTCCACCTTGGATAAACCAGAAAGGTATTAGGGATAGTATATATAGGAGGGTTCTCTGAGAAAAATCTACTCTTACAAATTCTAAACCACCAAGTAAATAAGTCCCGAGAAAACTCACTAACAAGAGTAGAGTCCCAAATCCCCAGCCCTTGAGCATATGGCACCAAATAGAGCCTCTAAAGAATCCAAGGGAACGTATGGAGCGTTTTTCAACAACTTTGACCCAGAAAAAGACGATCAGAGCAGTAAAGGCAAAAACACCCAGTTCAAAATACTCAGATGAGAATAACTTAAAGGCGATTGCATTAATATCCTGCGGTTGCACACTACCATTTAGCATCATGACAAAGAGGACAAGGGCTACCGGAATTCCTACAACAAAACCTGCTAACAGTCCACCTATAAGGACAAAACCAGTAGCAATAAGGCAAGAGAGCATAATCATCAGCCAACTTGGGACTTTATCATATAGTCTAGTATATTTCTCAAGCATACGTTTTTTCATTTAAATAACTCCTGTTACAAACCTTACTTGTGTTAGATTCCAGTGTAACGAATTGACATAGGCTTGTCAACTTCTTCTTAAATAGCTCTAATAATTGACGAATCTTGTTATATTTTCTAACATCAAACTTCTCAAAGTTTGATAACAAAGGCTTTTTTTGATAAAATAGGAAGGTATTTTATAAAGGAGAACTTTTTATAATGAAGAAAAAACTTCTGACACTCTTTTTGAGTGCCATGTCAGTTTTCTTTGTTTTCGGAGCTAAAGCATCTGCTAGCACGATTTCAGTTGTTTCAGATACAGCCTATGCCCCATTTGAATTCAAAGACTCTGATCAGACCTACAAGGGTATCGACGTTGATATTATCAACGAAGTTGCCAAACGTGAAAAATGGGATGTTAACCAAACCTACCCTGGTTTTGATGCAGCCGTTAATGCGGTACAAGCAGGACAGGCCGATGCTCTTATGGCTGGTACGACTGTTACCGATGCCCGTAAGAAGGTCTTCACTTTCTCAGACACTTATTACGACACATCCATTGTTATCTACACACGTAGTAGTGATAAAATCAGTGACTACAAACAATTGAAGGGTAAAACAGTCGGTGTTAAAAACGGTACTGCTGCCCAATCATGGCTTGATAAAAACGCAAGCAAGTATGGCTTCACTGTTAAAACGTTTGACACCAGTGATTTGATGAACAATAGTTTGGATTCTGGTTCCGTTGATGCAGCCATGGACGACACACCTGTTGTTCAATACGCTATTGGTCAAGGTAAAGACTATGCCATCAATATTAAGCCTGAATCTATCGGTAGCTTTGCCTTCGCTGTGAAAAAAGGGGGCAAATACGAATACCTCATCAAGGAATTCAACGAAGCTCTTAAAGCTATGAAGAAAGATGGTACCTACGACAAAATCATGAAAAAATGGTTAGGTAACTCATCAAAATCTTCTTCAAAACCTTCAGCAGATCTTAAATTGACTGGTGATGCTAATGCAAAAGCAACTCCTGCCAAGGAAACTTACACCATCTCAATGGACTCATCATTTGCACCATTTGAATATCAAAATGGTTCTGGTAAGTATGTTGGTATTGACGTTGACATCATCAATGCTATTGCTAAAAACCAAGGTTTCAATGTCAAATTAACCAACCCTGGTTTCGATGCATCCCTTAATGCCGTTCAATCTAGCCAAGCCGATGCGGTATTGGCTGGTATGACCATCACGGATGCCCGTAAACAAATCTTTGATTTCTCAGATCCTTACTACACTTCAAACATTCGTTTGGCTGTGAAAAAAGGCTCTAACGTTAAGAAATACGAAGATCTCAAAGGTAAGACTATTGGTGCCAAAAACGGAACATCTTCTTACTCTTGGTTAGAAGAAAATGCCGATAAGTATGGCTTCACGCTTCGTGCATACGATGAAGCTTCTACTATGTATGACAGCTTGAACTCTGGTTCAATCGATGCCCTTATGGATGACGAAGCTGTTCTTCTTTACGCTATCCAACAAGGACGTAACTTTGAAACACCTATTAAGGGAATCTCTACTGGTGAAGTTGGGTTTGCTGTTAAAAAAGGGACTAACCCTGAATTGATTACAATGTTCAACAATGGTTTGGCTGCTATTGTTAAAGACGGTACTTACGATAAGATTATTAACAAATACCTTGACAATAACAAATCTAAAGAAAAGAGCTCAACCAAAGCTGTTGATGAAACAACAATTGTTGGCTTAATTAAAAACAACTACCACCAACTTCTTCAAGGTCTTGGTATCACTATTGGATTGACCCTTCTTTCATTTGCGATTGCCATGATTATCGGTGTCATCTTCGGTATGATGGCAGTTGCACCAAACAAGACCCTTCGTGTGATTTCACAAGTCTTCGTTGACGTTGTCCGTGGTATCCCATTGATGATCGTTGCAGCCTTCATCTATTGGGGTATTCCAAACTTGATTGAAAATATCACTGGTCACCAATCACCAATCAATGACTTTGTGGCAGCGACTATCGCCCTCTCACTTAATGGTGGTGCTTACATTGCTGAAATTGTGCGTGGTGGTATTGAAGCTGTGCCAATTGGTCAAATGGAAGCCAGCCGAAGCTTGGGTGTTCCTTACAATACAACCATGCGTAAGGTTATTTTGCCACAGGCTGTCCGCTTGATGTTGCCAAACTTCATCAACCAATTTGTTATCTCATTGAAGGATACGACTATCGTATCAGCTATCGGTTTGGTCGAACTCTTCCAAACTGGTAAAATCATTATTGCTCGTAACTACCAATCATTCCGTATGTATGCTATCTTGGCCATCCTTTACTTGGTCATCATCACATTCTTAACGAAATTGGCTAAACGACTAGAAAAGAGACTTAAATAATGGCTGAATTGAAAATCGATGTGCAGGACTTGCACAAATCATATGGCGACAATGAAGTGCTTAAAGGCATTGACGCCAAATTCTACGAGGGCGATGTTGTTTGTATCATCGGACCTTCAGGTTCTGGTAAATCAACCTTCCTTCGTACCCTCAATCTACTTGAAACAATTACATCAGGTAAAGTAATTGTGGATGGTTTTGAATTATCAGATCCTAAGACAAATGTTGACAAAGCCCGTGAAAACATCGGGATGGTCTTCCAACACTTCAACCTCTTCCCACACATGTCAGTACTTGAAAACGTGACATTCGCACCTGTTGAACTTGGACGCATGACTAAGGAAGAAGCTGATAAATTAGCGATGGATTTGTTGAAGCGTGTTGGTCTTGAAGACAAGGCTGAAGCGACACCAGGTAGCTTGTCAGGTGGACAAAAACAACGTGTGGCAATTGCCCGTGGTTTGGCCATGAATCCTGACATCATGCTCTTTGACGAACCAACTTCTGCTCTTGACCCTGAAATGGTCGGAGACGTTCTTGACGTTATGAAAGAGTTAGCACAACAAGGAATGACCATGCTTATCGTTACTCACGAAATGGGATTTGCCCGTCAAGTTGCTAACCGAGTAATCTTTACTGCAGACGGTGAGTTCCTCGAAGATGGCACACCAGATCAAATCTTCGATAACCCTCAACACCCACGTTTGAAAGAATTCTTAGACAAGGTTCTAAACGCCTAATCATCACAACAGTTACTCTTACTAGAGTAGCTGTTTTTGATTGCCACAATTTGAGAAGACAAAAACAGAGCAAGTGCTAGACTTGCTCTGTTTCTTCATGTAATTCAGGGTGTTTCGCTGCTTCTTCTTTTGCCAGACGCTCACGTTCAAGACGGAGCTTACGGTTTGGATTTAAGCGAGTGAAAAGCTCTTCAAGCTTCTTTGGATTCCATACATCGGCCGCAGAAACGAAGTTCCCATCTTTGTCCCTAAATGATATCGGTTTATCTCCCATTGTAAACCTCTTTTTCAATAGTTTTTTGTTTTCAGCAACATTTCCTTCGTATTGACCACACCTCAAAAAGCCATTCGATTTTTACCGACTTAACTCAATTAGTGAGGTTGATAGGCAGTTCGCCATAGCGACTGCCGTAGACTATCAAGTGCTTGGCACTTAGAGAGTCATACACGGTCACGACACGAAGGTTAGTCGGTCGATTTTTACCGACTTAACTCAGTTAGTGAGGTTGATAGGCAGTTCGCCATAGCGACTGCCGTAGACTATCAAGTGCTTGGCACTTAGTGAGTCATGCACGGTCACGACACGAAGGTTAGTCGGTCGATTTTACCGACTTAACGTAGTTAGTGAGGTTGATAGGCAGTTCGCCATAGCGACTGCCGTAGACTATCAAGTGCTTTAGCACTTAGAGAGTCTTTCAACGTCAATCCACAAACTCAAATTCGAAGTTACCAATACGAACAATGTCGCCATCCTTAGCCCCACGTTCACGGAGTGCTTCGTCAACTCCCATTCCACGCAATTGACGTGCAAATTTCATAATTGATTCGTCACGTTCCATGTTTGTCATGATAAAGAGTTTTTCAAGTTTTTCACCAGAAAGTACCCATGAAGCATCGTCATCACGGCTAATTTCAAATGGACGTTCATCCTCGTTAAAGCCATAGTATACTTCTTCTTGTTCCATATCTTCTTCACTATAAAGTAAGAATTCATCTGTTTGATCAAGAAGTTCTGCGGTCGCTTCCAAAAGGTTCTCTAGACCTTGATGAGCCAAACTTGAAATTGGGAAAATTTGTGGCAACTCATCGAATTCATCGTAATTAGCAGCCAATTTTTCCTTAAACTCTTTCAAGTTTTCCTCAGCCTCAGGCATGTCCATCTTATTAGCAACAATAATTTGCGGACGTTCCATCAAACGCAGGTTGTAAGTTTCCAATTCCTTGTTAATTTGAAGGTAATCTTCGTAAGGATCACGCCCCTCGCTTCCCGACATATCAATCACATGAAGGATAACACGTGTACGCTCGATGTGGCGAAGGAACTGTGTCCCCAAACCAACACCCTGACTAGCCCCTTCAATCAAGCCCGGAAGGTCAGCCATGGCAAAGCTCTCACCTGACTTAGTACGAACCATTCCCAAGTTAGGAACAATCGTCGTAAAGTGGTAGGCACCAATCTTTGGTTTTGCTGCCGTTACCACACTAAGAATTGTTGATTTACCAACAGATGGAAAACCAACCAAACCAACATCAGCCAAAATCTTCAGTTCCAACTGAAGTTCACGTTCTTCACCTGGTTCACCATTCTCAGCGATTTCAGGTGCAGGGTTACGAGGCGTCGCAAAACGGATATTTCCACGACCGCCACGACCGCCATGAGCAATGACAAACTCTTGACCTTCTTCGACTAGGTCAGTAATAACCTTGCCCGTTTCAGCATCACGCACTGTCGTACCTGGCGGAATACTCACAATCAGGTCTTCGGCACCACGACCATGCATTCCCTTGGTCATCCCTTTTTCACCGTTCTTGGCCTTGAACTTACGGTTATAACGGAAATCCATAAGGGTACGCAAGCCTTCGTCAACTTTGAAAATGACTGAGCCACCCTTTCCGCCGTCACCGCCCCAAGGACCGCCATTCGGCACATATTTTTCACGACGGAAGGCAACCATCCCATCGCCACCACGACCTGCTTTGACGCTGATCTTGGCCGTATCTAAAAACATACTCATCTATTATTTTCTCTCTTTCTGACACATGTTGCATGCCCTCATTTCATCTTAAAGCAATGAGTTTCCGACATACACAAAAAAACGCTTAATAGCGTCTTAAAGGACAGCTGCGACTGCTTGGAAAATCAATGCCCCAACTGTTACTAATAACATAATTAAAACGACAACTATTGTCAGACGTTCAAAGAATGATTTCTTACGTGGTCCGTTATCTCCAAATGCCACTTGAATTTACCTCTTTTTTCTTCTAGTATATCATTTTAATGGTAACAAAAATCTACCTATTTCGCAACTGTTTGTTAAGCTTAAGCCAAAGGAATTCCAAAAACGCTTAATCCGTCTAACTCCTCTTGAGTCAATCGACGCCAAGTGCCAATTTCTAAATCATCTGGCAAAACTAAAGATCCCATACTCAAACGTTGCAAGTCTGTCACTTCCTTACCACAAGCAGCTACCATGCGCTTGACTTGGTGGAATTTACCTTCGGCAATGGTAATCTGAACTGTACTCGTTTTAGCTGCCTGATCTACTGACAAAATCTCTAATTTAGCTGGTTGGCAAGTGTGGTCTTTTAGCTCAATACCCTTTTCAAAAGCTTGCATATCTGCTTCGTCCATGACACCTGCTACCTTAGCTTGATAAATCTTGTCCACATGTTTTCTAGGTGATAACATAGCGTGAGCCAAATCACCATTGTTGGTCAATAGAAGCAGGCCATGAGTATCAATATCCAACCGACCAACTGGAAAAACCTGCTTGTGGCGAGCTGTCTCATCCAGTAAATCTAAAACCGTCTTATGACGAGCATCTTCTGTTGCCGAAATCACACCTTTTGGCTTATTCAAAAGATAGTAAACAAAGGTCTCATGTGTTAGTTCCTGACCTTGATAAGCAATCTGGTCCTTCTTCTCATCAATCTGAGTCTTAGGAGACGTTTCCACCTGACCATTGACGGTCACCTGCTTTTTCTTAAGATAAGTCTTGACTTGACTACGACTGCCAAGACCACAGTCAACCAAAAACTTGTCCAGACGCATCTACACATCCTCCTTTATCGGAATCCAAACTTCCATCTCATAATCTTCAGCCTGACGATTACCTGGTGGATAGACCTCTACCATAGGCTGGTTAATAATATCAAAATGTTTCTTGGCGTGCTGAAAACTCTCCCAGACCGCTGCTGTCGCCGGCCCCTTAAGTTTAAAAACTGCATAATTAGCCGGTGCAAGGGCAATCATCTCCAAGGCCTCGTCCTCACCAGCCAAGGCAGTGACATAAGTTTTTCGACTTCCGTCAGTGATGCGAATCCCATAAGTAGTAAGGGCCAAATCGTCTCGCTCTGCAAGAAAAGAAATCCAGAGAGGCTCCGTCGGCTTGCCAATTTCTCCACCTTCAAAAGTCAGACCTGAAAACGTCAAAAAGCCTTTTTTAACAATTTCCACATCATAACGAACAGTCACCAGATGAAGTTTTTGAATAACCTGTTTCATCTCTGTTGGCTGAATCGGCGTCTCATCAGCTAAGGCATAGGAGATTTTTTCCACAAAGGCTTGCTTTTCCTTATCACCAGAACCTATAGGAACAAGCACCCAATCCTCTACCTCCACACTTTTATCTTCACAAAGATAAGTGTAACGCTGACCGCCTTGGTTAAAAGATACTTCAGCCAAACGATAGAGGGGATCTGGGTAATCGACAACCACCATTTCCAGTGCACTTGCTTGGAACAAGAGCTCCTGATCCTTGAGACGTACCTTCATCGCCAAGCTATTCGCATCAATGAAAAAACCGTTATCAGAATCCATCATAGACTGAAAGAAGGCCTGGTGTAAGCCAGAGAAGGTCCAAACAACATGCCAACGACACATCATCTCATAGTCATCAATAGTCACGAGAAGAGACAGTTCTTGCTGATCAGCAGCATAAGAATAAGCTTGGACAATCACTTGTTCTGGTGTCAGGTAGTCATTGACAAAGACCGCAAAATCGTCCATGGTTTGAAAATCTGACATAAGCTCTTCCTCTCTAATCTTCTACTGCACCTGTCACATACATGGTAAATGTTGCCCTAGTTAGGATTTTCTCCTCCTGGTTAGTGACGAGGACATCCACCACCTTGGTAGACTTACCATTATGGACACAAAGCCCTTCAATCTTTAGGTCATCAGACAGATGTCCAGCCTTTAGATAATTGATATTAGACTGAAGTGTCACTGCATAATCACCTGTTGAGATGGCCACCAGTCCAGCCACCTGATCACAAAGCGTGAATAAATAACCACCATGTGCGTTGCCAAAATAATTTAGAGACTTCTCAACCACCTTTGTCGTCACGATGACATGGCCAGTTTCAAACAGTTCTTCTCGAAAATTCTCAAATACTCGAATTTCATGTAGTTTGTCTTGCATAGCAAGCCCTCCTATCATTGTCTATTCCACTTTAAAGCAAATAGCTTATCCTTACTTACTAGTATAACACGAACTTAGTAAAGGATAATCAGCTTATGGGGCTAAGCTGATATCAACCACTATATCTTCACGAAAGAGCTTCTTGACACGACAAAACTCATCCACAAAAGCCAGTAATTTATCCTCATTTTCGATAACCAAGTCCTCAGGCAAATGTATCTTCAGCTTGAAATGACCCTCTTCATAGCTAGAATCAACCCGAATAGCAAGCTCATCCTTTCCCTGAAACTTTGCAAAATAACTCTGTAAACACATGGTCACACAAGAAGCCAAAGCAATATTCACCAAACTCATGGGTGTTTCCCCGTCCTCAGTATAGCCAAAAAGTTCCACAGGTGCCCCGTAACCCTCTGAAAAGGAATGATAAGGTTTGTCACCCTTAATAATTGTTTGATACATCTTAGTCACCTCATTACGTTTTACTCTTATTATAACAAAGAGAAGCTGACCTACCGAGCTTAACGACTTGAACTGTCTGTCATTATGATGGAAAGCGTTAAGGAGCTAACCTCTTATTTTCCAATAGATTAGCCTAGCACAACACCACTATTACTGAGGGATTACAGTTAGATAAAATCGTCTGAGAGCGCTTTCGAATTTCCAATTTTTCCTTTACAATGGATGTATTAAGAAAAAAGTGAGACTATTATGAAAACATTTTCTAAACTAACTTTAGCCTCTGTCTCAGTTCTTGCCTTGTTGACCTTAGCAGCATGTGGCAACTCTAAAGACAAAACTGACTCGTCATCTTCATCAACATCATCCAGTAAGGTGACCAAAAAATCTTCTTCAAGCAGCTCAAGTGCTTCAGTAAAAGTCAACAAAGACGGTTCAACTGAAGTGAGTGACGGAAACGGTAACTCAGCAAAAACAAACGGAAATAACACTGTCGAAGCCAATGACAACAATGGCAATAATGGAACAGTGAGCCAGGATGGTTCAGTTGAGGTCAATAGCCAAGACGGAACAACTGTCAAAGTCGGATCAGACGGAACCGTTTCAATTGGGAACTAAACTAAAACTCTCGGAAAATAATTTCCGAGAGTTTTTTCATCAGTCAAGATCTGAAGGAATAGAATAAACCTATAGATTTTGAAACCATTCGAAACAATACAGCTCTAAAACTTTTGAACAGAGTTACCATAAGTCAACTGGGTTTTGGAACCATTCGAAACAACACAGCTCTAAAACAAGTCCCTGGCATTATCTAATACGAAATATGTTTTGGAACCATTCGAAACAACACAGCTCTAAAACGTAATAATAGATTGTTGTACGCTCATATTAGTTTTGGAACCATTCGAAACAACACAGCTCTAAAACTCAGCTGTTGGGGCACCACTGGCGCTCAAAGTTTTGGAACCATTCGAAACAACACAGCTCTAAAACCTAACATTTCTAACTTAGAAGGACAAGCTAGTTTTGGAACCATTCGAAACAACACAGCTCTAAAACTATGGCTTACTAGACCTTTACGGAATTTTGGTTTTGGAACCATTCGAAACAACACAGCTCTAAAACAAAGGTTGCTCGACTTCAGTCTCTTCGTCTGTTTTGGAACCATTCGAAACAACACAGCTCTAAAACGAAGAAAAAGAAATCTTCTCTAAACAACCAGTTTTGGAACCATTCGAAACAACACAGCTCTAAAACAGCCCAACCGCTTCACCTAGATATAAGTAGGTTTTGGAACCATTCGAAACAACACAGCTCTAAAACAAAAAGATTTCCTTATCCTCACCACGAACGGTTTTGGAACCATTCGAAACAACACAGCTCTAAAACGCTGTGCTTAACAGTGTTTGTAAGTTTGAAGTTTTGGAACCATTCGAAACAACACAGCTCTAAAACTAACCTCTTGTTGTTTTGGTGCTTCTGGTTGTTTTGGAACCATTCGAAACAACACAGCTCTAAAACACAGATGATAGGCTTATCGGGATATCATTCGTTTTGGAACCATTCGAAACAACACAGCTCTAAAACTTACGAATACAATGAAGATCATGACTGCTGGTTTTGGAACCATTCGAAACAACACAGCTCTAAAACTTCTTTGTTCTCTATTCTGCTTATTTCATGGTTTTGGAACCATTCGAAACAACACAGCTCTAAAACAGCTCTCACGACATTGATAACATCATCGACGTTTTGGAACCATTCGAAACAACACAGCTCTAAAACTCTGGAATGATTTTTAAATCTTCCTCATAGGTTTTGGAACCATTCGAAACAACACAGCTCTAAAACACGGCACCATCTACTACCTCAAGAAAGGTGGTTTTGGAACCATTCGAAACAACACAGCTCTAAAACCTCGTATATCGTTTTTCTCTACCAGATTTCGTAATCGCGCTATTCATCTCAGCATGACTTCAGTTTCAAAATGATTCCATTTTTATATTTATTATACCTTAAAAAACCTTATATATCAACGTTTTAGACAAGATGTGACTGTAACCATATTGGATTATTTCTTAATAATCATATGTAAAGCAACTTAACTCCTCCTCTATCAAAGCCTTATAATCTACTCTCTAACAAAATAATTATTCCATTCAACTTCATACAGAAACTACTAAATACTAAAAGATAGTCTTGAAATAACTCAAGACTATCTATACTTATTACCAAATTACTAGTTATTATAGGGCATCAAAATATAATCCTTGTCTAAAATAAATTGTTGAATCCCTTTAATCTGTCTAGGTTCCAAAAATAATACATCAGCTTGTAATAACTTTATATATTCCAAGATTTGATAAATTTCATCTTTAGAAAAATACGACAAGCTATTGACGAATACTAAAATTTTCTTTTTAACTAAATATTTGAAAATCTGTAAGATCTCAAATATTTTTTCAAAAACCGTACAAGACTTAGTTTCGATTCTGATACCTAATACTTTAACTAGTTCTAAAAGTGTAATCTCATCATACTCTATATCTAGTTCATTTTCTAAACACTCTGCCATTATAATATCAGTAATTAATGATACCAAAGAATCTATTTCTGATCTAACTTCAGGTTTATCATTCAACTGGTTTACAATATCTGTGTGAAGCAACTTTAATACCTGAGAAGTATTAATATCGTAACCTAAAATATCTGTTATTAAAAGTAATTCAGAGGACCTTATACTCCTTATTTTACTATCAAATATTGTTAAATTCGATTGTTCATCATACTGATAGAATTCCTTGACTAATTGAGCAAACACACTCACATCCTCAATTACGAGAACTGTCCCCTGGTTAACCTCCATAGGCTCATCCAAAAGCGAAAAATTAATCTTCATCAAAATAATTTTCTCCTAAGAACACTAACCTTTCGTCTGAATTGGCAATACTAGTGTTTTTATCTCCGTACAAATAAATCATACGGGCAAATTGCTTTTCAGTAACTGTTAGTATTGTTATATTTCCTTTTTTAGGATTATTAGCTTTAAGTCGTCCAACCATTGCTGTATTGGCGGTATTATTTAATAAAAGTTTACTATATACCGAAAACTGGTGCATGATGAAACCTTCACTTAAAAGAAACTTTCTAAACCTACGATACGCTTTCCTATCTTCAGCAGTATCTGTTGGCATATCAAACATTAATATCATTCGCATATATCTATAACTCATATTCTAAATTCAGGAATTTCCTCATCTAACTGATTTAACGCTTTTATAACTTTTTTTGTATAATCACTAACAATGTTTGATAAATACATCTCTTTTCCATTATAGGGATAGGTTTCTGAAAAAATCGAAAAGAGTTCTTTTTTGATTTTGACGAAATTATTATGACGATTTTGATAAACAATTCTATCTATAATTGGTCTAAATGGCTCCATAATATCACTAGCAAGGTTAAATTGATTAAACTGATTAGCATGCTTTAAACCAATTTGTGTCATACAACCACAGATGACAACCTCACGTGCAAACATACTCAATAATAAGGTATATCCATAATCCAATGCTGCATTGATATCGTTATCACTTTCCCTAGTAAAATCATTACCGAAAAGCGTGTTAAAATAAATTCTGGCAGAATGACCCTCACGATTACTAGGATCAAACTGTTCTAATCCATGATATAACTCCATAATTGACTGAGATTTCTCAAAGAAGGAACATTCCCCCAAATAGTAGGACTGATTCAATATCTTTTGTGCAATAATAGCAGTCCATACTTTACATTTAATATCTTCTTTCCACGCAATTTGTCTAGCTATTTGTAGACTAGAATCATGACGTGCATAATACGACGTAAGGAAAGCAGTCGGTAATCGTTTATCATCACAGAAAATAACAAGAACATTTTCATCAACTAATCTCTTCACTAACATAGTAGTCAGTACAATGTCAGTAGTTTCTAATAAAAGTATATCAATCTCAGAAAGATGAATCATCTCAGTTTTATATGAGTTTCTAAAAATAAGGTGATTATTCTTATATGACAGTTTAGAATGTGTGTTTACGACTACTGTTCTCCAACCCGCCATTAATCCTCTCCTAGTTTGCCAAGGTCTATTCGTGTTTCATAGAGGCCTGTAACAGATTGGTGAATAAGTGTGGCATTTAGAATCTCAGCGATAGATGAATATCGTCTTCTCTCAATACTACGTCCAAAGAATTTAAAAGTGGCTGGCGCTCCAATCGAAGTAAAAGTCAACAAATTGATAAAGGAAGTAACCAACTCATCAATTTCAGTATCCACATTTTTACGATAGATTTCTTTCATCTTTTCTAAATTTGCTTCTGCCAAAATATATTTTTCAGAAAAAACTGATACAGTATCAAGGATTTTTCCAAAATCTGTCCGATGAGTTTCTACATATTCTAGATGTTCTGGTTCTAGAGTATTATAGATATTTTTAGCATGATAAAGTAGTTTGACCAATTTGTCAGGCAGAATAAACTCATTTCCCTTTTGTAACTCTTTAGCACTTGCTAATAATCTACGTCTTCCATTCTCTAATTCAAATAGACTGAACTTAGGTAACTGTATGATGTTTTCAACTTGGATATTTCGGAGTCCTCTTCTTTCAAGAAAATCCACTGTGTTCTTTTCAAAAGACTCTTTTTCCATAATAGTTATACCAATTAACTCCTTAACTGGCTTTAACTTTTTAGACTTTCCTTTCTCTCTTTCGGCCATAACCAATACAGAATAAGCAACAATAGGACTATCAAATCCACCATATTTTTTTGTATCCCAAAACATTTTCTTGGTCTTTCTAGGAATCAACTTGTCAGAATTACCATGCGGCTGTACCAACTCTTTAGAAAAACCTCCTGACTGTACTTCAACTTTTTTCACAACATTTACTTGCGGATAAGAAAGTACTCTCCTTACAGTCGCTAAATCAGATTCTTTATTCCAAACATATTCACCTGTCTCCTCATTTACCTCAATAAGTGGTCTGTCAATAACTGTACCATCAGCTAAAGTAATAGATTTTTTAAAGATATTCATGATATTTGAATAGAAATATACCTTTTCTGTAGCTGACTTTCTTTCTCTAAAACTATTGTATTTTGGATAGTCACCGTACACAAATTCTGGCTCTAGTTTAGGGTATTTCTTAAGTAAAGAACTTGCTACAACGGCATTCAAATAGGCATCATGAGCATGATGAAAATCATTGATTTCACGAACTTTATAAAGTTCAAAATCCTTACGAAATTGAGAAACTAAGCTAGATTTCAAGGTAATAATTTTTACTGTTCGTACCGCTCTATTATTTTCATCTTTTTTATTATTAAATTTCTCATCAAGTAAACGAGCTACATGTTTTGTTATTTGACGTGTTTCAACCAACTGGCGTTGAATAAACCCAGCTTTCTCCTCTTGTGACAAACCTCCTCGCTCAGCTTTTGTCAGATTATCAAATTTTCGTTGAGAAATTAATTTTGATTTCAATAATTGATACCAAAGTGTCTTTCTTTTTTTAACAACCTCTAAACTTGGAACATCATCTGATTTACCACGGTTGCTAGCAGATGAAACAAGTACTTTATTGTCAATAGAATCATCTTTCAAAAAAGCTTGAGGAATAATATGATCAATATCATAATTACTTAATCTATCAATATCTAATTCTTCTCCGGTATACATATCTTTTCCGTTTTGAAGATAATACAAATAAAGTCGATCATTTTGAAGTGCGTTATTGTCTATTTTAGAAAGTCTTGTAGGAACATTTTCCTTAAGTATCTTACTACCTAAGCCTTTGAGAGATTCTTCTAAACGTTTCAAGCGTTGTTGGGAATTAGACTTACCTTGATTGGTATATTGATTTTCACGAGCCATCTCAACAACAATTGACTCAGGTTCCCTTCCCATTACTTTAACCAATTCATCTACAATTTTTATACTTTGTAAAATACCTTTTTTAATCGCAGGACTTCCTGGCAAAGACTTAACAACTTGTTTAATATTATCTTTGTCACCAATAATTTGTGCTTTCTTTATCTTCTTTTTAAAAGAAAGAGCATCATCGTGAATAAGTTGCATGAAATTACGGTTAGAAACACCATCATCAATTAAGTAATCAAGAATAGTATTACCAGATTTTTCATCACGAATACCATTAATAAGCTTAGCAGATAACTTACCCCAGCCAGTGTAATGTCTACGAGATAACTTTTTCAAAACGGATTTATCGAATATATTCTCAAATTTTGAAAGACGTTGTTTTATCATCTCTCTATCTTCAAAAATTGTCAAAGTATGGATAATTTCTTCGATAATCGTTTCATTTGAACTATCATCCAAAAACTCTTTATCTTTAATAATATTTAAAAGATCGTGATAAGTAGATAAACTAGAATTAAACTGTTTCTCTATGCCTTTTAATTCAATTCCATCATATCCATCAATTGCATGTAAATATTCAATAATATCCTTATCAGTAACTTTCCTTTTATTTTTAAAATAAAGTCGGACAATATCTTTCTTCTGCTTACTATCTAAAAATTGATAATCTCTCATACTTTCGGCAATAAATCTAACTTTTGTTAATTCATTATATACAGTAAAAGTTTCGTATAAGAGACTATGCTTTGGAAGTACCTTCTCTTCTGGCAAATACAAATCAAAACTAGTCATTCGATTAATGAAAGCTTCTGCCGAAGATTCTTTGTCAATAACGTCCTCAAAATTCCAAGGTGTAATTTTTTCATTTCGTTTTCTTATTGACCAAGCGAAGTCACTATTCCCTCTCGCAAGTGGACCTACATAATAAGGAATTCGGAAGGTTAAAATCTTCTCAATTTTTTCTTTATTTTTAGCCAAGAAAGGATAAAATTTAGCTTGCTTATCAATAATAGCTCTCATTTCTTGAAGATGAATCTGATATGGTATCGAACCGTTATCAAATGTACGTTGCTTTCTTAAAAAGTCTTCTCGATTAATTTTTTCAAGAAAATAGTCCGCACCTTCAAGACCCGTCAATAGTTTTTTTAGATAAACGTAGAAATCTTCCTGATTTGTTTTTCCATCAATATAACCAGCATAACCATTCTTAGTGTCGTCTTTAAATACTTCGTTATAGGTTTCTAGCGAAATATTTCTTATATATGCCTTTAGTAAAGCCAAATCTCCTTCGTGTTCCTTATATCGCATTATCATGGCAGAAGAAAGAGGTGCTTCTGTCTCGTTATCAGTTACAGTCAGAATACCTGATAAAAGAATTGCGTCATAAAGTTTTTTGGCTTTGAGAAAGACATCACTGTAATCATCTCCAATGTGACCTAACAACGTCTCTAAATCTTCGTCATAGCTTTCTTTAGAAAAATGTAAGGAAGTTTTTTCGTCTAAATTAAAATATTTCCTAAAGTCAGCTTGATTTCCTACAATCAACTTCAGAAACTCTGGAAAAATCCCTGAATTCTTTTCCCCAGGAAATAGTTTTAATAAACGATCTTTCTTAGCTGATTTGCTAATTTTATCTTTAACAATTTCCTCAAGCTGTTTACTATTCTCAAGTGATAAATCCGATTCAAAAATAGCATTATAACTGTCCAAAAAATCTTGAAAATTCTTCTTAATATCATTATTTCTAGAATTAAAATCTCCTTCAATTAAGAAGTGACCTCTATACTTAATCATATGAGCCAATGCAAGATAAACTAGACGTAAATCTGCTTTTTTAGAACTATCTGCTAAATATTTCCTTAAATGATAGATAGTTGGAAATTCATCATGGTAGGTTTTTTCTTTTACTAGGTTCCCAAAAATCGGATACTTACTGTCACGCTTTTCATCAGGAACTAAAAATGAGTCATCTAGTCTTTGAAAGAAAGATTCATCTATCTTAGCCATCTCTGTGCTAAAAATTTCCTGTAAATAAAGAATACGATTTCGACGTCTAGTATAACGGCGTCTTGCAGTACGCTTTAATCTTCTTCCTTCTGCTGTGATTCCGGATTCAAAGAGCAACGCCCCCAACAGGTTCTTTTTAACATATTTTTTACTGGTATTTCCTAAGACTTTCATTTTTTTAGACGGAACCTTGTAACTATCAGTTATAACGGCCCATCCAACACTATTCGTTCCAATATCAAGTCCAATTGAGTATGGCTTAGTCATACATTTCTCCTTATTTGAAAAATCTAAATTTATAGAAAATATTATACACTTATTAAATAACATTTCAATATCTGATAGAATTACTGATTAAATAGTATGACGTTAAAATCTTGTAATCAAGAATAAAATATTTTATACTTTACCCTGTAGTAATTGACATATTAGTTACAAAACTATATAATAATAGTGGTTTGAAACCATTCGAAACAAGACAGCGAGTTAAAATAAGGCTTAGTCCGTATTCAACTTGAAAAAGTGGCACCGATTCGGTGCTTTTTTTTATGCACAAAGAGTCCCTTGAAATCATCCAAAGGACTTTTTTTATCTCTACTATTTTCCAACCTCATCCATGATCTCAATGACCTTATACAAATCTGGTTCTGTGATTTGGTATGGAGCTTGTTCACGGACGATTGGCTTGGCACAAAAAGCGATACCGATGCCAGCTGTCTTAATCATCGGCAAATCATTGGCACCGTCACCCATAGCAATAGTTTGCGAGAGGTCGAGGCCATTTTCTGCTGCCCAATCCTTGAGTTTGGCTACCTTGACATCTTTGGTGACGATTTCACCATAAACCTTACCCGTCAAAACACCATCTACCACCTCTAGATGGTTAGCCATAACATAGTCAATGCCTGCCTCCGAGGCTAGTCTGTCAACCGTCTCGTGGAAGCCTCCAGAAACCAAACCTACCTTGTAGCCACGTGCATGAAGTTCATCCACTAGTTCCTTAGCTCCCTTATTAAAATGAATGCGAGCATAGACCTTGTCAAAGATACTTTCTGGTAATCCTTTTAAGGTTGCTACACGCTCATTGAGAGCCTGTCTAAAATCCAATTCGCCACGCATGGCACGCTCTGTGATTTCAGCGACTTGTTGGCCGACACCTGCCTCTTCTCCCAGTAAATCAATGACTTCTTCTTGGACAAGAGTTGAGTCTACGTCCATGACCAATAACCCTTTAACTTGTGACATAATTACCTCTCTTTTTTAAATACCTATTTTATTTTTAACTAGGTTGGCGTTTAACTGTAAAATAATAAATGCTTCTTACAAAAAATCCTGGACCAAGGTCCAGAATCTTTTACTTACATACGAATAAGTTCTCGTGTTTTCTCATAAGATGATACAAAACGCTCTGTTACACCAGGTTCTACTGTTTCCAAGGCGTAAGAAATTTCTTCTAAAGATGCATCATAATCGTGGTCAACTTCGAACAATTTTAGGGCGTGTTCAAAGCTACTTTGAACAGCAGGTTCGAAAGAACGGTAACGGTTTGAGTACTGCAAAAGCTGTTCTGTCAAGGTTGCATTTTGAACAACCAAGTAAGCTGTCTCTTCCAAATGATCGATGGCATTTTTAGAGGTTTCAGTCAAGCGCATTACCGCATCAATATTAATACGTCCACGGCTAAGCTCATCCATGAGAGCCTCAATCTGAGCGCTTGTTGAGAAGAAAACACTCAAGAAGGACTGAGGAATTCCTGGAAGGTTACGTTTTTCCATGAAACGCTTGATAACATGCAATTTATTAACATACACATCAAGTGCTTCACGTGCCTTAGCTTCATTTTTCTCAATAGCCTGAAGGTTTCCAAAGACCTCTACCTGTCCATTTTCAACAGCAGACAGGGTGTTGAGACTCTTTTCAAATGTTTTCTCGAGCTCTGAGAAAGGTTTAACCTGAGTATCAAAGTTTTCAAGAGTTGGGAGAACAGCTGTTTCCACACCTGAAATATCAGAAGCAAAGCTACGAACATCCGCAGCATAAGTTTCATCGAAGATGTAGGTTAACATGAGACGTTCAAGTTCTTCTTGAAGTTGCTTATTATTATTCTTAGCATGCTTGAGATAGTCTGGCAAGACTTTCTTGTGACGCATAACAACTTTGTAAGATGCAATTTCACGTTCAAAAATGCTATACAAGTTGTTAATCTTATCTTGAATCTCAACATTTTCTTCTTCCGCACGATCCAAGTCAAGAGAAACCAACTCACTTGAATTTGAACGGATAGCTTCACGAATCTCTTGGAAACGACGTTCGATATTTTTTTCAGGGAAGTGATAATTTTGCTCAATCAGCTTACGATAGCCAGATTCCAAATCATCCAACTGATCTGGGAAGTCGTCTTCCAACTTAGCGACAATGGCTGGAATCTTCTCTGAAATTTGACCCAAAGCAATCGTGTGCTCTTCTGCACGATCCAAAATACTTGATGCTTCAACAGGGTCACCCGATGAGTTGAGAGTCACGAATTCTGAAAACTCAGCTTCAATATTTTTAAGCTGTTTATTGATTTCGCTCATGGTAGAGCCAAAGTTATCAGAATTTTCTTCAATAGAGTTTTGCAACTCTTCATACAAGTCAAGAGCATGCTTCACACGAGCACTGTTCTTTTCTTCTTGTTTTTTCAAGGTTGAGAGAGCCTCACGGATAGACTTAATGTCTTCTTCCACAAGATCTAACTGACTCTCGATATTATTAATTTCACCACTAGCCTTGAAAAAATGGAAGGTATCGTTCATATTTTCAGCTTCGAAAATATGATTTTCAATATCTGCAAATGAATTTGTCGAGATATCTACCCATTTCTGATTCCATTCACGGAAGGTTGTCTGACTTTGCCCAATCAAGTGAAGCTTTTTGACTTCTTCAATTTCTTCATTTATCGGCAAGTCAAACAAGCCTTGCTTGCGTTCTTCAAGATTTGCAATCCGCGAATCATTTCGTTTTCTAATAAGAATACCGACTAAGTAAGCGACAATTACAAGTATAACTACCACTACAATCAGTAAAACAATTCCGCTAGACATAGTTTCTCCTTAATCGTCTATTATGTTCATAAATGTAGAATAACATTACGATTATATCATAGTTATCCTAGCATTGCACCCTTTTCTAAAAGAATATTAGATATCTAGAGTACTGTAAACGGCATTTTCTTCGATAAATTCGCGGCGAGGTTCAACCTTGTCCCCCATCAACATATCAAAAATCTTATCTGCTTCTGCAGCATCATCCACAGAAACTCGTGCCATCAAACGATTTGCAGGATCCATGGTTGTTTCCCAAAGTTGGTGATCATCCATTTCACCTAAACCTTTGTAACGTTGTACTGTAGGTTTTGAACGTCCCACACTGTAATTTTCAAGAGCAGCACGTAATTTTTCTTCCTGATTTACACCTGGTTGGATGTACTCTTTGATTTCAGAGCCAACCTTAACCCCATAAATTGGAGGTTGAGCAATGTAAACATAACCCGCTTCCAAGATTGGACGCATAAAGCGATAAATCAAGGTCAAGAGCAAAGTACGAATGTGAGCTCCATCAACATCGGCATCGGTCATGATAACCAATTTGTGGTAACGAGCCTTGCTGACATCAAACTCTGCACCAAATCCAGTACCCATAGCTGTGAACAGGGAACGAATTTCTTCATTAGCCAGAATCTTATCCATACTAGCCTTTTCAACATTCAAAATCTTACCACGAATAGGTAGGATGGCTTGGAATTCACGGTTACGACCTGACTTAGCAGAACCGCCAGCTGAATCTCCTTCGACAATGAAGAGCTCATTCATTTCGGCATTGTTTGACGAACAATCCGCCAACTTACCTGGAAGGTTAGAGATTTCAAGACCTGACTTCTTACGGGTCACTTCACGCGCACGCTTGGCTGCAATACGAGCTTTAGAAGCCAAAATTCCTTTTTCAACAATCTTTTTAGCGATAGCTGGATTTTCCAAAAGGAAACGACTAAGGGCCTCGCTGAAAAGACGGTTAGTAATCTTAACCACTTCAGAGTTCCCTAGCTTGGTCTTGGTTTGACCTTCAAATTGTGGGTTGGGATGCTTAACAGAGATAATGGCTGTAAGACCTTCACGAACATCGTCCCCAGTCAAATTATCATCTTTATCCTTAAGAATCTTATTTTGACGTGCATAATCATTAATGACACGTGTTAAGGCCGTACGGAAGCCTTGCTCGTGAGTACCACCTTCATGGGTGTGGATGTTGTTGGCAAAACTCATGACAGTTTCATGGTAGCCAGTCGTATACTGCATAGCAACTTCGACTGAAATACCATCCATTTCACCATCCGTGTAAATAGGTTCGTCAAAGATAACATCTTTGTTTTCATTGATGTATTTGACATAAGAGGTGATACCACCCTCATAGTGATAATGTTTCTCTTGCTCAAGACCCTCACGTTTATCGGTGATCGAAATGCGCAGCCCCTTGTTCAAGAAGGCCAATTCTTGGATACGTTTAGCTAATTTTCCAAAATCAAACTCCGTTGTTTCTTGGAAAATTTCTGGATCCGGAGTAAAGTGAACGGTTGTTCCGTGTTTCTCTGTATCACCAATAATCGCTAAATCGTCTACCACAACACCACGTTTATACTCTTGGAAGTGAATATGGCCATTTTTATAGACCTTAACATCCAGTTGGGTTGAGAGGGCATTGACGACCGAAGAACCAACTCCGTGCAAACCACCAGAGACCTTGTAGCCGCCACCGCCAAATTTACCACCAGCGTGAAGGACCGTAAAGACTGTTTCAACCGCTGGACGGCCTGTTTTCTCTTGGATGCCTACTGGGATACCACGACCGTCATCGACAACCGTAATGGAATTGTCAGGCTCAATAAAAACTTGAATATGAGTGGCAAAACCAGCCAGCGCCTCATCAATAGAGTTATCAACTATTTCCCATACCAAATGATGCAAGCCCTCTTTAGAGGTTGAGCCAATATACATCCCTGGGCGCATACGCACCGCTTCAAGTCCTTCTAGAACTTGAATCTGACTAGCATCATATTCTTGTGCTTTTTCTTCGAAATTTTTTAATTCATCAGTCATTTATGTCACTATCTCCAATAATGATTTATGGCCATCAACAAGTAAGGTGTCCATACCTGCCGCTTTTCCAGCCTCAATATCTATCTGGCGGTCACCAATGACCAAGCCGTGTTTAATATCGTATTTTTTTATTAAATAAAGGAAACTCTCAGGACTAGGCTTTCTCGCAAAACCATTTTCCGAAGTTACAATCTCTGTAAAGTAAGGAGTAATCTCTGCTTTATCCAGGATGTCTAGCACTAGATGGTTACGGTGGCTAACCAAAAAGTTACGCCCACCTTCAGTTACAATCTTCGCCAGAATCGCCTTAGCTCCTTCAAAAAGCACAGGTTCTTGCAAATGCTTAGCCTCTTCCTGCTTATATAGGGTGCGAAAATCAGCTATATCAGGTGCAAACATTCCAATAGCAGTACTGGTTGACACCTTAAGAGCATCATAGACTGCTTGAAATTCCGCCGTACGGTTAAATTGTTTCAAAGTTGCTTGAAAGGCTTGGGTTGACACCTGATAATTATCCAGTAAGGTACCACCCAAATCCCAGATATAATCTCCATAATTCATAACCTTAATTATAGCATAAAAGGTCAGATTTTGCTTGTTTTTCACAGCTAAAAAGGCTTGGAAAACCAGTCCAAGCCTTAATTTTTTAGCTTAAAATCAAACTAGCCACAATAGGGCTAATAAAGAC
The DNA here is from genome assembly GCF_030440175.1 of Streptococcus sp. SV2. Lineage (NCBI taxonomy): Bacteria > Bacillati > Bacillota > Bacilli > Lactobacillales > Streptococcaceae > Streptococcus > Streptococcus sp. SV2. The sequence goes on from NZ_JAQFJQ010000001.1 coordinate 128,630, forward strand.
GTATAAAATCCCTGTCACAGCTATAGATAATCCACCCATGGCACCTGCTACTTGTCCATATCTAAAGGCAGCTCCAGTACCTACGGCATGTCCAGTTCCTCCGAGAGCAAGCCCAATAGCTACCGGATCCTTGATTCCCATTATTTTTAGAAAAACAGGACCTAGGACAGAGGTTAAAATTCCCGTAATGACAACGACTACTAGGGTAACGGTCGTAATCCCTTGCATTTTTTCAGAAATCCCCACAGCCATGGCCGTTGTTACAGACTTTGGAAAGAGGGAAATCGCTAGGAAATAATCCATCCCAAAAAGTTTAGCAATCAAGGCCGTGTAACTTGTATTGAGAACACAGGCCAAAGTCGAACCAATCAAGATACTCTTATAATGGTGACGCATGAGGTGGAGATTTTTATAAAAAGGAACAGCTAGGGCAACCGTTGACGGAATAATCAAGCTATTAAGATATGAACCGCCTACATAGTAATCCTTATATGAAATTCCTGTATAGTGCAAAATCAAGATAATCAAGGCAGTAGATACAAGAAGAGGTGTTGTCAATGGATTAGGAAAACGACGGTAAATCAAAAGCCCGATTGTATAGGCCAACACAGAAAGGGTTAAGCCAAACAAGGGTGTGTTATAAAAATTAGCCACGTTTAACCTCCTTGTAGTCACCTTCGAAGTGTTTCTTGATAAAACCAACAACTACTGCAATCACTACAATATTAAGAACCAAGGCACCCATAATAATCAAAATAATAGGGACAATGTTATCAGAAATAGCATCCCATCGTTCCATAATACCGACACCTGCTGGCAAAAATAGAATGGTCATATTGGCTATTAAAAATTCTGCGACTGCATGAATATGACGCAAACGAATCCACTTGAGCTGCAGAGCAATCAAAAGCAAGAATAGACCAATAATACTTCCAGGTATGGGTAGTTTAAAAAAAGTTGAAATGGCTTCACCAATAACGGCAAATAAGCAAATCAACATGAATTGAACGTAGTATTTCACGAGTTGCCTCCTAGGTTTAATCACCTAATAGTCTACTCCTTTTTTCTTGGATTTCAAGAGTTTTCAGTAAATTCTTTTGAAAAATCCCTACCGTCCACGGACTCCCTTTGAACAAGAAAAAACTCCAGCTCTAAGCTGGAGTAAATCACAGATGCCACCACCGAGAATTGAACTCGGAACGGAGCATTACCATTGCTCTATTATACCATTTAACTATAGCGGCAACTGTTTCTATCTTACCATATCACTGTTTACCGTGGCAAGACATTTTGCTTACTTTTTATAAATTTAAGTCTTGGTAAGGCGTACGGTAGCCAATTTGTAAAACCTTACCATCCTTAATCAAGATAGGACGTTTAATCAGCATACCATCTGAAGCTAAGAGTTTTACAGCTTCATCTACCGATAAGGTTGGAAGCTTGTCCTTCAATCCTAAAGAACGGTAGGATTGTCCACTCGTATTAAAGAATTTCTTGAGCTCTAAATCTGACCCCTCTAGAAGCTCTTTTAGAAATTGAGCTGAAGGTGGATTTTCCTTAATGTTGATGGACTCAACCTCAATACCTAATTGATTGAGTTCAGCTTTAGCCTTACGACAAGTGCTGCATTTTGGATATTCATAAAAAGTATACATGTTTTTCTCCTTTTCTATAGCATAAGCATGTTTCTACATCTTGTCAAACCTAAGCCCTTCCAAATGGAGTAAGAAACGCTTGGCAGCCTCTCCAGCAGCATAATTTCCTATATGACCGGTGTTAGGTAGGACACGGTGACAAGGAATAAGTATCAACCAGGGATTCTTCCCAACAGCGGTTCCAACAGCCTGAGCTGAATGACAAGAAAGCTGCTTACCAATCTGACCATATGATCTGCTTTGTCCATACGGAATCGCTCTTAAAGCCGACCAAACTTTTTGTTGGAAGTCTGTTCCTCGTTCAGCTAATGGAAGGATATTTGGGCTTGGATTTTCACCTTCAAAATAGGCCTGCAACCACTTCTTTGTCACTTCTAAAATAGGATTTGAGGTGTCTACTAACTTTTCCTCTTCAAGACCAGCTTGAAAATGATTTTGTCCTTCCAACCATATACCATAGAGGGCTTCCTCACTAGCCACCAAGGACAGGCGACCAAGGGGAGATACATAATACTGACGATAAAACATAGGTTCATTATAACAAAAAGACAGGAAACACATGTCCCTGTCAGCTTATTTTTGAATTATTTACCTTTAATCAAACGTACTCGTACGATATTGTCACTAGCCTCAAACTTAGCGACCAATTCATCAATCTTAGACTTGTCTGTTTCATCAAGGTCAAGAAGGGTATAAGCATACTCTCCCTTTGAACGGTTGATGATATTGTCAATATTGATATTAAAATCAGAGACCGCTGTTGAGATACGAGCCACAATGTTAGGCACGTTTTTATTAATCAAGGTAATACGATATGGAGCGCTCAAAGCTTGTTGTACACGTGGGAAGTTAACAGAATTGACAATTTCACCTGTTTCCATGAAGCGACGGATGGTTTGACCAGCCATAATCGCACAGTTGAGTTCTGCTTCACCTGTTGAACCACCGACATGCGGGAAGACTGTCACATTAGGCTTGTTAAGCAGTTCTTCTGTCCCAAAGTCCGTGATATAACGTTTTACGACACCTGTTTCCAAAGCATCAAAGAGCGCATCATTCTCTACCAATTCTGCACGGGCAAAGTTGATGATTGTTGTTCCTTTTTGCATGAGGTTAAAGGCGTCCGCATTGAAAGTACCTTTCGTATCAGGTGTCAACGGAACGTGAACGGTGATATAGTCACAGTTTTCAAAGATTTCTTTGAGATCAGAAACACGTCTGACATGGTGAGAGATATTCCAGGCAGCTTCAATAGAAACATATGGGTCATAACCATAGACCTTCATTCCCAAACGGTAAGCATCATTGGCAATACGGGCACCAATGGCACCAAGTCCGATAACACCAAGTGTTTTACCAGCAATCTCACTACCTGCAAACTGTTTCTTACCTGCTTCGATTTGTTTAGGCACATCGTCACCACTAAGCGTATTAACCCAAGCATTGGCCGCAATATAGTCACGTGCTGAGAGCAAGATAGAAGTCAAAACAGCTTCTTTAACTGCATTAGCATTAGCTCCTGGAGTATTGAAGACAACAATTCCTTTTTGAGTGGCTTCAGCAACTGGGATATTGTTAGTACCAGCACCGGCACGAGCAATGGCTTTCAAATTTTCAGGGAAAACTGTATCATGGAGATTTTGACTACGAATGATGTAAGCATCCGGATTTTTCGCTAAATCACCATCGATTTGAAAATGATTTCCAAGTTCCTTCAAACCAATCTGGTTAATATTGTTATACGTTTTTACACTAAATACCATAATTTTATTCCTCTTGAATCAATGTATACCATGATGGGTTGCCTCATCAACTTCTTGATAGAAGGCCTTTTCCCTCTTGGTTTTGATTTTCTGATAGGCAAATCGTTCCCCGTCAATAGGAACCTTGCCACAATAGACATAACCTAGCTTCTCCAAAATATGCTGCATGACAAGGTTCTTTTCATGCGTGTCGCAACGAAAATCATGAGCGTCAGTTCCCTCGATAAGACCTTGAATAAAGGTTTGAGCGACCCTTTGACCTGTAACCTCAGTCAAAACGGCAATCCTATGAAAAGTAATGTATCGCTTATTGTGATGCTTCCAATCACCGTCATAGATTTTGTCGTAAGCAGGGTCTCCATCAGTAACCACCGCAGCATAAGAAACAATTTGACCGTCAATGATACCTACATAGGCTTGTCCTTTGAGGACATCATCAAAGATGTTTTCTTCAGTAGGGTAACCATCAGCCCCTTGCCATTGGGAACTGCCAGCTTCTGCTAGAGCAGCTCTGGCACTCTCAATAACCGTCATGATGGGCTTAATTTCATTTGGAAAGGCTTGTCTAATTTCCATCTCTTTACCTAATTACTTATTTTCAGCTTCAAATTTCTTCATAAAGTCAATCAAATCAAGCACACCTTGGCGTGGAAAGGCGTTATAAACACTGGCACGCATACCACCAACTGAGCGGTGACCCTTGATATTCTTGAAGCCAAGAGCATCTGCTTCTGCTACAAATTTAGCATCCAAGTCTTTACTTGGTGTGACAAATGGAATGTTGCAGACAGAACGATCCTTGGCATCTTTAACAGGATTGGTGTAAAAATCAGATGACTCGATATAATCATAAAGAAGACCTGATTTTTCACGTTGAATTTCCGCCATCTTATCTACGCCACCAATTTCATTTTTAACCCAGTCAAAGACGAGTTTTGAAATATAAATACTGAAACATGGTGGTGTATTGTAAAGTGATCCTGCTTCAGCTTGAATACGGTAGTCCAACATAGCAGACAATTGTGGTTGGTCGTTAAGGAAGTCTTCACGGACGATAACCACTGTCACACCAGCAGGTCCAATATTTTTCTGAGCACCAGCATAGATAAGGGCAAAATCTTCAACGTTATAGCGAGCAGCCAAAATATTTGAAGACATATCAGCTACAATTGGCACACCATTGGTATCAGGCAAATCATAGATAGCTGTTCCTTCAATGGTATTGTTAGTAGTCAAGTGAACATAGGCAGCTTCTGGATCAATTGTTGAAGGATCAAAACTTGGAATATGATCGTAAACAGTATCCTCAGATGACGCCAAAAGAATTGGTTCAAAAGGAATGGTTTTTGAAAGTTTAACAGCTTCTGTATAAGCTTTTTTACCCCATGAACCACCTACAAGGTAGTAAGCTTTCTTCCCTTGAGCGAGGTTCAGTGGTAGCATTGAGAATTGTATAGAGCCGCCACCTTGCAAGAAAATAACCTTATAGTTATCAGGAATAGCCATTAACTCACGAAGTGTCGCTTCCGCATCTTTAACGATTTTGTCAAATTCTGGAGAACGGTGGGACATTTCTAGCACGGACATACCGGAATCTTGGTAGTTAAGCAATTCAGCTTGTGCCTTTTCAAGCACTGGTTTTGGTAATGTAGCAGGTCCTGCTGAGAAATTATAAATTGTCATAAAGACACCTCCAAAATTTTAATGGTCCCATTATAGCGAATTTTCTGAATATTGTAAAGTCCTAAGAGCAAAAAACGAACGGAATTGCCCGCTTGTCACAAAAAAGTTAGGTATTTTATGTATATTTTTGGCGCCATTTTATTTTAGTATCCGTCATCTCTGTTTAAGGAAATAAGCCGCACCAATCAAATTAGCACCATTATGGTGATGGCAGGCGACAATTTTAGGTCGTTTAATAATTTTTCCGATAAAGTCTATCTCATGGCGAACCTTATCAAACTGGCGGTTGACCTCCTCAATCAGAACCGGCTGAGCTGAAATACCACCTCCAAGAACAAAGATTTCCATATCAAAGATGGATTGAAGATTTAGAATAGTAATAGCTAAGCTTCGACAATAGGCCTCAAAAATTGGATAAACAGCTTCATTTCTAGCATTGATTGCCTTAAAAGCTTCACGACCATCTTTTAAATCAGCATTACCCAACACTTCATTAACCCTAGTAATGAAACCAACAGCTGAAAGAGTTGTTCCTCGCATTTGTGAAGGATTAACTTTTTCCATTTGAACTGGAAGAAGAAATGTTAACTCAGCCGCTTGAAAGTGACTTCCTTGAAAAAGTTTACCATTAATAATAAGACCACCACCTAGACCTGAACCCAAAACAAGGGCTGCACCGTTGGTCACTCCCTGTAAATGCCCCATCGCCAGCTCGCCTAAAGCTGCTGCTTTCCCATCATTAAGAGCCGTGACTGGTAAATGATACTTGGCTTCAAGGATGTCTTTGATACGAAAACCGTGGAAGAATCGCAACAAGCCTCCGTGATAAATAACACCCTCATCAGTATCTACTGTCCCAGGAACACTGATAGCAATGCCCGTTAAGGCTACTTTAACCGACGTTACCAAATAGTCAATCACATCAAGGGTTTGATTCAAGGTTTGTGGAGATGATTGCGTTGGTAGACTCTTTTCAAGGGCAAACTCCTCCGAAACAAGGGCAGACTTGACCTGAGTTCCGCCAAAATCAATCGCTAAAATCGTCATAAATACCTCCTCAGATTCTTTTTCGCCATTATATCACATGTAGCTAAGACTAGAAAAAACGGTCCCAAAATGCTACTATGAGAATACAAAATTAGATAAAAGGAGTCTCTCACATGACTAAATTCCTACACACTTGTGTTCGTGTTAAGGACCTAGAAGCTTCACTAAACTTTTACCAAGACGCTCTTGGTTTCAAAGAAGTCCGTCGTAATGATTTTCCAGAATATAAATTCACGCTTGTCTACATGCAACTCGAAGACGATCCTGATTACGAGTTGGAATTAACATACAATTACGATCATGAAGCTTACGACCTTGGAAATGGCTATGGACACATCGCTGTTGGTGTTGATGACCTAGAAGCTAAACACCAAGCACACAAAGAAGCTGGCTACACTGTCACTGATCTCTCAGGTCTTCCTGGTAAACCAAAAATGTACTACTTTATCACTGATCCAGATGGCTATAAGATTGAAGTTATCCGCTTGGCTCAGTTCTTAGAAAAATAAACAAAAAAAGTCAGATTATCTCAAATCTGGCTTCTTTGTTTGCTTACTATTTATCTGTCTTCAAGGCTGACAAAATTTGGGTACGAATATCATCTACTCCATTTGGATTATTCGGTAAAAATAAGGTTTGATTACCTTTAACAGCAAAGGTATTAAGGGTATCTAAATATTGGTTGGTCAAGAGAATAGACATAATCTGCTCTTCAGACATACCCACATTAGCTTCTTTCAATTCAGCAATAGATTCAGCCAAACCGTCAACGATGGCCTTACGTTGTTGGGCAATACCTACCCCATGAAGGCGGTCTTTTTCAGCTTCGGCTTCGGCTGCTGTGACAATCTTGATTTTATCCGCTTCTGCCAATTCTTGGGCTGCTACACGCTTACGTTGGGCAGCATTGATTTCATTCATAGACTGTTTAACTTCAGCATCAGGTTCAACCTTAGTAATCAAAGTCTTCACAATGATATAACCGTAGGTTGTCATTTCTTCAGCCACTTGGTGTTGTACTTCAAGGGCAATTTCATCTTTCTTCTCAAAAAGCTCATCAAGTGTCAATTTAGGAACGGATGAACGAAGGGCATCCTCAATATATGACTTAATTTGAGCCTCTGGACGCATGAGTTTGTAGTATGCATCGGTCACATTTTGCTCATTAACACGGTACTGTGTAGCAACATTCATCATGACAAAGACATTGTCTTTGGTCTTAGTTTCCACTACAATCTCGCTTTGAAGCAAGCGTAATTGAATACGTGCGGCAATTTTATCGATACCAAATGGCAGACGCATATGGATACCACTAGTTGCAATTTTTTGATAGCGTCCAAAACGTTCAACAATAGCTACTGACTGCTGACGAACGACATAAAGCATACTGATGAGAATTCCCATGAGAATTAGGAAGGAGATCAGTAAAAAGAGAAGTGCTGCTTGCATGTTAAGTCCTCCAAAATAAACATTATAAATTCCTTCGCTTTATTATAGCACAGCAATACAATTATTCAAGAAAAACAAATCTTCTTTTTGCTCCCTTCATAGACATTAGCCAAAGCCCCTATGATTCTTATGGAAATGAGGATTAATAAGCGATATTTATTGGCATTAGTAAAAAGACTGAAACGATAGTGTTTCAGCCTCTCATTATTTTTGAAATAAAAGCATTTGAAGAATTGTTTTACTTTGAATCTAGCACTTAAACTTAGAAGGCTTATTTACGATACATCTTAACTTGAAGGTAAATATCGTTATAGATGCCTAACCATTTTTGGCCTAGATTATCATAGACTTCTAGGTTTTTGATCGTTGATTCTGATGGATAGAAGGCTTTATCATCAGTAATCCGCTTTGGAAGCAAGGCTTTGGCTGCATCGTTAGGTGTTGCATAACCGATGTATTCGGCATTTTGAGCTGCATTTTCTGGCTTAAGCATGAAATTGATAAAGGCATAAGCCTCTTTTTTGTGCTTAACTGTCTTCGGGATAACCAGATTATCAAACCAAAGATTTGAGCCCTCAGAAGGAACAACATAACGAAGATTCTCATTTTTATCAAGCATCTCACTAGCTTCCCCTGAGAAAGTTACTCCGATAGCAGCATCACCTTGAATCATGTAGCCCTTCATTTCATCGCCTACAATAGCTTTGATATTAGGGGTTAAACTATTGAGCTTGGTCTCCGCCAAACGCAATTCCGTCATGTTCTTGGTGTTCAGACTATATCCCAAGCTATTAAGTGAAAAGCCAATGACTTCACGTGCCCCATCAACTAGCATAATTTGGTCTTTGTAATCAGACGACCAGAGATCATTCCAATGCTGAGGAGCTTTTTTTACCAATTTTGTATTATAGACAATGCCGACAGTCCCCCAGAAATAAGGAATGGAATAATCATTGTGAGGGTCGAAACTAAGTCCCTTGAAGCTTGAGCCAATTTGATCAAAGCCATGGATTTTAGATTTATCCAATTTCACCAACAGGTTTTCCTTAACCATTTTATCAATGGTATAGTCTGACGGTACAGCAATGTCGTAGGTAGTCCCCCCCTGCTTAATCTTGGTATACATGGCCTCATTGGAATCAAAAGTTTCATACTGAACCTTGATGCCTGTTTCCTTGGTGAACTTGGTCAAGAGATCAGGATCAATATAGTCCCCCCAGTTATAAATCACTAATTTATCAGAGGCACTTCCTGTGTGACTTTGCATATAGGCAGAAATTCCCCAAAGGACAAGTATAATGGCTACAATCCCTAGTAAAAATTCATAGAGTCTACGCATCTTGCTCCTCCTTTTTCTCCTTGGTAATCAAGTAATAGCCAATAACCAAAAGGATAGAGAATAGGAAAACAACGGTTGAGAGAGCATTGATTTCCAAAGAAATTCCCTTACGAGCACGTGAGTAAATCTCCACAGCAAGTGTTGAAAAACCATTACCCGTAACGAAGAAGGTCACGGCAAAGTCATCCAAAGAATAAGTAAAGGCCATAAAATAACCAGCGATAATTCCAGGTGTCAAGTATGGTAGCATTACCTCTCGCAACATCTGCCACTGGGTCGCACCCAAGTCATAGGCCGCATTTACCATATCACGATTCATTTCCTTGAGACGTGGTAAAACCATGAGAACCACAATTGGAATTGAAAAGGCGATGTGGCTTAGCAAAACAGAGACGAAACCGAGCTGAAAGCCAATTAAGGTAAATAGAATTAAGAAACTAGCACCAATCATAACGTCGGGTGCAACCATGAGTACGTTATTTAGAGATAAAATCCCCGTTTGCTGCCTCTGTTTGCTCTCATAGATAAAGATAGACCCGAAGGTACCAATGAGTGTCGCCAAGAGAGCACTAAGAAAGGCTAAGAAGAAGGTTTGAGCCAAAATCAACATGAGTCGACTATCTGAAAACATGCTATGATAATTATCCAACGTAAAGCCTTTGAATTGATTCATATCGCCACCACTATTGAAAGAATAGGCGATTAAATAAAAGATAGGCAAATAGAGGATAACAAAGACAAAAACGAGATAGAGATTTGCAAATTTTTTCATTGACGTCTCTCCTTCGTTAACCACATAGTCGCAATCATAGCAGCAATGAGAACAACCCCAATGGTTGCCCCCATCCCCCAATTTTGCGTTGTAAGGAAGTGCTGTTCAATAGCCGTTCCTAGTGTAATCACTCGGTTACCACCAATCAAGCGTGTCAACATAAAGAGACTGAGACTAGGGATGAAGACTGATTGCACACCTGAACGAACCCCGTTAAGCGACAAAGGAAAGATAACCTTAGTAAAGGTCTGCCAATCATTAGCACCCAAATCCTTGCTCGCATTAACGATATTTTCATCCAAATCATCTAGGGCATTATAAATCGGCAGAATCATAAATGGTATTTCGATGTAGCTGGCTACAAAAATAAAGGAGAAATCCGTAAAAAGGATTTGCATAGGTGCAATACCAAAGAAACCAAGAAAGGCGTTAATCCCACCTTGTTGACCAAAAATCCCCATAAAGGCATAAGCTTTAAGAAGGAGATTGACCCAGGTCGGCAAAATGACAAGCATTAACCAAAGCTGTTTATGCTTGAGTCTCGTCAAAAGATAAGCCGTAGGATAGGAAATGAGGAGAGTGACTATAGTAATAATAGCCGCATAAAGAACCGAGTTGAAGCTCATCCTCAAGTAGGTCCAACTGGAAAAGAAGGTCCCGTAATTATCTAAAGTAAAGTTGCCACTGATATCAAAGAAAGACTGATACAAGAGCATGAGCACTGGAGCGACCACAAAAAGCAGAAGCCAAAGCAGGTAGGGTACCGAAAAGAGGCTAGCTGTTTTCTTCATGGCGCTCCTCCTCAATGGCATTAATCAAGCCATCTTCATGCTCTTCCATTTCCACATATTCTTCAATACGAGCATCAAATTCTTCTTCTGTCTCATTGAGACGCATGATGTGAATATCTTCAGGCGTAAAATCAAGACCAATAATCTCACCCTCAATAGCCTTACGGGTCGAGTGGATCATCCATTCATTGCCAAGATTATCATGAGCAATAATTTCATAGTGAACCCCACGGAAGAGTTGCGTTTCCACTCGAACTTGCAGCTTCCCTTCTTCAGGAAGCGTGATTTGTAAATCTTCAGGACGGATAACCACTTCAACAGGTTCGTTAGGACGCATTCCTCCATCAACAGATTCGAAGCGTTTCCCATTGAACTCAACCAGATAATCCTCAATCATCACGCCAGGAAGAATGTTGGATTCTCCAATAAAAGTAGCTACAAAGTGGTTGATAGGCTCATCATAGATATCAACAGGGGTTCCTGACTGAACAATTTCCCCATCATTCATAACAAAAATCCAATCCGACATAGCCAGGGCTTCTTCTTGGTCGTGGGTAACAAAGACAAAGGTAATCCCTAGTCGCTGCTGCAATTCACGCAACTCGTATTGCATTTCAGTACGTAGCTTCAAATCCAGTGCTGACAGAGGCTCATCTAAAAGGACCACTCGTGGTTGGTTGATAATCGCACGGGCAATGGCCACCCGTTGACGTTGTCCACCAGATAATTTTTGAATTGAGCGCTTTTGATAACCATCTAGTTGAACCATTTTCAAGGCTTCTTCTACACGCTCTTCAATCTCCTTTTTAGGGACCTTTTTTAACTTAAGCGCAAAGGCCACATTGTCAAAGACATTCATATGTGGGAAGAGGGCATAAGATTGGAAAACGGTGTGGACATCCCTTTTATTGATAGGGATATCATTGATACGTTTTCCATCTAAAAGGACGTCACCACTGGTCGCATCCAAGAGGCCAGCAATGATATTCAAAATGGTTGATTTCCCAGAGCCAGAAGCTCCAAGAAGAGTATAGAATTTTCCTTCTTCTAGTTCGAAGTTGATGTCTTTTAAAACTTGTGTGCCACTGTCTTCAAACACTTTTGAGACGTTTTGAAAGGCAATAATCGGATTAGTCAATTGTCATAAGTCCTCCATAAAAATTAAATATAAGATAGGGGTTGATTTAGTTAAGCTTATCACCAATGATACGAACTTCAGGTTCTAAGGTAACTCCAGAATTTTCCTTAACCTTGGCAATGACATCGGCGATAAGATCCTCATAATCTTTAGCTGTTCCTTGATCCACATTGACCATGAAACCAGCATGCTTGGTTGAAACTTCAACACCACCGATACGATGTCCTTTAAGATTAGCTTCCGTAATAAGCTGACCAGCAAAGTGGCCTGGTGGGCGTTTAAAAACAGAACCACATGAAGGGTATTCGAGAGGTTGCTTAAGTTCACGTAAGTGATTGAGGCGATTCATTTCATTCTTAATTTGATGATAGTCACCTGGATGGAGATTAAACTTAGCTGAAATAACAACTTCACCAGTCTCCTGAAGAACCGAGCGACGGTAACCAAAACGCATGTCACGTGCCGCAATGGTACGAATATCACCGTCTTTTGTCAAAACCTGAGCAGAAACCAAGATATGAGCAATCTCTCCGCCATAGGCCCCAGCATTCATGAATACAGCACCACCAACACTACCTGGGATGCCTGCTGCAAATTCAAAACCAGTCAAGCTTTGGAAACGAGCCACCTTTGTTGTCGCAATCAAATTAGCACCCGCTTCTGCTTCAATTTGATAACCGTTTACTGCAATACCGTTAAGCTTGTCAAACATAATCACAAAGCCTCGGATACCGCCATCACGGACAATCAAATTACTAGCATTTCCAAGAACCATCCAGGGAATCCCTTGCTTATTAGCAAATTTGACAATACGAGAAAGCTCATAACGATTACGTGGAAAGGCCAAATAATCTGCTGGTCCACCAACCTTGGTATAGGTGTAACGTTTTAAGGGTTCATTGAAACGAATATCAATTCCCACTAAATCTTTTTTTAATTCATCAAGCATATTTTTTCCATACTTTTCTATTCTTTTTATTTCTTCGTAGGCATTGTGATAGGCTTCCCTATCATTAAAGGCAGAACCTACAAATGTGTTACTATTTTCCCCTCGAACATCGAGGAAAAATACAGCAAAAGCCAAGATTAATTATAGCAAAAAATCCCCATCTTGACGACAAGGAATTTTAGTAAAAACTAGTCCGAAGTCACGAATTTGTGAACATCATTAGTGTCTAATTGACTCAAATAATTTTCGTAGGTTTGACCAGTTTGAGGCTCAACTAAGTCCTTTGCAATTTCTAGCAGAGGAACCAAAACAAAGGCTCTCTGAGTCATGAAAGGATGTGGTACTATCAGATGCTCAGTCTCCCAAATTTCCTGTCCATAGAGAAGAATATCAATATCCACGGTCCGGGGTCCCCAATGCTCATGGCGAACGCGATCCAAGTCTTTCTCAATGGCCTGACAAGCACTGAGTAGGCTTTCAGCTGGCAACTGCGTTTCTAATGCCAAGGCGAGGTTTAAAAAATCAGCCTGATCTGTTAGCCCCCAAGCGGCTGTTTCATAATAAGAGGACACGGTTTCAACCTCAGTATCAGTCAACTGCTTCAAGGCTTCCACAGCTCTTTGGAGATAGCCTTGGCGGTCGCCCATGTTAGACCCCAAACTCAAGTAAACTTTTGTCATCGGCTACGCTCCAACTCAATTCCCACACTCTTGTAATGTCCGTTAATAGGTGGATTCTCCTTATAAATACGAATCTTAATGGCTTGGATAGGGCCAAATTGAGCAAATAAATCTTCGCAAATAGCACCAGCTAAACGCTCAATTAAGCTATACTTTACTTCTTCCACCTGTCTCTTCACAGCCTCAAAAACCAAGCCATAATGAACCGTATCTGCTAGTTCATCACTTCGTGAGGCCTTGACCAAATCAACTGCCAATTCCAAATCCACCACAAAAATCTGTCCTAGGGTTTGTTCCTCAGCAAAAGCACCATGATAGCCATAGAAACGGCAACCATTCAAAATTATTTTATCCATTTACTCTCCTTTAGACGACTAAACTTACCCTTATTCTAGCATAAAACAGCTAAAAAGTTACGCTCTAATTCGTATGATTTTTTAGACAAAACAGAGACTTTTGTCACTTTATTCAATGCAAACGCTTGCACAATTATTCTTATTTGATAAAATAAAGGTGCAGAGGTTAAATAACCTACTGCTACAACATCTATGACTTTCTCAATGAACAAGGAATTAACTATGACAAATCAAACTGTAATGCAATATTTTGAATGGTATCTTCCAAGCGATGGACAACATTGGAATCACTTGGCTGAAGATGCCCAACACCTCTCAGGCCTTGGTATTAGCCATGTTTGGATGCCACCTGCTTTTAAAGGCACTAATAAAGATGATGTCGGTTACGGAGTCTATGACCTCTTTGACCTAGGCGAATTCGATCAAAAAGGTACTATTCGCACTAAGTACGGTTTCAAAGATGAATATCTCAATGCTATTAATCGCCTCAAAGACGTTGGTATTGTACCCATGGCTGACGTCGTCCTTAATCACAAGGCGGCAGCGGATAAACTCGAGACCTTCGAAGTGGTCGAAGTTGACCCAGAGGATCGTACAAAAGAAATCAGCAAGCCTTTTGAAATTGAAGGGTGGACACATTTCACATTTGATGGTCGTCAAAAGGCCTACAACGATTTTGAATGGCACTGGTACCACTTTAACGGGACGGACTTCGATGCCAAACGTAATAAAAGTGGTATCTATCTTATCCAAGGTGACAACAAAGGTTGGGCTGAAAACGACTTGGTAGACAACGAAAACGGTAACTTTGACTACCTTATGTATGCCAATCTAGACTATAAGCATCCTGAAGTCATTGAAAATATCTACAGTTGGGTCGACTGGTTCGTACAAACAACTGGAGTCCTCGGTTTCCGCATGGATGCTGTCAAACATATAGACTCTTTCTTTATGCGTAATTTCATACGTGACGTCAAAGAAAAACAAGGACAAGACTTCTATGTCTTTGGGGAATTTTGGAATGCCAAGGAAGAAGATAATAATACTTATCTCGAAAAAACTGAAAACCGCTTTGACCTTGTGGATGTTCGCCTTCATAACAACTTATACGATGCCAGCCTGGAAGGGGCCGATTACGATTTGACGACTATTTTCGATCAAACATTAGTCAAAAATCACCCAGAGCATGCGGTAACCTTCGTAGAGAACCACGATACCCAACGTGGACAGGCTCTAGAATCAACTGTTGAAGAATGGTTTAAGCCAGCTGCTTACGCTCTTATTCTACTTCGTGAAGATGGTCTTCCTTGCCTGTTTTATGGGGACTACTATGGTATCGAAGGGGAGTTTGCTCAGGAAAGTTTCCAAGAGGTCTTAGACACCCTACTTTACGCTCGTAAAGAATTAGCTTACGGAGAGCAAAAAGACTACTTTGACGACCCTAACTGTATCGGATGGACACGCTCTGGCAACGAAGGCGGTACTCCATTAGCCGTAACCATTTCTAATGATGTTGCTAACAGCAAAACTATGGAAATTGGCAGTGATTGGGCTGGACAAACCTTCCATGACATCCTTGGAAACTGCTCTGATACTGTAACTATTGATGAAGACGGATGGGGAGACTTCCCAGTTTCTGAAAAATCTGTCAGCGTTTGGACAATTCAAGACTAAGAAAAAAAGCTCGATTTGAGCTTTTTTTTCGTTTCATAAAATTCCTGCGATAGTCTTGACAATATCACGATTGGCTTCAACATTATGGACACGAACAATTTGACATCCCTTGCTAACAGCATAACCAGATAGAGCAGCTGTCCCTTGATCACGGTCCTTGGCAGGAATATTTCCACCTAGGAGATAATCCACAACACGCTTACGAGAAATCCCAAAAAGAACAGGATACCCAAGCTCAACAACCTTGTCCAAGCCTTTAAGCAGATCTATATTGTGTTGGACATTTTTAGCAAAACCAAAGCCAGGATCAATCCAGATATTTTCCTTGGCTACACCAGCTTCCAAGGCAGCTTGCGCACGTTGATTGAGAAAGGCACAGACATCTTCAGTGACGTCATTGTAAATTTCTTCCTTTTGATTGTGCATTAGGATGATTGGCACGTCTTTCTCAGCAGCTAAAGCTAACATCTGACCATCATAAAGACCTGCCCAAACATCATTAAGAATATCCGCACCT
Organism: Streptococcus sp. SV2; assembly: GCF_030440175.1. Classification (NCBI taxonomy): domain Bacteria; kingdom Bacillati; phylum Bacillota; class Bacilli; order Lactobacillales; family Streptococcaceae; genus Streptococcus; species Streptococcus sp. SV2. Next base: position 144,443 of record NZ_JAQFJQ010000001.1, read on the forward strand.
GCTTCAAGAGCAACTCTAGCAGTAGCTGTCTTGTAGGTATCAATACTGACGAGAACGTCATAATTTGCCTTAATAGCTTGTATAATTGGCACAATACGAGCAATCTCTTCTTCCTCGGTAACAAATTCTGCTCCGGGTCTTGTAGACTCACCACCCACGTCAATAATACTAGCCCCTTGAGCAATCATACGCTCAACCTGAGCTAGCGCATCTTCTATTGTGTCAAAATCACCACCGTCTGAAAAAGAATCTGGGGTGACATTCAAGATTCCCATAATGCAGGCCTTACCTGCAATCTCATGTTTACCAATAAACATTTTAACTCCTAAAAATCACGCATCAAAGAAAGAATTTCCTTACGTTCTTCACGGTCTTCTTTATAAAGGCCTTTAGCAACTGTTGTGATGGTCTTACTTCCTGGTTTCTTAATACCACGCATGGTCATACACATGTGTTCTGCTTCCACCATGACAAAAACACCTCGAGGATTAAGGGCTTCTTCAAGCGCTGTAGCGACTTGATCTGTCAGACGTTCTTGCAATTGTGGACGACGGGCCGCCACTTCAACAGCACGTGCTAATTTTGACAGTCCAGTCACCTTATCCCCACTTGGCAGATAAGCTACATGAGCCTTTCCATAAAAGGGAACCAAATGATGCTCACACATAGAGTAAAAAGGAATATCCTTGACAAGGACAACTTCGTCATGTACTTCTGAAAAGACTGCTGTAAACTGATCTTTAGGGTCTTCATTTAAGCCTGAAAACATCTCAGCATACATCTTAGCCACACGTTTTGGCGTATCCAAAAGACCCTCACGCTCAGGATTTTCACCCAAAGCTTCCAATAATTGATAGACTGCTTGTTCTACTTTTTCTTGATTTGCCATAATTTCCTCTTGAAACGTTATAGTACTATCTATTATAACTCATTTTGCTCGATTTTTCTTGCAAAAAATAAAATTGCCTAGCTGAATTCCAGCTAAAAAAGCGAAGACTCCCCGTCACATGGGGACTGTCCTCGCTTGTCTTTATTTAATCTTTTAAGTGGTAAGAATATGATGAAATGACAATATTCTCACGCCATTTGAGATAATATTTCAATCGTAAACTCATCTGGTTGTGAAGCATGGTTTGCCATGATTTTTTCGGAACAAACTGTGGAATCATAACAGTCAGAGTCGCATTCTCCTTTTCAGCCTGAGTAGCTACTTCGTCTACATATTGAATAGTTGACTGCGTAATTGAACTGTAAGGTGATTGGATATGAACCATCTCGATTTCTGGGAAATATTTTTTAAACTCTTGTTCGGTTTCCTTGTCCTTATTCTCTGTATCTTTAGTAGACACATGCATAGCGATAACCTTATCACCAATAGAACGTGCATAAGAAATAGCACCAATATTAGCCTTTGTAACATTCCCCACCAAGATAAGGACAATATTGCCTTGATAATGATGTTCTTTGACTTGACCATCAATACGCAACTGTTGAGCAACCCCATTATAATGTTTCTTAATCTTAAGGAACATCCACATCAAAATCGCAATAATAGGGAAGAATGGCCAAATATCTCCTAGACGGAAAAGGAAGAGAATGAGGACGATGGCATAACAAATTAAGGCACCTAAAATATTAGCTAAAGAGTGTTTCCAGAATCCCTTACCATATTCACGAATCCAATGGACAACCATACCTGTTTGAGAAAGTGCAAAAGGAATGAACACCCCAATAGTATAAAGAGGAATCAACCGTTCCGTATTTCCTCGGAAAATGAATAAGAGGGTAATGGCCCCAATAGCCAGCGTCAAGATACCGTTAGAGTATCCCATACGTGCGCCTTTTTCAAGATACATGTGAGGCATGTATTTATTCTTAGCCATATTAAAGGACAACATCGGAAAGGCTGAAAAACCAGTATTTGCTGCTACTGCAAGAATCATAGCAGTTGAGAATTGGAAGATATAAAATAAGATACTACCAATCCATGAATAGCCAAGAATTTCTCTAGCCATCTGTGCCAAAATTGTCACACCTGAATGAGGTGTAATGCCAGTCCACCAGTTTAGGAAGGTAATTCCGGCAAACATAATCCCCAAGATACTTGACATGATAAAGAGGGTTGATGCAGCGTTTTTAGGCTTAGGTTTCTTAAAGAAAGGCACTGCATTAGAAATAGCTTCCACCCCTGTCAATGAAGCCGAACCTGATGTAAAGGCCCTTAAAATAAGAATCACTGACACACCTGTAATCGGTTGACCTAAATGGGCCGTAGCCGCATAAGGCATATGCCCCGTTAAGATCTGTAAGAAACCAAATCCTAATAAGAACATCGTTGAGACAATAAAGAGATAAACAGGAATCATCAGAGATTTTGCCGATTCACGCATTCCCCTGAGGTTCATCACCATCAAAACAAGCACCAAAATCATTGAGATTTCCAGATTATAGGGATGAAGTAAAGGAATAGCTGAGGTAATGGCATCCGCACCTGAGGCAACTGAAACGGCTACTGTCAACATATAGTCGACTAAGAGGCTACCTCCAGCTATCAAACCAAACTTAGGTGACAGATTTTCCGAAGTTACCATGTAGGCGCCACCACCCTGTGGATAGGCCTTAATGACCTGTCTGTAAGAAATAGTAAGGCTAGCCAAAAGGACTAGAACCAAAACCCCAATAGGGATAGACCACCAAATAGCAGCGCTTGATACAGCCATCAAGACCAATACGACCTGTTCAGGACCATATGCGATAGATGATAGAGCATCACTCGACAACATGGCTAACGCTTGAACCTTAGATAATAAGTGATCATCACTGCTATTATCCTGGGTCAAGGGTTCACCTATTAAAATGTTTTTCAGACGTTGAAGCATTTTTTTCTCCTTACTTTTAAAACATATGGGGTATTATACGCCCCTAAGTCTTATCTTTCAAGTCTAAACGTTACTTTTTCGCTCTAAAAGCCATTTTCGAACTTGAGAAATAAAATAAAGAGATCCTGTAATCACATATAATTTGTCTTTATCCGCTGATACATGATTCTTGATCCAAGTTTGGAAGCCTGGGACCTTTTTGTAAGCAGCTGGGTACTTGTCCAATTTGACACTATTTGGATACTCAAAGCTGGTTACTGTCAAATCACCGACCGACTCTAACTGAGCCAACATACTATCAATAGGCTTGGTATCAATAGCTGCAAAAAGCAATTCAATATCCTTATCCGCATATTCTGATTTTAACAAATCAATCAAGACCTTAACACTCTCGTTATTATGAGCACCATCTATCATGAGATTAGGCATCAAAAACTCTGTTCGACCTAGCCAACTAGCATGAGCTAAGGCAGCCTTAATGAGGTCAGGAGTCACTTCTGGATAATCTTTTTGAAGCAGCAAAGAAGTCATGATGGCCAAACTAGCATTAGCCACCTGATGCTGACCAGCCATAGCCAATGAGATATTTTCTAGCTTTTGTCCCTCGTAAGCAAAATCAAAGGAATGACTTGTTCCGTTAGCTGTGAAATCTTTTCCTAACTCGTAGGTCTTAGCCCCTTCTTCATGTGCTTTCTTTTCAAAGACTGCTCGAACATCATCTCGCTCAGTCGCAAAAATAAAGGGAGCTCCATTTTTCAAAACACCAGCCTTTTCTGCCGCAATTTCAGCATGAGTATTTCCCAAAACCGCCTGATGATCCAGACCAATAGATGGACAGATGACCGCTAGAGGACTAAATAGATTAGTCGAATCATGCAAGCCGCCCATTCCAGCCTCTATAAATGCAATATCCACAGGATGGACTTGTCCAAAGTAGAGAAACATCAAGACTGTGATAATCTCAAACTCTGTCGCATTTTCATGCTCTGTCTCTTTTGGTAGACGATCAACTACAGGCTTAACACGTTCAACCAAGTCCAACAACGCCTCTTCTGAAATCATACGACCATTGACAGAAATCCGTTCCTTAAAATCAATAATGTAAGGCGAGGTAAAGGTTCCAACTTCATAACCTGCTTGACTAAAAATCGTTTGTAGGGCATTTACCGTAGACCCTTTTCCATTAGTCCCAACGATATGCACAGCCTTCAAATTGTCTTGTGGGTTTCCTAGTTCTTCAAGCATCCAGGCCATACGTTCCAAACCTGGCTTAATGCCAAACTTCAACTGACCGTGAATCCACTCTAACGCTTCTTGATAAGTCATTCTTGCTCCTTCTTTCAGATTAATCTTTGACTTAGGTATTATGTTTAACCCTCATATTATACCAAAGACTAAGAGGGTTAACCAAAAAATGCAAAAAAGACAACCCTAAGGTCGCCTCTTAAGCATTCTCTTTTTCGTCAATAACAAGACGAACCTTCTTACCTTGAGTAGGTACCGAATAGACAATCGCTCTTATCGCCGTAATAGTACGTCCTTTTTTCCCGATAACACGCCCAATGTCTGCTGGGTCGAGGTCAAGATGGTACTCCAAAAACTCAGAGCCATCAACAATTTTAATGGTCAACTGATCTGGTGAAGCAATTAAAGGTTTAACGATAGCGATAATAAGATTTTCAATGGTATCCATAGGCTAAAAAATTATTTTGAGAATTTTGATTCGTGGAATTTCTTCATAACGCCTTCTTTTGAAAGGATGTTACGAACTGTATCTGAAGGTTGTGCACCTTTAGACAACCATTCAAGAATACGATCTTCTTTGATTGTTACTTGGTTTTCTTCAACGAGTGGGTTGTAAGTACCAACTGTTTCGATGAAACGTCCATCACGTGGAGCACGTGAATCTGCAACGTTAATACGGTAGAAAGGTTTTTTCTTAGAACCCATACGAGTCAAACGGATTTTTACTGCCATTTTGTAATATCTCTTTTCTTTAGTTTTTTATTATGGTGGAGGCATTAATCACCTCTCGACCTTATCTAGTATACCATAACATTTTTATGTGTCAAGAAAAAAAACTTGACAGACTCAAATTTTCAACAAAAAAAGTTAGAGACAACCTCTAACTCACTTTTTACCTATTTTTTGCTTGTAGTCTTATGATTTTTTTCGTAAGCCACTTTTGCTTCAGCATATTCAGCTTCTAAGCCTTTAGCTGTCGCTTTTGAGACCTTCTCATAAGTATCACGGCTAGTCAGTTTACCATCTTCATTATAGGTAGAAACAACCAAGGTATCCTTATTAACAGTATACGACTTGGTTCGTTTTCCTTTGCGATAAAGTCTATAGTTATCTACATTATCCGAAATATAGTAATCCACTAAGTTCTTATCGGCATTTGGATAAAGTTCTGAGACCACCCGAGTCAACTCACGCTTAAATTCTGAGACTTCCTTGGTATAGGTAATAGACTTATTCCACTGATCAACAACTTGATACTCCTTCAGATAATCTGAAGCCGTAAAAGTAGGGTGGTCCTCCTTACCCTTAGTATAGAAGTAAGAATGTGTCTGTAGATTATTGGAATGGTCAACCTTAAGGAAAGAGACATAAATTTCATTATTGTTTTCATGCTCCTTAAGAGCATTGGTTAACTTGCCAGAATTTTCATCCAAGACTTTTGACGTTTTTAATTCCCAAGTCCCCTCAATGTTACCTGAAGCGTTACGCCAAAAGCCATAAACACCACCAATCAACAGCATCAAAACAACGGCAATAAGGCTAGAAATCAAGGCCCCTTTACCCCAACTTTTTGCCTTCTGTGATTTTTTGTCAATGTTCTGAACACTTTCTAGAAGACGAATCTGACTTTCCAATTTCTTTTCTAGTTTGATTACAGTCTGATCTTCTTTGGACTTGACTTTATCAGCAAGCTTTTCGGCCTTTTTCTTATCACGAGCAGCCTGACGAGCAATTTTCTTGGCCTCTTTTTCTTCTTTTCGGTTGGCTTTTTTCAAGTCCTCAGAACTGTCATGATATTGTGATTCATTGCTGAACACTGGAATATCCTGAATAGTTGCACTCGCAGCACTTGCTGAATGGCTTACTGAATCCAGACGTGTTGGCGCATAACTAGCCAACCGTTCTTTAGCTTCAGCGACACGTTGACGCTGTTCTTCTTCCTTTTGAAGAACCTCAGCTTCACGACCTGATTGAAGCGTCTTCACTTGGAGAGCACTTTCTTGGGATAGCGCTTTTCTCTTTTCTTGAGCCGCATTAGCTAGGGCCTCTTGTGCGCCGTTACGCTCTTTTTGAGACTGGGCTAGTGCTTTTGCGGTTGCAGTTTCTCCATCTAATGATTGATCAGGCGATGCTTGTCCTTGATCAGACGGTGCTTGATTAGTTACTTGGCTTGAGTCTGACTCCTCAGAGAGGATAAACTCTCCTCTTTCTAGAGCCTCTTTAAAATCAATAGGCCTCGGCTTTCGCCCATTGACAGCTTCAAAGTATTCTAACCATTCGTCTTTCAACATAATAAATCCCCCTAAATTAAAAAACACATGATTAACGTTACTATTTTAACATATTTCAAAACATAAAAATAGGGACTAACAAGAATTCTAAAAACTCTTATTAAATCCCCAATTAATCTTGTTTTGGTGTAACGGACAATAACTGCACAAAACGGTGCTGTGCTGACTCCGTTTCGAGTGACACATTGTCATATCTGAAGAGAATTTCTTCAATATTTGCTAAGCCTAAACCACGACCTGTTCCCTTGGTCGAAAATCCTCTTTGCTTCAAAGGAGCTATGTCAATAGAAGCTTCCTTAGTGGAATTTTCAACAGCAATTACAGACTGCCCCTCCATCTTAAAGATAGCAATAGACAACTTTGGTGTTTCTGACAGAACAGCTGCCTCAATCGCATTATCGCAGAGGATTGATGTAATAGTAATCAAGTCCAAGACACGCATATCTGTGAAGAAAACACCTTCTTCGACCTCAACATGACAATGAATTCCCTTATCAAACGCCTCAGCCAGTTTAGAAGATAACAGGCTCTTGAGTGGCATATTGGTTACATGTGTTAGTTTCGCCAAATCAAATTTTTGTTGCCTCAAATCTGATGCTGAATCTTTAAGGACAGTGTCATAAATCATCTTGATCTGGTCAATATCTCTCATCTGTATCGCCTCACTAAGCGAAATCAGAACATTGGTATAATCATGACGAAAACCACGTAGTGTTTCATAAAGGCTCTCAACTTGCTCAGAATACTTTTCTAAATCATCCAAGTGACGACGATTTTCTTTCCGACGCTGATTTTCAAAGTACTCATCTGCATACTTATTGACACTATATACAGCAAAAAGGATAGATGCAAAACCAACTAAGGTTACGATAGGACCAGCATAGTAGAGTGAAAAGAATTGCGAAGCTACAACCACAGCATAGTTAAAAATCACATAACTAATCAAGATAAAGTTAGTGAAAAACATAATTCGACTAAACTTACGGTCTCTCTCCAAGACCCTTAAAGATTTAAAGTCAATATTAAGGAGCTTGGAAAGAGCAACAAAGGTTGGAACAATTAGAAGGTCAAAGAAAATAAAATAAAGATAACTCTTGTTGAGAAAATCTGAAGTGATATTAAAGGCTGGCATCAAGAAATAAGAATAACCATTAAATATCAACAGATAAATGACTAAAGGGTAGAAGGCATAGAAGGCCAACATATTGGCCGTTCTTTCCTTGCCAAAGAAATAGGCATAGAAAAGGAGATAGAAAGGCGTCATAAAGGACAAGCCGACCCCGAAAGAGGAACCGAGTAATCCTCCTAGGAATTCTACTAAGAAAGCCAAGGGGAGAATCAGTCGGGGAACCCTAACCAAACTGGTCTGTTCGTAAATCCATTGTATGACGATAAAATGCAAAAGATACTCTAATGCAATTTGAAAATCAATCATCATATGATAGTTAGCCACCTCCTTCTAGTCATGATAGGTATATGATAAAAGCCACGCTACTATTTTATCACAATTCCCGTCAATAGATGAGATAAAACTGAATAATCATCTCGGTTTTCAGAAAATTTTTAATAACTATTAGAGAAGAAGGATAGGCTAGATACTTTAACGATTTTTCAATCGTTCCAAAAGTTCTTTTTTACGTGTTCGCGAAAGGAGGCAAGACTCATCGTCATCAAAGAAAACCATATTAGCGGTACGATCCACACTTGTCACATTGCTGACATTAACGACGAAAGAGCGGTGGGTTTGGAAGAATATATCATCCAGTTTTGCCACCTCTGCAATTTTCCCATAAAATTCAACCAAGTTTATCTTGGTATGGGCAATCAACTTATGTGGAACAGGAGCTGTCTCAATATACAAAATGTCATTATAAGGAATACTGACATCATTTTTATCCGTTTTAACAGTGAGACTCTGTGTCTTCGTTTCTTGCTCAACCTGCGACTGGGCAAAATCCAAAAGCTCTACCAAAGCTCTCTTGAGATCCACATCTTCCATGGATTTATCCACAAAATCAAGGGCTTGAATCTTATAACGAAAAGTCAAAGGCATAAACTCCGAGTAGGCTGTTACAAAAGCAATTTGTGCCTTCAAGTCTTCTTTTCGAATCTCCAAACCAATATCTAGTCCCTGCTTGGTCTGATTTTTGAGGTCAATATCCAGAAGGTAAATCATGGATTTACCTGAACCTCTGTCAGCATCTAACAATTCCTGACCATTCTCAAAGAACGTGATGTCATTAACAACAGCCTTAGACTCCTCGACCGCTTCGTCCAATAAGCGACCAACACGGTGACGCTGTAAGGCATCATCTTCCAGGATGATAATAGAAAGCATCTTATTTCCCTCTTTCTTTCTAATGCACTTAGCATACCTACTTGTCATTTTATCATATTTAAGCGGATATTATTCTTTTTTTCTGTATAAAGTCTTTTTTTAACGACCAAGTTTTTATTTATATAACAATTGTTATATTGTTGTCACTTTATATTCATTTTCAGATGGTATCATTAGAGCTATTTTTGTTTTATATTAAAAAGGAGAAAGTTATGTTACGTTTTACTGAAAGGCAAGGATTCCATTCAAGGACCCTGTTAACCCTTGCAACTGTTGGTATCATGAGTGTTTTTCTTTTGGGACATTCTCAGACAGCTTCTGCTGAACAGACTTATGTCTCAGACTCCACTCAGGCACTGACCTTTGCTGAACTTGAGACAAGTACAAATCCTGGTACTGGCACTCAAACACATACTGCTATTGCTTCTGAAGCACCTGCTACCGTCACCACAATCTCACACACCTCTGTGGATGACCAACATACACATGAAAATGATTTTAATCAATCTACCTCAACTACTCCAACTTTTGACGAATTAGCTCAAAATAGTCAAACAGCAAGTAGCACTGTTAATCGTCAGACCGGAGTCAGAACCTATGAGACTAAGATTCCGACAAGTTCAGAAAGTCATTCTCAATCTCAAGAAAATAAAGCAACATCAAAGACCGAAACTGTCGCACAAGCACAAACTTGGTCAAAAGATGGTGCTACATGGGTTTCAACAACAATTGACAATGGCAATGTTCATAAAATTTTGTCTACCTATTTTCCAAAACCATTAACAGACACGACAAAACCAGCGACTACTGGAACTTCTAAACCTAAAACATCAAGTTCTACGGCTAACCAACCCAAGAAACCAGCTACAGTTGCAAACATGCCTTCAACAACTGCAACTATTCAGCCTAAGAAGCCTGTGACTACCGAAAATAAGCCCACAGCTTCAGGCCAAGCTACTAAACCAGTTGACCGAGTGGCGCAAGTATGGCAAAAGAACAACGTTCTTGTCAAAGAAAATTACAATACACCTCATTGGTCAAGTAATGAAGCAACCATCTTCATCAAAGCTAAAACTCCAGAGATAGTGACTGCTTACAAAGAAGCTATTACCTCTTGGAACAATACTGGAGCTTTTAACTTCCTACTTACCGACGATAAACTAAAAGCTAACATTATTGCTGATGAACGTTATGAAGAAAATGTAGCATCTCCTCTTGGAGTTACCTACTCTACTTATTATGTCCCAACCAAGCAATATAACAATGCTACCGTTTACCTGAATAGCTTCCATGTTAAAAACAACTACTACCAAAAAAATGGTGGTAAACTCCTTAATACTGCCCAACACGAACTGGGACATGCGATTGGACTTGACCATAATAGTGCAGTTGCCTCTGTAATGGAACCTAAGGGTGGAAAAACAAGTATCCAACCTGTTGATATTAACAATGTTAAGAAGCTCTATGGTAAGATTGTTTAAGGTATTAAACCATTACTATCATTTACAAGCAGAACCTGAGGGATCTGCTTTTTTAATAAAGTGAGATGACCATTCAAGACTATTAATTGACTGTTCATGATTTTTTCTTACACTTTTTAAAAATATGTAAAGTTATATTCCATATTTCTGGTAAAATAGAAAATGTAAAGAGAGACCGGATGAGGCAAAAAGTTATTTTTATAAGTTTTTACTCACTATTCTCATAAACAGAATAAAATATAGTCTAGGAACCCTTCTTAACATTTATACCTATCTTCCCCAAACACTTTTCCCCCATTCCTAGATTTCCAGATCTCTCCTATAATTAACGTCTAGCTGCTTTAGTTAGACGTTTTTTCTTTTATCTACTTTCCATAAATACATTTCTTAGGATACTGTAATAGTAATCACTCAAAATAGATTGTACAAAGTTACCATTCAAGACCATTAATTGACTGTTCGTGATTTTTTCTTACGATTTTTAATATTATGTAAGCGTTTTGCTGATTTTTTTGGTAGAATAGATAGTGTAAAGAGAGAGCGAATGAGTTCGAGATAAATATTTTATCATTTGAAACTTATTGTTCTCATGAACATTTTTTGATAGTCTAGGAACCCTTCTTAACATTTATACCTATCTTCCCCAAACACTTTTCCCCCATTCCTAGATTATCAGTTCTCTCACAATAAAAGCGTCTAGCTCCCCCAGCTAGACTTTTTTCTTTTCCAAACTTTTGCTATAATAGAACCATACCTATTGAAAGGAACTCACAAAATGACTATAGATCAGCAACTTCTTTGCTATAAACGTCTCCCAAACTGGACAGCCACTACTCTTCCAGAAATGGTGACTCAAAAACATAATACAAAGGTAGGAACATGGGCTAAACTGACCATCCTGTCTGGGGCTCTTTATTTTTACGAATTAGATGAAGAAGGACAGGTTACTGAGGAACATCTCTTCACACCTGAAACAGATATTCCTTTTGTAGAACCTCAGGCTTGGCACCGCATCGCTGCTGCTTCAGAGGATTTAGAATGCTATCTGTCTTTTTATTGCAAACCTGAGGACTACATGGCTAAAAAGTATGATACTAAGGCCCACTCTGAGGTTCTTGAGGCCGTGCAATCTGGCTATATCAAACCTGGTCGCACTCTAGACCTTGGTTGTGGTCATGGTCGTAACGCTCTTTATTTAGCGTCACTTGGACATGATGTCACTGCTGTTGACATTAATAATGAAGCTACCCAACGTATCCAGATGATCGCTGATGAGGAAAATTACAATGTTAGAGCTGGTTACTACGATATCAACCTTGCTGCTCTTCCAGAATCAGAAACCTTTGATTTTATTCTCTCAACAGTGGTCTTCATGTTCCTTGATCCTGACCAAATTCCGGCTATCATCAAGAATATGCAAGAGCGTACTGCCCTTGGTGGTTACAATTTAATTGTCTGTGCCATGAATACTGAGGAGCACCCTTGTACCATGCCTTTCCCATTTACCTTTGAAGAAGGCGAATTGAAAAACTACTATAGCGACTGGGAGCTTGTCAAATACAATGAAAATATTGGTCACCTTCACCGCTTAGATGAATATGGTAATCCAATTGCCCTTCAATTTGCGACTATGTTGGCTAAAAAGGTTAAATAACACACTACTTAGAAAAGTGAATATCAAAGAATGTAACTCTAACTAGGCAGGTGGTACTTAGAGTTTTCTCATCTTGCCTTTCTTCACACTAAAAAACTAGGTTTCCAATTGGAAATCTAGTTTTTAGTTGCTGACAATATCGGCGTATGCTGATTTGAGATTTTCATTTCCTGTTTCTTTGACGTAGTAAATGCTACCATTAGTAGTTGATGAATAAAGAACAACTGGTGTTCCATCTCTTTTTATGGAGAAGAAATAACGGTGAACGGTCGTACCCTGCCAACGCTCATATACTGAAACAATAGTGTACTCAGAACTGCTATTCCCATTTGCAGCATAGGTTGCGTCCACAACCTGATCACGGTCTGACCCCCAATGGATAGGAATAGTGGAGGCTTCTTTGGTAATTTCCTGATAACCAGGTTGATTCATCTGGTTACCCCAAGAAACCATTAAATTAGCAAGACGACTTCCTTTATCATTGGTCCAACGTGGATTTTCACTCGCCGAAGCACTAGAATTGTCACTTGATATTCCCGTTGATGCGAAAAGCGTGCTAGCCATTGTAGAAGGTCCCTCAGACTGTTGATGTGTTGTCCCTGAAATCAGACTAATTCCTATGGCAACGACAATTGCTAATAGAGAGCCCAGAAGAATATAGATATAATTGTAATTTTTCGAGACTTCAATAAGTCCAGACTGATAAGCCAGTTGTAGTTCATCAGGTTTTGGATTACGTCCCTGAACTTGCTCAAAACGGCTTATCCATTCTGCTTCTGACAGCTTTCGCATGATTTTCCTCTTCTCTTTATCATTTCACCTTTCATCCTATCATAGAATGCCTTTGATGACAATAGTGTTAAGGATATGAAACTTGCTGTTAACAAGACGATTAAGGATTTAGAAGAGCGAACAGATTCAGACAAAAGAGGAAAATCAAAACACCCATGACTAGTAGGATACTAATCTTATAGCCTAGTGGATTCCTAGGATTTAAACTGGTCCCAAGGCCAATCCTACGGAGGACAAATAAGGGTTCTGAAGGAGACTGATTAAGGCTGTAGCCTAAGAGGTACCTTAAATAAAGCAGGAAGCAGAAACTCACCCCAGGAAAAACGACCAGAGGAAGCACTAGCCCCTGTGACCACCAAATCATGATTGTAAGGATGATTTGCAGCAAAAAGAGAACCCAAAATAAATAATAAATGCGTGTTTGTTTTTTCATTGATTATCACCTCTCAATATAAGATAAATTATACTCCTCCAAGTTGTTCTTAACAATCCCATAACTCGCCTGACATCTTATTTTCTGCTACAATAGATAAGAAAAATCCAAAGAAGGAAACTGTACACATGAAATTAATTTCTTGGAATATTGATTCCCTAAATGCCGCTCTTACTAGTGATTCTGCACGCGCTCAATTATCACGCACAGTCATCGATACCTTGGTCGCTGAAAATGCAGACGTCATTGCTATTCAAGAGACAAAATTATCTGCTAAAGGTCCTACCAAAAAGCATCTGCAAATCTTGGAAGACTACTTCCCTGACTATGTCAATACTTGGCGTTCATCTGTTGAACCCGCCCGTAAAGGTTATGCTGGAACCATGTTCTTGTATAAAAAAGAATTGACACCAGTCATTACTTATCCTGAAATTGGGGCGCCTTCAACTATGGACTGTGAAGGGCGCATCATCACTCTCGAATTTGACAATTTCTTTGTGACACAGGTCTACACACCAAATGCTGGTGATGGTCTCAAACGTCTGCTTGAACGTCAAATCTGGGATGAAAAATATGCGGATTACCTAGCCGAATTGGACGCCCAGAAACCAGTCCTTGCGACTGGCGACTATAATGTTGCCCACAAGGAAATCGACTTGGCCAATCCTTCAAGTAATCGTCGTTCACCAGGCTTTACAGATGAAGAACGTGCTGGCTTCACCAACCTCCTTGCCAAAGGTTTCACAGATACCTACCGTCATCTCAATGGCGATGTTACAGGTGCCTACACATGGTGGGCCCAACGTAGCAAAACATCTAAAATCAATAATACAGGCTGGAGAATTGACTACTGGTTAACTTCAAACCGTATTGCCGATAAGGTCACAAAATCAGACATGATTGACTCTGGTGATCGCCAAGACCACACACCTATTGTCTTGGAGATTGACTTATAAAACAACTCTAGACCTAAATCCCTAAAAAGAGTAGAACTACTACTCTTTTACTATGCCCAATTAAGGAGAACTAATGAAAACTAAACTGAATACCACTCAAAAACTCGTTCTGTCAGCTATTATCATGGCTCTTTACATCGCTATTCTCTTTGTGTCACAAGCCATTTCCTTTGGTGCTGTCCAAATGCGTCTGGCCACTGCTCTATATGGATTAACCTATATTTTCCCATTTTTGGTTGTTCCCCTCAGTCTCGCAAATGCTATTGCTAACTCTTTTGGTGGTCTAGGATTGATTGATGTTGTCGGTGGATTCTGTGCCAGCTTTCTGGCAACTGGTAGCATCTATCTCATCCGTAAAGCTAAGCTGTCTAGCTGGTTTATCATTCTCCCAATCCTACTCGTTCCATCCTTAGTAGTACCTATCTGGCTTAGTGCCTTACTTAAACTTCCTTATCTTGCTCTCGTTTTCAATCTCCTCCTAGGACAATTAGTACCGTCAATCTTGGGAGCTGTCCTTGTAAGAGAGTTATCCAAACGTGGATACAAAGACTAACAAAAATATCTCTGCACATTGCAGAGATATTTTTGTTTAGTAATGATATGCTCTTTCGTAAGCTTCTTTTGGTGTGAGTTTGTCGCCAAAGATAAGTAAACGGTAGTCAACATTAGTCGGGTCTTTTTGATAGTCATCAACCCAATCTTGGTCCATTTCGAGATAAAGATTATAGGTTCCCAACTTAGTTGTAACAGTCCCTACCTCATAAAAATTTTTGTAACGCTTTTGGTTATCCGATTTTTTCAATTTTTCATACTTATAATAGGTTCTGCCAAAGTCCATGAATTGGAATTCTTTTTTAGCCTTTCCAGAACCCGTTGTTACCTTAATTGTCCCCTTGTTATTGGCTAGGTGTAAATCATAGATATAGTCGCCATGATTATTTTCATAGAAAAAACCTGAGGTTTTACTCTCATTAGCAGATAAAATCACAGTATTTACAAACTTAGCAGCCTGCCAAGACAGAGGCACACCTTCATACTCACCATCATCCTGCAATCCTAGAAGTGACCAATAATAGCCAACATAAAAGGTATTGGACTTATTACGATCTGTCACCAATTCACCCACCATCTTAAGGTTTTCAGCACCGAGTCGGTAAGGGTTAGAAAGGTAACCAAAGACTGGGAAGAAATAAATGACAACCGTAAAGGTCAAGAGGGTCTTCATATTAATCTTATTGATTGCCCAGAAGAAATAAGCAGCTGAGAACAAGAGAGCGTAAGCAGCACCGTAGCTAAACTTATGAGCGTGAGCAATCAAGAGCAGAATAAAGAAAATAGGTTGAATAGGACGAATCTTGTGGTAGATGATAGAGAAAACATCCTCCTTGTCTTCCTCTGATTTGAAAATCAAAGACAAGACAATGGTCAAGAGAACAAAGAAAGCACCAAAACCGAAACCAACATCATTGGGACGGAAGAAATAAGCCAAAATGGACATATCCATCACCAGAAGCCAAACGGAAGCGAATTTGATTATGTTACTACCAAATTTTTCAGTTGTCTGACTAGGAGTCTTCAGAGGTACCTCAAAAGCCCTTGCAAGAGCTCTTTCCTTAGCCAAACGTTCAGCTTCTATTGCTGCCTTCATTTCCCTCGTACGGCGCTCCTTCTGAAAATAATGCGCAATCTTAGTCGGTTCGTCCTGCCGTGACTTAGTGATACTTATAAAAAGCAAATATTGCATGGCGAAGATAAGGGCTGTGTTCCCACCATATTCCAAGAAAGAACCATTCCAAATACTAGAGACAACCGCAAAGACAATATAGCCTCCAATCGACACTAAAATAGTGAGAAGCAGGTGAATCCAACGAAAACGGTAGGTGTACTTATCCGTTATATCCCGTCCCAAAAAACTGTCACGCGGGTAAAGATACCAAATAACGAAAATAAGTTCGATAGCTTGAACAGCCGTTAGAAAACCAACGTAATTGAAACCAAAAATAGCCGCAACAACATTGATAAGATAGGAAATAATGGCCAAAACTCGCAGGCTGGTGCGCTTAGACAATAGTCCGATACTCATCAGGGTAATGGTTGAAAAGGCAGAAAATCCAGCGCCCATCTTATCATCAAAGATAAACACATTGACAAAGGCAAAAATCAAAATCCCCAAGAGAGTCATAACCTGTCTTTGCATTTCTTTCTTCTTTTCTTTCATACTTTCCCTCCTTATGAAAATGATAGCGTTTCCACAAATCTATTTTAACACAAATAGAATCTCCTTGTCCTAAACAAAAAGGCATTCAGTCGCCTGAAAACCTTTTTCACTTGTTATCTATTGTTTCAATCTTTAGAAAAACGAAATCTCCATCAAAACGTTGGATATACTTTTGGAAACCCAATAAACTAAAGGTTTCAATCTCATAGCGAACCTTGTCAACACCGTCATTAGTCGTCTCTTCAAGAAGATTTAGTTTGGGAATATCAGACTCCAAGACATCACGGTAGAGACCCGTATATTCAAAAGTAATGCGAACCCATTCATTTCCCGAAAGCATTGAGAAAGCCTGATAGCGCACTTGCTCGTCTGTAATCAAACGATCCTCTTGCTCTGGACTGAGCGTGAAGGCAACCTTATTTTCAGATTTATGAATGGTCTGGAAACGATCAACACGGAAATAACGGATTTCAGAGAACTGATAATCACAGGTAAAGTTATCATCCAATTTATAGGAAATACAGTAAAAATAGTGGTTGTCGAAGATAACAGAAATCGGAAAGACCTTATACTCCTCCACTTTTTCTCCAGGTTTACGATAACTGAAAGCCAAGGGCCGTTGGTCCACAATGGCATCAAAAATCGCTGAAATAGCTGGTAAGATTGACTTATCTTGATTTTGATAAATCTTCAATTCTTGATAACTATCTAGCTCTAACTCAGTCAATTGCTTGATACGTCTGCGTTCCTTGTCATCTACAGCCCTCTCAACAAAGATGTTAATAATTTCTGATACCTCATCTTTTCGAAGGGCACGACTCTCCAAAAGAATTTTAGACAAGATAACCGCTTGATTATATTTCAGATTACCATATCCTTGCTCATATTGGGCATGGTAGGAACCATATTTTCTGGAATATTTTACTTTCATATTAGGACGTAGCTCTGTCAAATTGTCCTTAAGTTCGCTAACATCCTCTTTAAGTGTACGCTCGCTAATGCCAAAGCGAGCCAGATAGTCCGTTTTTGAAATGTCATTTCCCTTTTCCAATTCGGACATAAAATACAAGAGACGTTTGGTTTTTGATGCTGTCATTATAAAATCCCCCTTTATAATTGAATCTCTTATTACTAAAAAAATTGCTGTCTAATGAATAATTATTTCATTATCATAAGTCCTTCACCAAGAGTAACGAGAAGCAGAATTATAACTCAGATAATAATCCTTCTTCTCCTCATTGTACTCAAAAGATAGTCTTAAAAATTTTGCTTTCTTAATAGAGCTATTCTGAACAGTATAATCAAGATCAACTGTCTTATGCATAGCTCCTGAAGAATGCACGCTTATGCGCCTCTGAGCGCTGTCTGCCTGAGGGTGTTCCCTCACTACCTCAGACAAGGGTGTTGCTGGCCCAAAAATTTCTTGGTCTTTAGTACGTAACCGATTAAGCTGTTCTTTTGTCCAGTCACTACTATAATTATCAACTACCGTGACGCCATCAGGTGGATAAGTCGCTGTTCCACCATCATAAACAAATTGACCTTCTTTATTTTTGACAAAAGTGAGATCAATATACTCTTTTTCATCTCCCCGGCTATATTCTACCTTTAAACCACTGGACTCCAGCTCGACATATTTTGCCTTACCGTGGCGTTTAATAATTGAGCACAGTGTATCTTTCTTAGGCTTCAAATTCTCAAAGTCTTCTTCAGTCCAGTTATAAGCCGCAGACACATCTTCGTAATCCTGAGGATTATCACTATCAGCTTTATTCTCCGACTGAGATGCCTGCTGAATCACCCTGTATTTTTTTATGGTTTCTCAATAAATAGAACCGCCCAAAGCGGCAATGAATGTTAGCCCAATCAATGCAAGAACAATGGACGCCCAGAAAAATCTTCTCAGTTTTAGCCCTAGCCTGAGGATAATGATAGAAAGCACGAAGCAAGCAATAATCACAGCTAAATACAAGATCACTGGCTGATGCTTTCAAGATAAAATAGCTGATACCAAGCTTACGAGTAAAAGTATCATTGGAGAAACAAAAGTGAGAAAGAGATACCGCTTTTCAGCTTTTTCCTCCTGAAAAGCAGACTCGAACTCAGGTCCTTTGTCATAAAAGCCGACTCAAAAGAATTCTCACTCTTTATTATGTCATTATCATTGAAATGACTGTCCTTTTCCTTATTAAGCTTCTCACCCCTCCCCAAGATACACTCCAGAAAATTTTACTGGTTTTTACTATTGTAACAAATGAAAACGTTATTTTCTATAGAAATACTAAAAAAGCAACCTGAAGCAGGTTGCTTTAGAAGGTAGACAGACGATTTAAATGTGTCAAAAACTAAGAAGGCGACACATGATTGGCAATAAATCCTTGCTTTACAATCGAAGTTAGCATAAACCGAAATTCTGTCTGTCATTTAATCATTTTCAATTTTTTCAGCTTCACTACTGAATTTTTGTGCGATGGCTTCGAGAGCCAATTCATCGGTGTCAGGAAGCGTGATGGCATCGTCAGAGATTTCATCAATATTTGCATAGAATTCAATGTGATTCTTAAGATTTTGCAGATGAATAGGGGCGTCTCCACCATATTCTCCATCGAGATTAATCATCATACGATCTTCACCTAAGGGCTCGATATCTAGCGAACTGGTTTTGATATAAGCAACTCTCTTATCATAGATGTGTTTCCCACCTTGAAGAACCTGTCGAATAAGGTCAACCAGCTCAAAAAGGTTGGCTGTTTTAACCATGATTAGGGTAAATTTACCATCGTCCAGTTTAGCATCCGGAGCAATCGTTTCAAAACCACCGACCGAATTGGTCAGGGCAACGAAAATCATAGAAATGCCACCTTCAAAGACGCCCTCATCATGTGTAATGCGAACTGGAACCTTCTTAACTTGAGGCAACAGCTCAGCTCCTTTAACCAGATAAGCCAAGTAACCAAGGACCGTCTTCAATCGACTAGGAACACTATAGGTTAATTCGGTAAAGGAACCTGCAGCCGCAATGTTGATGAAGTATTTATCATCATAGGCACGACCAATGTCCATCTGCAGGGTTTGTTTTTTGGCAATGACTTTGGCTGCTTCAACAGGATTCCCTCTTGGAATCTTCAAAGCACGCGCAAAGTCATTCGTTGTTCCTGTTGGAATCACTGCCATTTGTGGGCGTATTTTGAGCGGAGCAATCCCAGAAACCACTTCGTTAATCGTTCCATCACCACCGGCAGCAATGACCAAGTCAAAACCTGCTTTAGCGGCACGAGTGGCCTCATTTTTGGCTGAGTTTTCATCTGGTGTTGTTTGAAAAGCTGACGTTTCAAAACCAGCACCTTCCAAAATATCCAATACCTCAGCAACATTTTTCTTCATAATTTCTTGCCCAGATGTTGGATTATAAATTAAGCGGGCACGTTTTTGTTTCATATTGAACTCCTATAAATTCAGCAACCAAGCCTCATCCACTACATCAATGCCTAGGCTTTGTGCTTTTTCCAACTTACTTCCAGCATCACTACCGGCAACCACTAAATCTGTTTTCTTAGAGACAGATCCTGTCACCTTGGCACCTAAGGCCTCTAGTTTTGCTTTTGCTTCGCTACGTTTAAGATGTTCCAATTTACCTGTCAAAACTACCGTCTTTCCAGACAAAATGGCATTGTCTGCAACTTTTTGCCCAAGATAGGCCATATTAATGCCATAGGATTCTAGTTCTTTCAAAAGAACTTTAACCTCCTCCTTGACGAAATAACGTTGAATAGACTTGGCGATAACCTCCCCTAATCCATCGACAGCTGCAATGGCCTCAACATCAGCGCTTGCCAAATCCTTGATCGTTTCAAAAGCTTCCAGCAACTGCTTGCTTACTTTAGCACCGACATGACGAATGCCCAAGCCATAGAGTAATTTCTCAGCAGAGTTTTCTTTTGACGTTTGAATGGCAGCATAAAGTTTCTCGGCAGATTTTTCCTTGAAGCCTTCTAGCTGGAGGAAATCCTGGCTGTTCAATCCATAGATATCAGCCACATCCTTTACCAATTCAGCTTGAAAGAGCTTTTCAACCACTGAAGGTCCCATACCTGCGATGTTCATGGCATCACGGGAGGCGAAATGAATCAGGCCTTCTTTGATCTGAGCAGGACAAGAAGGATTGATACAACGTAGGGCAACTTCATCTTCAAAATGCAAGAGATCACTGCCACACGATGGACATTGCGTCGGCACTTGCATTGGTTCTTGTGTTGTACGCTTACTTTCTACTACACGGAGTACAGCAGGGATAATATCACCTGCCTTGTAGACAATAACAGTATCACCAATGCGAATATCTTTTTCAGCAATATAATCCACATTGTGAAGGGTGGCTCGGCTAACTGTGGTCCCTGCCAATTGTACCGGCGTCAAATTAGCCGTCGGCGTTACCACACCCGTTCGACCCACTTGCCAGTCCACAGAAAGAAGCTCGGCTTCCTTTTCCTCAGCCGGGAATTTATAAGCAATAGCCCAACGTGGTGCCTTAACTGTAAAGCCTAGTTCTTCTTGCATGGCCAAACTATTGACCTTAATGACAACACCATCAATGTCGTAGGCCAAGTGATCACGATCCTGACCGACAGCTTGAATAAAGTCCCAAATCTCATCCATCGATGAAGTGACAATACGACGTGGATTAACTGAAAATCCAAGTTCTGTCACCTCATTCAAGACATCATTTTGCGTCAAGCGTTCCGTCGGACTGGCTTCCTGATAAAGGAAAGTCGCCAAACGACGCTCAGCCACCACTTTAGTATCCAATTGACGAAGGGTCCCTGCAGCAGCGTTACGAGGATTGGCAAATTCTGCCTCACCATTTTCTTGGCGTTGGGTATTGATGCGTTCGAATTCAGCACGTGGCAAATAACATTCCCCACGCACAGTAATGTTAAGCGGTTGATCCAACTTCAGTGGAATATCTGAGATACGCTTGACATTTTCAGTGATATTTTCACCAACTGAACCATCACCACGTGTCGCACCGACTTGTAGAATACCATTCACATAGGTCAACGAGATAGAAAGACCATCGATTTTGAGTTCAGCCATATAATCAGCATTAGGAAATTCGTCCTTAACTCTCTTATCAAAGGTATCCAGTTCTTCTCGAGAAAAAGCATCCTGCAAACTATAAAGGGGATACTCATGTTGGTATTTCTCAAAACCATCAAGGACCAAACCTCCCACACGATGAGTCGGACTATCTGCTTGAACAAGCTCGGGGTGCTCAGCCTCTAAAGCTACAAGTTCACGATAGAGCTTATCATACTCGGCATCTGATACCGAGGGATCATCTTCAGTATAATACTCTTTTGCATACTGGTTAAGTTTGGCAACCAGCTCTTTCATTCGTTTTTCCATAGGAACATTTTATCATAAAAGCAACAAAAAACGCCTTTACAGACGTTAATTTAGGAAACAAAATCAATCACTTTGGCTAATTTTTTGATAAGAATGGCACCGACCAAGAGTGAAGCCAATTCTCCCATAGCTACAGAGAACCAAGTTGCCCAAAACGGAGCATGAGCCACCAAGGTCAACTCAGTAGCAATAGTCACCATGAAGAATGAAAAATAAAGGGCAAAATAGACCTGGGACTTGTCAAAAAGACCTCCAAAAATATCTTGATTCTTAAAGCGGTCAAAGAAATGGACACCTGAGCCGACAAAAACCAAGGTTGAGAGACTACCAATGACCACATCAATCATGTTAAAACTAAAGAAGTTGGCAATCAAACATCCCAAGGTCACAGCAATGATATACTTGCGATTATAAAATCCCAAAAGATTAAACATTTCTGCAATTCGAAACTGGTATGGACCATACGAAATCAGATTAAAAGGTGGCACAATGGTCAAGACCACATAAAGTGCTGCCACAATAGCAATATGAGTTAAATCACGAATAGTTTGATTTTTCATTTTTTCCTCTACAATCTCTCTATTTTTTCTTTGACAAGAACTCATTCCCGCCAAAAGAGCCTGGACCTCGCCAAGCTCTCTTTAGCATCTAAGAATTGTCCTCGTCTTTTTTGTGTTTTGTGCTATCATTACCATCTCCTGAAAAACTATGAATAATGGTAAGCACATCTCCTCTTCGGCTGTGTAGTTCACCTTGTTTAAGTTCCTGATAGGTTGCGTTAAAAATAGCCCCCAGAATCAAAATCCTTGCTAAAAAGATAAACCAAAGCATGAAGACGAAGATCATAATTGACCCGAATAACTTGATATCAACCAATCGACTCAGCGTACGAATCACATAGGTCCCAAACAAATTGCTCAAATACCCAATCACCAAGGTTGTAAAAATAGTCCCAGGCATGATATAACGAATTTTTCGAATCTTCACATTTGGAAGAATGAAATAAAGTACCATTACTCCCAGAAATACCACTGCAACGCTCAAGGGCTGAATACTATTCAAAATCAGTTGAGTCAGGTTAGACCCAATAGGATAGGTCTGATTGATAACTCGAAGGACCGACTGAACAATTGTGGATAACATAAGCGCAAAGGTCAGCAAAAACAAGATAACCAAACTCAAGAGTCCACCAATGATATGACTGATAAAGACATCTCGGTGTTCTGAGGCACCATATACCTTATTAATGGCCTTTTGAAGTGATGATAAGGACTTAATCATGGTCCAAAATCCTGTCAAAGAGGCCACTCCCAATAATTGTCCAGAAGGTGTGGAGAAGACATCCTTGACAACATTGGCTGCAGGAGCATAAAACTGCTTGGGAAGATGCTCACTCATAAAATTCAAGAGATCAGTGGTATCAATATTCAGATAGGGAAAGACATTGGCTGCAATGACAATGAGCGGAAAGACCGTCAAAATCAAATAATAAGCCACGGCAATAGTAGAAATATCTATCTCTGCACTACGATAATGTCTAAGGTAAACCTGCAAAGGTCGCCATTGAAGCCTATCTAGGAGACGGGCCATTATGCCTTGTCGTTTCATACTAATAAGTTCTTTCTTGGCCTTGAGAAGTCAAAATGACTGGACCATCTTTGGTAATCACAAATTGGTGTTCGTATTGGCAGGAAAGACCGCCATCAAGCGTTTTATGTGCCCAACCCGTTTTAAGGTCTGTATCAATTTCCCAAGTTCCTGTGTTAATCATTGGCTCGATGGTCAAGACCATTCCTTCTTTAAGGCGGAGACCACGTCCAGCTACCCCATAGTTAGGAACCATTGGTTCTTCGTGCATTGTTGGTCCAACACCATGTCCAACCAAATCACGAACAACCCCGTAACCACGACTTTCAGCATATTCTTGAATAGCTGCACCGATATCACCGATACGGTTACCAACTACCGCTTGTTCAATACCAAGGTACATAGCCTCACGAGTTACTTCCATAAGGTTTTTAACTTCATCAGAAGGTGTCCCAATCGCATAAGCCCAACATGAGTCAGCCAAACCACCAGTGTAAGATTCTGTGTACTTTTTAACTTGAGCAACATTGTCAAAGTTCAATTTTGATACATCAAGAATGGATTTGTCAAGAGGTTCTGACAAGACCATATCAACTTTCAAAAGGTCGCCATCTTTCAAAGTATAGTGACGTGGAAAGGCGTGTGCTACTTCATCATTAAGGGAACAACAAGTAGCATAAGGATAATCTATAACGCTTCCTTCAACTCCAATTTGAAGAGGAAGAACATTTTCTTCTTTACAGCGACGACGCACATACTCTTCTACTTCCCACATATCCACTCCTGGTTTCAAGAGGTCACGTAGACCAATGTGGATGCTGGCAAGAAAATCTCCTGCCTTATCCATTGCTTCAATTTCACGTGCTGATTTTAATGTAATCATTGTTTTCTCCGTTTTCTTTATATCTTTTATTTTTTATTCATTACTATGTTTTCTTAACCACAACAACTGATTTGCAGACGGTATGATTCCCATGAGTAACCATAAGGTCCAGATGGGCTCTACGTCTGGTCTCAGCAATAATACTCGGGGTAATCGTTACCTTATCATCAATCTGAGCCGCTTGAAGAAAGTAAAACATCATCTCTTCAATCACTAAGCCCTTCTGCGCCTGTTTTTCCATGATTCGATAAACTACTTCCTTAACCATCTCCGCAAGAACACCTTGGGTAAGGTTACCAGAATTATCAATCATGGTTGGTTCCACCTCAAAGTTAAAGGCATGCTTGTCTTGGTTCAGATTAGCTATCATTTGATCGCTAAAGGTGTGCAAATCGCCACGATTATTGTCTTGAAGTTCCTCTAAAACCTGTCGACGGGTAATCGTCCCTAGATAATGTTTTTCGTCATCCACAACAGGAATCATATCATAGTCTTCGAAGATCATCTTTTGAGCCACGGTCGCTAAACTAGTCTCGAGTCTGGTAACCGTAGGTTTTGTCATAATAGCTTTAAGCATGGTCGTTGGATGCTGGTTAGCCACATCACGCATGGTCACAATTCCAACAACCTGATTGTCATCAGACACAATCGGGAAACGAACGAGATTGGTCCGCTTAACCACATTCTGATAATCCCTAACAGTCATTTCAGGAGTCATGTAAGTGTAATCTTCTCGTCTTGTATAAACCTGAGCAACTGGCTTGATATCTGTTTTAATCCGTACATTTGACAGGGCCTGGTTAATCATCGTTGCCACAGTAAAGGTATCATAGGTTGTAACCATGACTGGAAATTGTCTCAATCGAGAAAGTTCCTTAACCCGCTCAGAAACCTGAAATCCCCCTGTTACTAGGATAGCATTATTGTGCTCTAGGGCCAATAATTGAATATCTTCACGGTCCCCAACAATAAGCAAATCTCCCTTTGTTAAATAACGCGTGATATTTTCAATAGTCATGGCACCAATGTAAAATTTACTGAAAACACGGTCCAAACCTTCGTGACCAGAAATAACTTCAGACTCTGTAATCTCAGCAATCTCTGCAAAAGTTAACTTGTCAAGACGTACTTGAACTTTCTTTTCAATGCGAACAGTACCGCTACGAGGCCGAGTCTCTACCAATCCTCGATTTTCAGCCTCTTTAATGGCTCGGTAGGCTGTTCCATCAGACACCTGCAAGTGGTTGGAAATACTACGTACACTGACACGCTTACCGATAGGCAGAGCCTCTAAATAATCTAGAATTTCTTGATGTTTACTCACTATTCTCCTCCTTCTCAAAGCGGAGATAATCACGCATGGCACGGGTGTATCTATCGGCTCCTTTAAAGCGAGACACGAGTTTAAAACCAGACTTTTCTGCCACACGAATAGATGCTTTATTTTCCAAATGGGCTATAAGAATGATACGTTCCATTCCCATAGCTGATAAGGCTAAATCCGTTAGACAAGTGACTGCCTCCGTCATTAGACCTCGTTCCCAGAAAGAGGCATTCAAAAAATAACCAAGTTCGGCAGTCCGTTTCTGGACATCTATCTTTTCAAAACGAATAACACCAATCATCTTACTCGACTCTTTATCCAAAATGGACCAAACACCCAAAGGTTCTTTCATGAAATAATGGACCAAAAGACAATCCGTCTCCAGCTGAGTTTTGGTTGATGGAAAGAAAAAGCGTAGGTTCTGTGGATTTGACACTATTTCGTGCAAGTCAAATCGATCTGAAAAGATGAGTGGCCTAAAAGAAAGGCGTTCTGACTCAAAGAAGGCAAAAGCCCCCAGACTAGTCCATATATCCATGAAAGTATTATAACACAGTTTTAAGAATGGAAAAAGGCTCAACCACAAGGGATTGAACCTTAGACTTAATCTTCGATCAAAGTAATATCTGCACCCAGATCAGAAAGTTTTTCGATGATATTTGAATACCCACGAAGGATATACTCAATATTCGTGATTTCAGTCTGACCATACGCCATTAAACCTGCTGTAACAAGAGCTGCACCTGCACGCAAATCACTTGCCTTGACTGGGGCACCAGAAAATTGTGTCGGACCATTATAAACAATTTGACCACCAAGCACCTGAATATCTGCTCCCATACGAGCAAGTTCAGGAACGTGATTCACACGCTTTTCATAAATGGTATCAATGATTTTTCCTCGGCCTTCCGCTTTCAACAATAAGGGAGTCATGGGTTGTTGTAAATCAGTCGCAAAGCCTGGATAAGGTGATGTCTTAATATCCACTGGTTTCAAATCAAATTGTTCTTCGACAAAGATAGAGTCCTCTTCAACCGTCATACGAACACCCATTGACTCAAGCTTAGCAATGAAACTTTCGAGATGCTCATAAAGAACATTTTTAATCTTAATTCCCTTACCAATTGCTGCTGCCATAGCAATGTATGAACCTGCTTCGATGCGGTCTGGAATAACTTGGTGACGAGTACCGTGCAAGCTATCAACGCCATCAATCGTGATAACCTCAGTACCAGCACCACGTACATGTGCTCCCATATTATTGAGCAAGGTTGCTACGTCAATAATCTCAGGTTCGCGCGCTGCATTTTCAATAACAGTACGTCCTTGAGCCTTAGACGCAGCCAACATAGTATTAATGGTCGCTCCGACACTCACGGTGTCCATATAGATATGAGCCCCTCTAATACGTTGACCTCCCTCAGTGGCAATACGCATAGACTCGGCTTCATAGGAAATCGTAGCACCCATAGCTTCAAAAGCCTTTAGGTGAAGGTCAATAGGACGTGGACCTAAATCACATCCTCCAGGAAGTCCCACTGTAGCTTGACCATAACGGCCAATCAAGCTGCCATAGAAATAATAAGAAGCACGGAGTCTACTAATCTTACCAAATGGCATCGGCATATCTTTAACGCCTCGAGGGTCAATTTCAAGCGTTTCGCCATCACGCTTAACCGAACCACCCATTAGCTCAATAATTTCAATTAGATTATCGACATCACTAATCGCTGGAACACCGTCCAAAGTCACTACCCCATCCGATAAAATGATGGCCGGGATTAAAGCAACAACCGAATTTTTAGCCCCAGATACTGTAACTTCTCCTTGAAGTTTCTTACCCCCATTGATAATAATTTTACGCATACTGTTCAATCTTTCTTATACTGGAATATTAGCCTTTTAATTCTACCATAGATTGAGGGGCATGACAAATTAAGAAGTTAAACAATTATCGGACAGTTTCACTTGATAGTTTGAACCATCCCTTAAACCGTATAGCACCATCCTGGTCTGTTCGTAAAACTCTAATGTTTCGCTCCTTAAAACGCTCTAGTGTTTCCTCATTAGGATGCTTATAGCGATTATGTTCGCCAGCTGAAATAAGAGCGATTGAGGGCTGTATCTGGTTCAAAAACATTTCAGACGAAGACCCTTTTGATCCGTGGTGTCCAGCCTTAAGCACACTTACTTTTAAATTAGGATAGCTATCTATCAACTCCTTCTCACCCTCTTTTTCCAAATCACCTGTAAAAAGAAAGCTAGTCCCTAATAATTTTCCATAGAGGACAATGGAGTCATTATTGCCACCATCACCGACTTTTTGAGGATACAGAACCTGTAAAT
The DNA here is from genome assembly GCF_030440175.1 of Streptococcus sp. SV2. Lineage (NCBI taxonomy): Bacteria > Bacillati > Bacillota > Bacilli > Lactobacillales > Streptococcaceae > Streptococcus > Streptococcus sp. SV2. Next base: position 172,276 of record NZ_JAQFJQ010000001.1, read on the forward strand.
GTTTTCCCATTATGGGTAATTTATCACCAGCCTTTAGAGGGCGGACTGGCCGCTTCAGTTCCTGAAGGCGTTTAACAAAACTAGTCTTAGTCAAGGCTCCCTGACTGACACAAATTTCCTTAATCTTAAATCGTTTAGCCACTTCCTCCAAATCGCCAATATGATCTGTATCCGTATGAGTAAGAACCAAATGATCGATACTAGACACTCCTCTAGCCTGCAGGTAGGGAATCAAGGTTTTCTCGGCATTGCTCGTCTGGCTCCCCTCTTGCCATTTTTCCTTAGAGCCAAAAGTCACCTTACCACCTACATCAATCAGGATAGTCTCACCTTTTACACTTCTCAGAAAAATACTATCTCCCTGACCAACATCTACCACAGTTACCTCATTAGTCAAGGGATGTTTGACCCAAATCATCAAAAGACTAAAAGCGATTAAAAGACAAATCCTTATCTGAGGCTTTTTCCAAAAATCAAAGAGAAAAATTAAGACGACTATCATCAAGCCGAACTGAAAGAGACTAGGTATTCCTAAAACCAATGGCTGACCAAGCCAAGATTGTATCCAAATTAAAAGGGATTCCATCCATTCAAAAAGCGGATTGAGCTGAGTCAGGACAAGAAAGCCCGAGAGTGCAAAGAAAACCGTCAAGACAGGTAAGAGAAAGCTATCAAAAAGTATGGAGAATAGGGCCGTTAAGACTAAACTAAGGGGTTGAAAGGTCCCGTAATAGTAAGTTAGAAATGGCAAGATTCCTAGACTCAATACTAGACTCGTATAAATTGACTTCTTCAGAGAGGACAACTCCTCAAAATCAAATAAGCACAACAAGAAAGCGTAAGAACAACTTAATATACCTCCCACTGTTAAAAGAAAATGGGGTAAAAAGAGAAATAAAAGAAGTAGAGTCATTCCCATATTATCAAGCTTTTTAAAACCTAACTCAGCCAAAAGACTTTGTATTAAGGACCTTAGTACCGAAGCTGTCCATCCTGTCATTAGTCCATAAAAAAGTGAAAATGGCACTAAGATGATAAAAAGATAGTCTTTAGGAAGACCAAGACGTAAAAGACCATAGCGAAACCATCCTAGGAAAAAGCCCACCTGCATGCCTGAAAGTGCAAAAAGATGAATAATCCCCAAGCTAGTATAGAGCTGGCTCTGCTCGTCAAACTCTTTGTCCAAATACCCAAAGAGTAGGCCTGTCATATAGTGTCTCATCGGATTAGGAAAATGTGTCTGAATATGAACCAGAGCCTTCCTTCGCAGTTGATGAAAAAAGGTTAGTGGAGAAATGGATTTCAGGGGCGCCACACTGTCCAAGCGCTCCATCTTAGCAATACGATAAATACCCTGACTAGCTAGGTAAGACTGATAATTAAACCCTTGAAAATTACGCTGACCCGTTGCTGGTGATAACTTAATTTTCCCCCTTAAGACAGGTGTCCGACAAACTGTCTTAAAGTAATGTTGCTCCCTTTCTGACTTAAGTCGGTAAAAAATCTGATAGGTTTGCCCTTTTGCCTTACCAATGGCTGATAATTGCTCACCATTCACCGAGATTGTATCTGCAACCAGTACTACCTGTTTGATTTCACTAGGAGCTTGTTTGTCTTGTATAGCAGCTCTATGATGCAGGAACAGAAAGTAAGCTAGAAAGAAAGCACCTATAATGCAAACAAATTTAAGAGATAGTGTGTTCTTCCAATGATGCTTAAAGAAGCACAGCAATAGAAAGACAAAAGCCCCAATCGCATAGGGATTAGTGGCAAAAATTGTAAAATAAAGGGCGACAATCAAAAGAGCCAAGGAAAAAAGATTGACTGGAGCCTTTTTAAGCAACATAAATCGATTCTCTGATTTTTTCTAAAGTTTTATCGCCAATTCCTGAGACATTTTTTAAATCATTCACAGATTGGAAGCCACCATGACTTTCACGATAGGCAATAATGTCTTCTGCTCGTTTGGCACCAATTCCTGAAATGGTTTGTAGCTCCTCTGAAGTCGCAGTATTGAGGTTAATCTTGCCATCTTTTTGACTCGTTTTCCCTCCCTTATCAGAAGCCGCCCCTGAGTCAGATTGGCCTACCACTGATACATTTTCGTCCTTGCTCGCCACATAAATGACTTCTTCATCTGACAAACTTGCGGCCAAATTGACACTCTTAGCGTCCGCATCCTCAGTCATTCCTCCAGCTGCCTTGATAGCATCCGTCACCCGAGAACTTGCTTTTAGCGTATAAACACCTGGCTTTGTCACCGCCCCCTTGACATCTACAGTTACTTGCTCACGTTGTGTATCTGTTGCCTCAGTCTTTGACTGAGCAGGTCTTTCCGAAAGATCTTTTGAACTTTTCTGTGAAGACGAGGTTGATAGAGCAGAAATATCTGTGTAAGACGTTTCCGCCTCCATGCTATTTCCAGCGCCACAAGTCAGCCACAGGAAGAGACAAAAAATGACCAAGAGTACACTGATGATCCCCACAAAAAGACGATTGTCTTTGACATAAGCTAGAATTTTTTTCTTCACGCTACTCTCCTTAATTGATATCTTTTCTTTTTATTCGTAAAAATCTAGAAAAAATATCAAAAGGACAAAAAAACTCCATCAGATTGACATCTGATAGAGTCCTTTACTTATTTTTGCGTTTCTTTAGCACGATGTTTTTCAGGATTCCAAACAAAGCTAGCCACGTATGAGAAAGCCATTGTTAAAATCACCGCAAGGATAGCCACAAGGCCAAGTGGTACACGGTAGATATAGGTCAATGGGTTTGGTTTCTTACCTGTTTGATAGCTCAAAGCTTCTTCATCAAGGCGATCAAATTCAGACTGGATACGACGGGCAACCTCTTGAATATTCTCATCATTCAAACGCTTCAAATCCGAAATATCAATAGGATTTCCGTAGTTCATATCTACACGTTCACCCGTCAAGAGCCCCTTGAGTTCACGAGGCCCTTGATAAACAACTGGCATAATTTTAACCTTTGCCATTTTAGCGATAACCGCAACCCCACCCTTAACATCAGAAGAATGACGGCTACCACTTGGGAACATAATCAAACTACGCTTGCTCTTTTTAAGCATATTAACAGGGTACTTAATAGCCTCCTGACCAGGATTTTCACGGTCAATCGGGAAAGCCCCACACATACGAATCCACCAACCAAAGATGCGACTCTTGAAGAGCTCTTTCTTAGCCATAAAAATAAACTGCTTTGGGCGAGCTGAAAATGCCATATAAACAGGGTCCCACCAAGTCCTGTGAGGAGCCACCAAGATGTAATTCTCATCCTTGTTCAATAACTTGTCACGATTGTGATAATGGGCATTGCCATTAATAATCCAAAGAAGGAAGACAACAAGCCCACGTAAATAAGCGTAAAACACGTTTTTACCTCTTTTTCTACAATTTTTTATATTATACTAGAAAAACGCATTTTTTTCAGTAAAATACCAGTAAAAAAATTATGCAAAAATACATGAAAACATTATGGCACTTTCTCTAAGTTTGAGATATAATGTAATCATGAAAAGAAGTAATGATATTTTAGGGAATAATCGAAAGACACTTAATATATGTCTTATTATAGCTAACCTTGCTGTACTTATTGTTTTAGGTTTTGTCCTATTCCAGCACCAAAACTCTAAGGTTAATCGTATGGTTAAGACACCAAAAAACGAACAAGTGTCTAAGGGTTCAAGTAGCTCTTCAAAAAAAGCTAAAAAAGAGGATAAAACACAACTCAAAAAAGGAAGCAACCACAGCATTGAGGCGTCTGACTACGCCTATGATGTCACTGCCGTTAATAACACTATCCGAGGGAAATCAGATGATGTTAAGGGTAAGGTGGTCTTTCTAACCTTTGATGATGGGATTGATCCCACTTTGACACCACAAGTCATGGATATCCTGAAAGAGTATGGCGTTCACGCAACCTTCTTCCACATCGGCTATACCATTACACCTGAAAATGGGGACATCCTCAAACGCCAAATTACTGAAGGACATGCCATTGCCAACCACAGTCTTAGCCATAACTTCAATCTGCTTTATCCAGGACGTGTTCCTAACCAAAGTCAGATTACTACTGAGGTTGACCAAACTATGGCTAATTTCAAGGCAATCTTAGGTAAGGATTTCAAAACAAGAATTTTCCGTTACCCTGGTGGTCATATGTCATGGCAAGGCCTAGAGGGAACCGACCAAGCTCTTGCTAAACAAGGTGTCCAGTGGATTGACTGGAACATGCTCTGTGGAGATGCAGAACCACTCTCTGTTCGTCCAACCACATCTGAAAGCATGATGGCTTATATGGATGGTTCACAGAAATATTTCCCTGAAACTACTGTTAAAGTTGTACTAATGCACGATACGGCTGGTAAGGAGCTGACTGTTCAGACCCTTCCACAAATTATCGAATATTTCAAAAATCAAGGCTATACCTTCGGTGTCCTAGAGTAATCACTCGCAACAGTTCCTTTGGGAGCTGTTTTTTGTTACAATTAAAATTATGACAAATCCAATTTTAAAAGATGGAGAACGCATTGACCAGCTCTTCTCCACAGATGTGAAAATCATTCAAAATAAGGAGGTCTTCAGCTACTCTATTGATAGCGTCCTCCTCTCTCGGTTCCCAAAAATTCCAAAGAAGGGATTAATCGTTGACCTCTGTTCGGGAAATGGTGCCGTTGGTCTCTTTGCCAGCACACGCACTGAGGCACCGATTACCTTGGTTGAGTTGCAAGAACGCCTGGCTGATATGGCCAAGCGTTCCGTAACTCTTAATCAACTAGAGAATCAAGTGACTGTTGTCAATGACGACCTAAAAAATTTGCTTGACCATACCCCACGATCTCAAGTAGACCTCATTCTTTGTAACCCTCCCTACTTTAAGGTCACAGAAACGTCTAAGAAGAATCTGTCAGAGCACTACCTCTTGGCCCGCCACGAAATCACGACGAATTTAGAAGAAATTTGCCAGGTCGCTCGTCATGCCCTCAAATCTAATGGACGCATTGCCATGGTACATCGCCCTGACCGCTTTTTGGATATCATCGACACCATGCGCCAGTATAATCTAGCACCTAAACGCATCCAGTTTATCTATCCTAAAATGGGACGTGAGGCTAATATGCTCCTGATTGAAGCCATAAAAGACGGATCGACAGATGGATTGAAAATCCTTCCTCCCCTCTTTGTTCACAAGGAAAATGGTGATTATACCGACGAAATCTTTGAGATTTACTTTGGGAAAAAGGCTGAGGGTGAGTCCTAAACGATGACAGAAAAGGATAGCAAGGCCTACATATATGTTGTTGAGTGTGCCGACGGCACCCTCTATACAGGCTACACCACAGACGTCGAACGCCGCCTCAAAACCCATAACTCAGGCAAGGGCGCTAAGTATACCAGAGCTCGCCTACCAGTTAAACTCCTCTACTCAGAAGCCTTCGCCAGCAAGCCTGAAGCCATGAGCGCCGAAGCACTCTTTAAGAAAAAAAGCCGAGAGAAAAAACTAGCTTATATCAAAGAACACACGGAAAAATAACCGTGTGTTCTTTGGTCTTGAATTATCAAATTAAGTACGTACTTTCCTCTTATAAGACTTCATAAGATGTTTTCCAGTTAAGACATTTTCATATTCTATTATTTAGTTTGTTCTCCCAAAGCTGAATGATATAGTCTTCAATCAATGTCAAATCACTACCTTTTAGAAAAATTCTCATAGTGGTATACAACGCACGCACATGAATAATTCTACATGCTCTAAATAGCTTTAAAATCATTAGTATTACTCCGAATTTATTAAATAAAAAACATAAAAAAGACACCCTACAAGGTGTCCTGAATTATATCCACAGTAAATGCCACAATATAGGTAAACTCATCTTTAGGTATAAATAATCTTACAAAATGCTTCTATGCTATCTTATTCTCTAATTAAACCTACTTTGATAAATTAAATTAAACAACCATTGAAGATTGATGAAGGGTTTTGGTTGAGCATCAATCACAGGTTGAACGGTCTCTCTAATTTCTTTTTGGACTTTTCGTTGATTATATTTAATCTTGTGATAACGTTTGTCAAGAGCAGTTTTGATAGAAAAATCATGATTTAAAAGATAGCCATCACCCGATGCCGAACTAAAATATAGAGTATCACCTGAAAGACCTAATATAGACGTTTTCGTTCCTTTATTTCTAGTTATAGCGTACATTCCATCATCATCATAGCTAATACCATCTATTTCCGGTGTATAAGCCCAACCCATATTCTCCATCAGCATAATGATGTCCGGTTCTGTTCCCTCCTTATGAGGAATATGCTGAGCATAATAAACAGAGTTAAATTTTAAATTAATAAAGATAAATAGGCTCATTCCTAAGACTGTAACCAACCCTATAAATAGTCCTACAAAAATCCCTAAAATATTGCTTTTTTTCATTGTCATCTTCTCTTTCCTCTTCTACGACCAAACAATCTCTTGACTGGATTAACAACAAAACGTTTCACAGCATTTACGACAGGTCTTGCAATATAACGTTTTGTTGCTTTTGCAATTGGTCTAACAACTGGTTATAGAAAAACTTATGAGTTTTTATTATGTACTTATATTCTATATTAAAGGTATAGGAAAACACTCTATTTTTATAGAGTGTTTTCAGAAATCTTTTCATAAGTGGTTTTCAAATAAGAAAATATGAAATAAAGTTCTTTCCACTACTGATTACTGTCTTGGTACTTACTTATCACCCTTGTTACGGATGACAAAGCCGTTTTTCTTTTCGCTTGAGGTACGGTGTGGGCGTTTGTTGCCATGGTTTTCGAAGTCACGGCTATTCTTCTTAGACTTGCGTTTGAAGTCACGACGGCCACCGTCTCGGTCATCGCGGTTACGGTCGCCACGGTATCCACCACGACGGTTGTTATCGCGACCGCGGTTGCCACGACCACCTTTGCCGCCTTTACCACCAAAGCCACCACCTGATGGTTTGAATGGCAATGGTTTTTCACGCGCAATTTCCACTTCTGGCATTGTCTCTGGATCTTGAACGGTTAAGCTCAAGATGTAAAGGGCCAATTCTTCAGGTGTGAATTCTTGAGCCAATTTAACCGCATCGCCCTTGAACTTGTCAAAGTTAGAACGGATAGCTTCATCCGCAAAGTCACGTTCAATCTTCTTAAGGGCAACTTTCTTCTTAGCTTGGAAGGCTTCTTGAGCTGTTGGTGGCTTAAGACCTTTCATGCGTTTCTTAGTCAAGTTTTCGATGATTCCCAAGTAACCCATTTCGTTTGGAGCAACGAAAGTAATCGATTGACCTGATTGGCCTGCACGGCCTGTACGTCCAATACGGTGAACGTAGCTTTCTGGGTCTTGTGGGATATCGTAGTTGTAGACGTGAGTGACACCTGAAATGTCAAGACCACGCGCTGCAACGTCTGTGGCAACCAAGATATCGATTTGGTCGTTCTTGAAGTCACGGATAACACGAAGACGTTTGTTTTGGTCAAGGTCACCGTGGATACCTTCTGCACGGAAACCACGAAGTTTCAAACCACGTGTCAACTCGTCCACACGACGTTTGGTACGTCCAAAGACGATTGACAACTCTGGTTGGTCAACGTCCATAAGGCGAGTCATGGTATCGAACTTCTCTTGTTCCTTCACTCGGATAAAGTATTGGTCAACGTTAACATTGGTCAATTCTTTAGCCTTGATTTTCACATGCTCAGGATCTTTCATGAACTGAACGCCAATACGTTTGATAGCATCAGGCATAGTTGCTGAGAAAAGAAGGGTTTGACGTTCTTCTGGCACTCGGCTAATGATAGCTTCAATGTCTTCAAGGAAGCCCATGTTAAGCATTTCATCCGCTTCATCCAAAATCAAAGTCTCAATGTTATTGAGTTTAAGAGCCTTACGTTTGATAAGGTCAAGGAGACGACCTGGTGTCCCTACAACGATGTGGGCACCTGAACGGAGGGCCTTGATTTGTTTTTCAATGCTAGAACCACCGTAAACTGAGCGAACTTTAACGCCTTTGTCACGACCAAAACGGAAAAGCTCTTCTTGAGATTGCACTGCCAACTCACGTGTTGGGGCAATAACAAGGGCTTGGATTGTATTTTCTTCTGTACGAATTTTATCTAGGGTAGGCAAACCAAAGGCAGCTGTTTTACCAGTACCAGTTTGGGCCTGACCGATAACATCCTTACCTTCAAGAGCGAGTGGAATTGTCAACTCTTGGATAGGTGATGGTTTTTCAAAACCAACAGCTACAACAGCTGATTGGATGTCTTCTGATAGGTTTAAATCTGTAAATTTCAAAGTATTCTTCTTTCTATTTGAAGGCGGTGCGAAGCCACCTTATGAGACTTGGTTGTGTAGTAGATTAACTACCTGTATTTAATAGTCGTTTATTTTAACAACTCATCTAGTCTATCATATTTAGAAATAAAAAGACAGAAAATAACGTTTTAAAACCGCCTCCAATTTAAGAAGACGGTTTCACTCACTAATTATTATTTATGGACCAACCAACGCAAGTAGCGGGCCAAGACCAAACAAAGGATCGCACTACCGATAATGATGAAAATCCAGGCTGGACTGACAGTCATAAACGGTAGAGGAACATTCATCCCAAAGAAACCAGTAATAACGGCAATCACTCCTAAAAGTACCTCAATAATGGACAGATTGCTCAAGTTGTTGTTCAAGTTGTTGTTTAGGATATTGTCATAAGAACCTGATAGGTGCTGTAAGACCTTAGAAATAAGATCCGTCATGGCAACCAACTGCCTGGCTTCAATCATGGCATCATCAAACTGCTCTTTTTCGACCTCATTGAGACGACGATAAATGGCGTGCCCCTTGATGTGTTCCAATAGAAGACGGTTTTGTGTGGCTGCAGCCACCAAATAGACCATGCCTATTTCCAAATCTGAAAGATCGTAAAGATTCTTACTCGTCGTTGTCTGTCTTAGGCGTCGACTAACCTCATCTTTTTGCTGATCCAAACATTCAATGACGGGATAGTAGGCATTTGAAATCATCTCAAGTCCTGCAAAGAGCAATTTGTAGATAGACAAATCCTCATGGTTATCCACATAATCTTGCATCTTGCTTATCACATAAGCGTTATCCTCGTTACTAATGGTCACCAAACGCGTATCTTGAACAATAAAGGTCAGAGGAATGGTTTCATAGTATTCCTTGTCCTTCTCAAGAGCCAGAACATTATAGATAAAAGTGATTGTTCCATTCTCACGGTTGTAGTCCATGTGAGCTCGTTCATTTTTATCCAAGGCATACTCTATGGTTTCCTGGTCAATATCATACTTGGTATAAAGGTAGGATTGCTCAGAAATAATATCTGAGTCAATATTAATCCAGTGACGCTTATAACCCAGTTCTTTTTCAATAAACATTTTTCTTCCTCATTACTTTAGCACTGCTGCTGCCAAAGCTTGTTGAATTTCAAAGACGTTATTATCACTCTTAAATTGCAGGACCTCTGCGGGCTCCAGTGCTGATGAAATCCAAATCTTAAGCTCAGCATCTAGGTCAAAGTGACCCGAACTTTCTACAGTAAAACGAGAAATCGAGTGATAAGGGATAGACTTGTAGGAAGTCTTCTTCCCGGTAACACCTTGCTTATCGACTAAAATCAAGCGCTTCTCTGTAAAGACAATCAAGTCACGAACAAGGGCATAGGCTAACTCCACCTGTTCACCTGGAATTAAGATGCCCTCCAATTGGCGCTCAACCTTATCATTATCTTTTTTAGATGCATTGCCAAGCAGTCCTGAAAAAAGTCCCATAGTTATTTCTCCTTTTTTATTGTAAAGATAATCCTTGCTTTAACTATACCACAATTTTAGGATTTCAGACACTTGCAAAAATGGGTTTCTGGTAGTACAATTAAGGAGTCACAAGAGGAGCAATTGCTGAGAATGGCTAGCTTGAATTTTTTCTTCAAGACTTGCCTAAACTCTTACCACCTGATCAGGTTAGGACCTGCGTAGGGATGTGTCTCAAAATAGATTGAATAGAAGAACTTCTATGACAACGTTTTGATGTGGCAAAAATAGCCAATCAAGACGATTGGTATAGGAGGTTTTTTTATGTCGAAAACAAGTATTCGACCAATGATTGAGGTTGCCCTTTTTGCAACCATTGCTTACATTCTCGACTTGGTTACTCAACCCATGTCCCTAGGCCCTTGGATTTCCCTTTCCTTTAAAATGGTCCCTATCTTCCTCCTTAGTTTTCGCTGGGGAGTTGGAGCTGGTGCAATGGGAGGCCTTATCTGGGGATTACTCCAAGTGGTGACAGGACAAGCAGCCGGCGGTTGGCTAACCTTAACACAAGGTTTTCTGGAATATTTTGTTGCCTTTAGCCTTATTGGGATTAGTGGTGTGGTCAAACCAGCCCTCGATAAAGCCATCATACAAGGGAAAAAGCTCAAGTCTCTAGTGTATATCACTGGCGGTATTCTGCTAGGGGGCTTTTCACGCTATCTCATTCACTTTATAGCCGGTGTCATCTTTTGGGGAAGCTATGCTCCTAAAGGACAAAGCCCTTATCTCTACTCATTTATTATTAATGGCTCATCTTTCTTAGGAGAAACATTAGCCAGCCTCATCGTTTTCTTCGCCCTACATCGATTCCTAGGCAGATTACTCAATACGGAAAAATAAAAGAAACCATAGGACAGTCTTAAGTGGAAGTCCTATGGTTTTTTGTGTGTTTAAAAGATATTACGACATGAGAAAACGGAAACGATATTTTTCCGTTTTCGAGTTAGTAAGGGACTTAGCCACGGTCCCATAGGATACTTCGTAAATAACATCACTAAGATATTACGACACGAAGTCAGACGAATCGATATTATTCGTCTGACGTAGTTAGTGAGACGGCTAGCTAGCCACAAGATAGGGGCTAGCGTCAAAAGATGAACGATTTAAAATCGTCATCTTTTGTGCCGTATTACATCTTCTCTTCCAATGTCACATCTGGATATTTGTCCGCAAACCAACGGAGGGCAAAGTCATTTTCAAAGAGGAAGACTGGTTGGTCAAAGCGATCTTTGGCCAAGATATTTCGGCTTGATGACATGAGTTCATCGAGGTCCTCAGGTTGAATCCAACGCACAGTCTTTTTACCCATTGGTGTCATAACGACTTCGGCATTGTATTCATTTTCCATACGGTGTTTGAAGACTTCAAACTGAAGTTGACCAACGGCACCAAGCATGTATTCACCTGTTTGGTAATTGGTGTAGAGCTGGATGGCTCCTTCTTGCACCAATTGTTCAATTCCCTTGTGGAAAGACTTCTGTTTCATGACGTTTTTAGCAGAAACTTTCATGAACAATTCTGGTGTAAAGGTTGGTAGTGGCTCAAATTCAAATTTGTTTTTTCCAACAGTAAGAGTATCACCAACCTGGTAGGTTCCTGTATCGTAAACCCCGATGATATCTCCAGCCACGGCATTTTCAACATTTTCACGGGATTCAGCCATAAACTGAGTGACGTTAGAGAGCTTAGCTCCTTTACCAGTACGTGTTAGATTAACACTCATACCACGCTCAAATTCACCAGAAACGATACGAACAAAGGCAATACGGTCACGGTGACGTGGGTCCATATTGGCTTGGATTTTGAAAACAAAACCAGAGAAATCCTTGTTAAGAGGATCAATCTCATCACCATCTACGGTCTTGTGGCCATGTGGTTCTGGAGCAAATTTGAGGAAGGTATCGAGGAAGGTTTGAACTCCGAAGTTAGTGAGGGCAGAACCGAAGAAGACCGGTGTCAATTCACCTGCTAAAATAGCCTCTTCAGAGAATTCATTTCCTGCTTCTGTCAAGAGTTCAATATCTTCTTTAGCTTGCTCATAGAATGGGTTATTGGCAAATAGAGTATCACCATCTTCAATCTTGGCAAAGCGCTCGTCACCTTTATAGAGCTCCAAGCGTTCGTTATAAAGGTCATAAAGTCCTTCGAAGGCTTTACCCATACCGATAGGCCAGTTCATTGGGTAGCTGGCAATACCAAGCACTTCTTCCAACTCTTCCAAGAGGTCAAGTGGCTCACGTCCATCACGGTCCAATTTGTTCATGAAGGTGAAGACAGGAATCCCACGGTGTTTGACAACTTCGAAAAGTTTTTTGGTTTGGGCCTCGATACCTTTGGCTGAGTCAACGACCATTACGGCAGCATCAACCGCCATAAGGGTACGGTAGGTATCTTCTGAGAAGTCCTCGTGCCCTGGAGTATCAAGGATATTGACTCGTTTGCCGGCATAGTCAAACTGCATCACAGATGAGGTTACTGAGATACCACGTTGTTTCTCAATATCCATCCAGTCTGATTTAGCAAAGTTTCCGGTTTTCTTACCTTTTACGGTACCAGCTTCACGGATTTCACCCCCAAAGTAAAGCAATTGTTCAGTAATTGTTGTTTTACCAGCATCGGGGTGAGAGATGATGGCAAAAGTACGGCGTTTTTTGATTTCGTCTTGAATACTCATAGTTTTCTTTCTTCTTTGAAAATAATCTTTTTGTTACTTTTCCTTAGTGGCATGGATGTCAGCAGCTTCTTAGTAAATCTCAAAAATCCCATGTCCCAGAGCTACTAATAGCAATAGGGTTTTACCAGAACGAAAAGCAAGATCGTTGTAGCACTTCTTTCAGAAAATTTCTGTCTTTTGAAAGCTACATTTGTTGTCAAGGCTTGCGATAATTCTCGCAGGCACAGCCCTTTTATTATATCCAAATTACAGTGTGAAAGCAATTCTGAAAGCGTTTTGTGTTAGAATAAAACAAATAAAATGAAAAAACACGCTATCAACTCTCTGATGGCGTGTTCCTTCATTTATTCAATACTTTTCTTCAAAATATTCCAGACCTTTTTTCATAACTATCATAAGAAAAATCAAAGCTCCTGAAACAGCAAGGTATTTGATAGGTAACCAGGCGTCTGAGATAAAAGGGGTATGTCTTAATAAGCCGTAATTTCCGTTAACAAAATGATTAACAACTACAAGTCCGAGATTCAATAGCAAGGTAAGCGTCACAATCATATTCTTTGAAATAGGGTGAGTCTTATAGGTCCTCAAAAGATAATTGAGGCTATTGACCAGTAGAGCATAATGCCCAATGATGAAGGAAATACTGGAGATATGCGGAAAATCATAAGGATCAAATATGGGATGAATGATCGCACAAGAACCTCCAACCAAGCCCATAAGTGCAAAATAAGTTTTGACCTTACTATCTTTTAGGAGCAAGAGGGAGAGCATGGCCAAGCGGCAATGGTAAAGAGGGAGACTATCATCTAAAGGAAATCCCTGCCAAATATACCAAATGTAAAGGCTAATCAGTTGAACGGCTTGAACTCCTAGAAAAGTCAGACGCCAACTTTTTTTAGCATGCCAAGACCAACTCAGGTAAGCCAGCAGCACCAATACCATTAGCATCACCAGATAATAGGGCAAAGGTATCTGTGGTGGCCGGGTTTGGGTCGTTGTAAAAAAATCCTTCATTCTCTTCTCCTGATAAAATTGCTATTCTCGTTATTATATCAAATTTCAGGTAAATCAAAAACCTGCTTTAACGAGCAGGCTTTTGATTTAAGACAATCTAATTTTGTGACTTTCCTTAAGTTAGTTCGGTCACCACTTCTTCAAAGTTCCATAAACAGCTCTTTAATGCAGGTTTTAGAGCTTAATCCTTAGCTTGGAGTTCTTCAACAACTCTAGCTAGGTTCATAGAGTTGGAGCCCTTGAGCAAGATTTGATCGTGCTCGCCTAGGCTTTCTTTGATGCGTTTAACCATAGCGTCAAACTGGTCCTCGTCAGCTGTCTTCTTGAAATAATAGACATGACCAATCGGGAACATCTGGCTAGCAAGTTGCGACAAGTCCGCAATGTCTTCACCGTAGAAAATTACCGTATCAATAGCATCTGGTGCCAGGCTAAGAATCATCTGCGTGTGAAGTTGGACAGACTGTTCACCGAGTTCTTTCATATCGGCTAAGACAGCAATCTTCTTACCTCCTTCATTCTTAGGAATGGCTGAGAAGGTCTCCAAAATGAGCTTCATTGCTGTCGGATTGGCATTGTAGACGTCTGAAAGAATATCTGCGCCATTGGCTGCTTTTTTCCATTCGGTACGATTCTTTGTCAGCTGCAAGTTGGCCAAAGCTGAGAAGATATTTTCCTCAGTCACACCCCAGTGTTTAGCGACATAAGCCGCAACCATAGCATTTGTGGCATTGTACTTTCCAGTGACTGGCAAGGTAACTTGTCCATCTAGGAAGTTAGTTGAGAAGGTGAGGTGATCCTTGTATTCTGTCAAGTCAGAGACTGTTAGATCAGAGCCCTCACCAAATCGTACCACTTCAAGATTGCTTGGCAAGAATGGATCTACGATAGGATCACTTGGCACAAGTAAGAGGCTGCCATCAGGCATACCGTCTTGCATTTGCATCTTACCTTGGGCAATCTTGTCACGGCTACCGAAGAACCCCAAGTGAGCCTCTCCGATTAAGGTAACAACAGCTGTTTTTGGCTTCGCCAAGGTTGACAAGAGGTGAATATCACCCATGTGGTCTTGTCCCATCTCAAGGACGATTTTTTCAGTATCATCAGGCATGTGAAGGGCGGTATAGGGAAGACCAATCTCGTTATTGTAGTTACCTTGGGTCTTGTAGGTGCGGTAGGTCGTTGCCAAAATATCATGAATCATGTCCTTGGTAGTTGTCTTACCGTTAGAACCAGTCACCGCAATGACATCAACACCAGTCTTTTCAAGATAGTAGGCAGCTAGTTTTTGGAAGGCCTCAAGAGCATCCTCAACTAGGATGTGGGCTTGATCAGCTGGTAAGTCTTTTTCTGTGAATGTCGCTAGAGCACCATTTTCAAAGGCTGTTTGGATAAACTCGTGCCCATCACGCACACCCTTAAGTGGCAAAAAGAGATCGCCCGCTGTAATCTTACGGCTATCAAACTCAATCTGGTTAATAGCGACATCTTCATAGGCAGTGACATCATTTTTAGCGCCAACAACCTTGGCAATTTCATGGAGTGTCAGTTTCATCTTAAAATCCTCTGTTTTATTTTTTTACAAATCTGACAAAAAATAGGCTTTCTTGTCTCTCAATATACCCTCCAATTATATCACAAATCGGCCTAGCTTTTGCTTGGGAGATGAATTTGTTACAATGGTTGATGAAAGGATTAGGCATGACAAAGAAAAAATCAATTCGTCCCTCTAACAAAGAGAAAAACAGAAAAAGTGACTGACAAAGTATTGAAGAACCCAAAAGGTGGCACTTTAATTGGAGAAAGCTAGTTCTACTAGAGCCAACATCTGAATTGATCATCTTAATAATACTAGCACTGCTGTATGGTGGTTTTTATTATTACGATCATTATACAGTCAACAAAGATAACATTTATGGTCTCTGGCAGTCTGATCATCATAAGTTAGCGATTTCCTATAAGCATCTCCGGAAAAGAGGAAATATCGACTGGCAAGTCGTACAGGATGGTAAGTATATTATCTATGCTGCTAGAACTCGCCCTATCAAGCGCTTCAATGACGGCACCCTATACTTGGAGCTTTATACAGTGGAAGGCTACCTGACTGACCTCCCGACCAAGGATGGTTTCAGCTACATGGATTTTTATCTTCGCAAAGACAATTATCTCACTTACGACGGTGACTCCTATAAGCGCATAGACTCTGGGAACAAGACTGTCACTTGGAAAGATGGTTCTACCAGCCCTTATGACGAACGGAAAACTACTATAGACGAGGTTTTTGAAGCCTTCTATTTGATACTTATGGGTATTTGCTCATTTCTTATCGTGATAGAGGCTCGGCAAAAGAGGATAGAGAAGCTCAATGAGACACCAAACAAAAAGAAAATACGCTGACCGAAAGAATCTCAACCGAAAGTATCAGTCACAAAAAGCATATCGGAAAGAACAAAAACGTAAAACGGGGTGGCGAGCACGCTGGGATAACTTTACAGACCGTTTAGCCAACATTTTTGGGATAGGTTTCCTAATCCTCTTACCTATACTCATTATCTATGGTATTTTCTTTGATCATAACGTTTATAAAGACAGTATCTATGGTCTTTGGCAATCTGAAAGTCATCAGATTGCCATATCCTACGAAAGAGGTCGCAAGGGAAGTAAGATTGATTGGGAGATTGTTCAAGATGGAAATGTCCTCATTAAAAATGCACGCATCGATGACATTAAACGCTTTAATGACGGTACCCTCTACATCGAAGTTTATGCCAAGGAGCGCCTGCTTTCAGTCCTTCCCGCTAAGAACGGCCTCAACTATTTGAATATGTATGTCCGTAAAGACAATTATCTGACCTATAATGGCGAATCCTACAAACGGATTGATGATGAAAACAAGAGCATTACCTGGAAAGATGGCTCTAAATCCCCTTACGGTCAACGAATAACCTTGTTTGATCGTCTGGAACCCTATCTCCTATTTGGTATGTTTGGAGGCTTGCTTAGCTATGTCCTTTTCGTTGAATGGAAGATCAAAAGAAACTATAAAAACCAATAAAACCACTCCTGCTTAAATCTAGTCTAGCTAGAAGCAGGAGTGGTTGTTTTATTCTTATTAAGCAAGACTTGCCTCTTTAAGAGGGGGACAGTCTTATTTCACTTCGCCACCTTCAACCACGAGGTCATCAGCTTTAGCTGCATCACCGTAAGTTGGGTGAAGTGTTTTTTCATAATCTTTGTGGAAGAAATTCTCTTCGCCAAGTTTCTTAATGTCTTTATTGATAAAGTCAAGGAGTTCTTTGTTACCTTTTTGAACGGCTGGGGCAATCGTATCCGGGTCACCAAGAGATGTGATTCCGACTTCGTAACCTTTATTTTCTAGAGCCCAAGCAAGAACTTCTGTATTATCTGTTGAGAAGGCATCGCCACGACCATCAAGGAGGGCTTGGTAAGCGTCGCTATATTGGTCATACTTTTGCAATTTGATATTTGGATAGTTCTTTTCAAAGTAAGTTTCAGCAGTTGTCCCCTTAGTAACAATCAAAGTCTTACCTTCAAGCTCTTTAACGTCCTTAATGACCTTGTCTTTAGGTGACACCACACCGATTGAGACTTTCATATAAGGAAGAGCGAAGTCCACTTGTTTCTTACGTTCATCAGTTACTGTGAAGTTGGCAAGCGTAATATCTACCTTGTTTGAAATCAAGAATTCGGCACGGTTGGCCGCATCTACTGAGACGTATTTAGGTTTAACACCCAAGTCTTTAGCCAAACGATTACCAAGTTCAATATCGTAACCTTGGTAAGCACCCTTGTTATCTACATAACCGAAAGGTTTCTTGTCCGCAAAAACGGCGATACGGAGTTCACCGCTCTTCTTAATTTCTTCAATAGTACGTGCTTTGGCTGTTGATTTACCAGAGCTACTGTTACTTGAGCAAGCAGTCACTGCCACCAAGGCAAAGACGAGGGCTAATAGGGCAAAAATTTTCTTTGTTAATTTCATAAATATCTCCTAAAATATTATATTTTTTACTAAAAACAATGGGTTACAAATAGGCACCAAACTGGCTGAAGTCAAAGACATTGAGGAACTCTTGAGCTCGCTGTGTCTTTGGATGATTGAAGAATTCTTCAGCAGTCCCTTCCTCAGCGATGACACCTTTATCCATAAAGATAATACGGTCAGCGATGGCACGCGCAAACTGAAGCTCATGGGTTACAATCAACATGGTACGCCCTTCTTGAGCGAGGTCATTGATTAATTCCAGAACCTCACGAACCATCTCAGGGTCAAGCGAGGCCGTCACCTCGTCAAAGAGGATAACTTCAGGATGCATGAGCAGGGAACGGACAATGGCCACACGTTGCTTTTGACCACCCGATAGTTGTCGCGCGAAGCTATGCTTCTTGTCCAGAAGTCCCACACGCTCCAAAAGTTTCTCAGCCTCGGCGATGACTTCTTCCTTGTTACGCCCTTGGGCTTTGACCGGCCCCAAAATCAGATTTTGTAGGATATCCAAATGTGGAAAGAGGTCATAACTTTGAAAGACCATGCCGATTTTCTGACGAATCAGATGGAAATCCTTCTTACTACCAGTGATAGACTTACCGTCTAGGAGAATATCGCCTCCTTGGATGGTCTCTAAGCCATTGATACAACGTAGGAGTGTCGATTTCCCACAACCTGAGGAACCCAGGATAACAACGACTTCACCTTGTTTAAGGTCCAAGGAGATACCTTTGAGAATTTCATTGTCCCCAAAGGACTTTTTCAAATCCTTGATTTGTAAAATGCTTTCGGTCATCTTAATTCCTCCAACGATTTTCAAGATAAGTAGACAGCTTAGAAACTGGATAACAAATGGCAAAATAAAGAATCAAAATCGTACCATAGATCCAGAAAGAAGCTGTTGGGATAGTCAAGCGGTTACTATCGATAATCTGCTGACCAACCTTGGTCACCTCAACCACACCAATCAACACCACCAAAGAGGTAGTTTTAATCATCCGGGTCACCAGGTTAATGGCCTGAGGCAACAAGCGACGCAAGACTTGTGGAATAATCACATAGGTGTAAAGCTGACTGTTGGTCAAGCCAAGGGCCCTTCCGCTCTCAAACTGGTGTCTAGGGAGCGACGTGATTGACCCACGCACCAAATCACCCATCTCAGCCGTTCCCCAAAGAGTAAAGACGATAATAGCCGATAACTCACCTGAGATATTGATGTTAAAGTTCCTAGCCAGACCAAAATAGACAATAAAGAGCAAAACCAATTGGGGCATGATACGAATAAATTCCAGATAAATACGTGACAAAAAACGAATAATCTTAGATTTCGACGTCATGACAATTCCCAAAAGGGTCCCCAATAAAAGGGAAAGAAGCACCGAAACGATGGAAATCCAAATAGTTACGCCTAGACCTTGTATGATACGTAGGAAATTATTCCCCTGAAGAAGAACTTGAAAGCCCGAATCCTGCATAGCGTAACCTCCTTTCAATCCAACTAAAGACTAGGGAAATCGGTAGCAGCATTAAGAGATAAGCCACCACCAACATACCTAAAGCCACATCGGTCTCGTAGTAAAGACCAATCAAATCTTTGGCCACATACATCAAATCCGCCAAGGCTACCGCTGAGAATACTGACGTTTCCTTGATAAGGAAAATGACGTTAGCACTAAATGACGGCAACGCCACAGCTACTGCCTGAGGAAGGACCACATAGCGAAAGACTTGGAAGGGCGTCAAACCAATAGACAAGCCCACTTCATGCTGGGTCTGACTAACGGCCTCTAGACCACTTCGGAAGGACTCCGCCATATAGGAACCACCCAAGAAAATCAAACCTACCACAGCACAGGCCTCTGAGGATAGAACCAAACCTATACGAGGCAAGCCAAAGTAGAGAAAGAAGAGCTGAATCAAGAGCGGCGTATTACGAGATAGCTCAATATAAGCCGTCGAAAGCTGACTCAAAATTGGCACTCGGTAATGACGAATAACACTCACCACCAAGCCCAAAAGGAAGGAACCAATAATCCCCAGAACGGCAATATGTAAAGTTAAAAAGAATGCCTTCTGATAAAAGGGCAAATACTGTTGAACAATGGACCAGTCCAAAACTTACCTCCTCAAAACAAGATACAAAGGGCGTAGAAAATTCCGTAAAGCAAATAGGAAACTGACGACGGGTGCTAGCACACTAGGAAGTTTATCTTTTGCTCTAGGAATTTAGCCCGTATTCAATTTCACAAGATACAAAAGGCGTATAGAATTCCGTAAAGCAAATAGGAAACTGACGGCGTGTGCGGGCACACTAGGAAGTTTATCTTTTGCTCTAGGAATTTAGCCTGTGTTCAATTCCATAAGATACAAAGGGCGTAGAAAATTCCATCAGCACTCACTGCCATCAACTTCTAGCCCTCTGACCCTTCTCTCGCATTTGAAAAGTACGGCTTCACAAAATACGAATGAATAGCTTTATGTCATTTTGAAACGTTAGCTTTATTCTACCACCGCTAAGATTATTTGGATAATATGTATTTTTTATCAGCGTGATAAAGAAAAGATATAGATAAACTGACACATTTTGTAAAGAAAAAAACACCCCAGTCTCAGAGATTTCTCCAAGACTAAGATGTCTGCTTTCTAAATCATATTTCTTAAATCAAATGGCTTTCACGTTTCTCGAACATTTCTTGTCCTAACGCTACCAATTCCTTGATAAGGTCTGTATAAGAGAGTCCCATATTTTCCCAAAGCAATGGATACATTGACCATTGGGTGAAACCTGGCATTGTATTGAGCTCATTAAGATAAATGGTTCCATCCTCAGCCAAGAAGAAATCACAGCGGGCAAGGCCACAACCACCAAGGGCACGAAAGGCCTTGGCCGCATAGGCACGCATTTGCGTCATGACTTCTGCAGGCACATGAGCTGGGATGTCCATGGTAATCTTATTGTCGATATACTTGGCCTGATAATCATAGAAGGCAACGTCTTTAACAACTTCACCTGGTTCTGTTGTTTTGACAGTCGTATTGCCAAGGATACCAACCTCGATTTCACGGGCAACCACACCCTGCTCAATCAAGATACGGCTATCATATTTGAGGGCCAAATCAATCGCTTCACGAAGCTCTGCTTCATTTTCAGCCTTAGAAATCCCAACAGATGACCCCATGTTAGCTGGTTTTACGAAAACTGGGAAGGCTAATTTTTGCACAGTTTTAGCCACTGCTGCTTCCAAATCTTCACCCTCGATGAAGACAGTGTAGGCAACCTGAGGTACACCCACAACCTCGAGAATATGCTTGGTCGTAATCTTGTCCATGGCAACGCTTGATGAAAGGACATTGGTACCCACGTATGGCAACTTGAGAGTTTCAAGGAAACCTTGGATAGACCCATCCTCACCCATAGGTCCATGAAGGATCGGGAAGACCACAGCACCTTCTTCGTAGATGTCACTTGGTTTGATAGCCTGACTCGCCACAACTGTATCATTAGTCATAAGCTTTTCATCATCACCTGGTGTTTCCGTAAACTCTTGTGTTTTGATAAAATCGCCAGACTGAGTGATAAAGTAGGTTTTAACCTCAAATGCGCTATAATCCACCGCACGCATGACACTCTCAGCTGAAAGAACAGACACTTCACGTTCTGCAGAACGTCCACCGTATAGAAGGATAAGGGTTTGTTTAGACATAGGTATACCATTTTCTTTTCTTAATTTTGTGATCTCCATCAAAAGGGAACTCATACCCTTTTAGAGAACATAATTACACTAATCATATCACAAAAAAATGGGTTTTTCAAAAGTATTGTGGATAGAAAAAAACAGCCTAAGAGCTGTTTCATTCCTGTCTTAAATTTCGTCACCAAGTTCGAACTTAGTACCTTTGAGGGCATGTTTGAGAGACCACTTCCATGGTTTCCCTTCGATAGTGACTTGTTTGTTTTCGAGGTCAACTTGAACCTTGTCTACACCTTTGACAGCAGAGAGTTTTTCAGTAACTGTGTTGACACAGCCTTGGCATTTCATTCCTGTGATGTTATATGTTTTTGTCATTTTTCTTTCTTCCTTTTCTTTAATTATTTTTAGTACACAGCTTAAGTCGCAGACGTCACAAGCAATCAACGCTTAGACTTTACGACGTTTGAGCCGGAGAGCATTGAGGACGACTGAGACAGAGCTGAAGCTCATGGCAAGTCCTGCTATCATTGGGTCAAGGAGCGGGCCTCCAAAGAGGTGGAGGACACCCATAGCTACTGGGATAGACAAGATATTGTAGATAAAGGCCCAAAAGAGGTTCTCTTTAATTGTCGTGATCGTCGCCTGACTAATTTTCAGGGCCTTAACGACATCCATGAGGTTGGGTTTCATAAGGACCATATCGGCACTTTCCATGGCAATATCTGTCCCTGACCCCATGGCAATACCGATATCGGCAGTCGCAAGGGCTGGGGCATCATTGATACCATCACCAACCATGATGACTGATTTTCCTTCGGCTTGCAGGTCACTAATCACCCTAGATTTCTCTTGCGGAAGGACTTGACTGATGACACGCTTGATGCCAACCTTTTGAGCGATAGCTTGAGCTGTTTGGTCATTATCCCCAGTCAACATGATGACTTCCTTGCCCATTTGATGAAGAGCTGTCACCATATCTGCACTGTCTTCTTTAACCTGATCGGCTACACCAAAGAGTCCGATTAACTTACCATCTTCAGCTAGGAAAATCGGTGTTTGACCATCAGCTGTCAAGTTTTGGAAATCAGCTTGTGCTGAAGTCAAGTCGACTTTTTCCTCTGTCATAAGGGTTTGATTTCCAGCTAAATAAGTTTTGCCTGCATAGCTGGCAGTAAGTCCTCGTCCTGTCAGACTTGAAAAGTTATCCATCTCTAACAAGTCTAAGTTAGCATTTTCTGCTGCCACAAGAATTGCTTGACCTAATGGGTGTTCAGACTTGGCTTCCAAGGATGCCAAAAGCTGTAAGGCTGCTCCACTATTGCCATAGGTATAGCTAGAAACCAACTGAGGTTTCCCCTGAGTAATGGTTCCTGTCTTGTCAAAGACGAGGACATCAGCCTTGTGCGCTAGCTCGAGCACATCTCCACGCTTGTAGAGAATACCGTGTCCTGCACCAAGCCCTGTACCAACCATAATGGCTGTCGGTGTCGCAAGTCCCAAGGCACATGGACAAGCAATAACTAAGACACTGACTGCTACTGTCATGGCAAAAGTAAAGGTTTGTCCCATGACAAGGTACCAGAAGAGGCCTGAAACAAGGGCGATAGCCATGACAACAGGAACAAAGACCGCTGATACCTGATCGGCAATCTTGGCAATAGGGGCCTTGGTTTGTTGAGCATCTTCAACCAATTTAATGATTTGGGAAAGCAGGGTGTCCTTACCAATCTTTTCAGCCTCATAAATTAAGCTACCTTGACCATTAATAGAACCTGCAAACACTGGCTTACCAGCGGATTTTTCAATAGGGAGTGACTCCCCTGTAAGCATACTCTCATCAATCGCAGAGCTACCAGAAATCACCTGACCATCCACGGCTATCTTTTCCCCAGGTTTGACCACAATATGGTCACCAAGAACAACCTCATCCACAGGAAGCTTGACTTCCTTACCATCCCGAAGGACGGTTGCCTCCTTGGCTGACAAGTGCATGAGTTTCTTGATAGCTTCTGAAGTTCGACCTTTAGAGAGGGTTTCAAAGTATTTTCCTAGAGTAATCAAGGTCAAGATAACAGCCACTGACTCAAAATAAAGTTGGTGGGCGTGATGGGCATGTCCCAATGAAATATGGTAAGTACCATAGAGACTATAAAGAAAGGCTGCCGATGTTGCCAAGGCTACCAAGGCATCCATGTTAGGATGACCCTTGGCCAAAGTACGAAAACCATTACTATAGAAGGAACGACCCAACCACATGACTGGAACTGTCAAAACTAGCAACACCAAGGCATAAGTCAAGGCAGCATGGTGAGGAGACAAGAAGTTTGGCACAGGTAGACCGACCATTGGCCCCATAGCTAGATAAAAAAGAGGAATGGTGAAGACCGACGACCAAATAAGTCGCTCACGCACCTTGTGAATCTTGTCTTCTTCACGCTCTTCCTGGCTTTTGGCTGTATCTGGATTGTAGACTTCGGCTTCATAACCAGCGTCAGCCACAGCTTTTTCAATCGCTTCTGGACTAACCTTATCCCTAGCGTAATCCACAGACATTTTTTCAGTGGTTAGGTTAACCACAGCCTTGTCCACGCCATCCAACTTATTAACAGCATTTTCAACATTGGCTACACAGGATGCACAGGTCATCCCATTAACCACAAAGGTTTCTTTTGCCATTTCCTATATCACCTCTATATGATGCCCACAAGCACATTGGCCAGGCACACAGTCACAAACCACCTGATCCACAGGTTCTTTTGCTACAAGTAAGGCCTGTAACTTATCCACATCAGCTTGAGTCATCGGCGTCTTTGCCATGAGTTGACCTAACAAATCGCTGTGTTTGGTCAAACAAATCTTGTCAAAAACAGCTTCTAAAGCCTGTAAATTCGCCTCATCTTCCCCCAAGCTAGCTTGATAGATAAAGCCTCGTCCTTGACGCTGACTGGTTAGATAACCCTTGTCCGCCAAACGTCCAATCAAGGTCTTTACTGTCGAAGCCGACCAGTCTAGCTTCTTTGATAGAATAGCTATAATCTCTGAAGAAGTCGCTTGCCCCTTGGCCCAGAGCACTCGCATGACTTCCCATTCCGCAGGTGAAATTGTCAGCATGATAGCTCCTTTCTGAATTTGTTGTTCGTTTACGTTTGTAGATTTATTTTAACGTTATCATGAAAAAGTGTCAAGAGTTTTATTTACATTTGTAGTTTTTTTGATGAAAAAAACTCCCCATTTCTGGAGAGTATCATCTTCTATTTTTCGAAATGTGAACCGAACTTAACAAATTCAGTGACGTCTTCTTCCTTACCGTCGTGAAGATCACGGACGATTTTTGATCCTACGATAACACCGTCTGATACAGCGTTAAAGCGTTTAATGTCTTCCTCTGTTGACACACCGAAACCTGTGAGGACTGGAATGTCTGCATGGGCAGTCAAGTTAACCAAGTGTTTGTCAAGGTCATCACGGTAATTACCAGTCTTACCTGTAACACCATTGATGGCAACGGCGTAGATAAAGCCTTCTGCCCCATCAATCAACTGTTTCTGACGCTCAATTCCTGTCGTCAAGCTTACCAAAGGAACAAGAGCAATATCACTATCTTTCAAATATGGTGTGATAAAGTCAGCATGTTCATTTGGCAAATCAGGAATGATGAGCCCCTTGACAGATGTATCTGCCAGGTCCTTAACAAAGGCTTCAATACCATATTGATAAACTGGGTTGATATAAGTCATGATCACCAAAGGCACCTGTGTTTTTTGTTCTTGAAGCTTCTTGATAATAGCTGTCAAAGTCACATCTTTAGCCAAACTACGTTGTCCTGCCAGTTCAATAACGGGACCATCAGCCACAGGGTCTGACCATGGAATACCTACCTCGATAGCTGAAACGCCACTATTTTCCAAGAGAGCGATAGTCTCAAAGAGTCCGTCTAGGCCTTTAGCGTGGTCACCCGCCATGATATAAGGTACAAAAATGCCGTGTTTACTGTCTTTGATAGCTTGTAGGTGTTTTGTTAGTGTTTTTGTCATGGTTTATTTCCCTTCTGCTTCAGCTTCAAAACGTTCTTTGACTTGCATCACGTCCTTGTCCCCACGACCTGAAAGGCAGACAAGGAGACTTTGGTCTGGCGACATCTTAGCTGCCACTTTTTGCGCAAGGGCAATGGCATGGCTAGACTCAAGGGCTGGGATAATACCTTCCAAACGTGATAGAAGTTTGAAGCCTTCGAGAGCTTCTTCATCTGTGATAGAGTCGTAAGTCGCACGGCCGATTTCGTTGAAATAACAGTGCTCAGGACCAACCCCTGGATAGTCCAGACCAGCTGAGATAGAGAAAGCTTCCATGATTTGACCATGAGCATCTTGGAGGACATCCATAAGCGCTCCGTGTAGAATACCTGGACGACCTTTGGCAAAGGTTGCGGCATGTTTATCGGTATCAAGCCCCAAACCAGAAGCCTCAGCACCATACATAGCTACTGACTCGTCATTGACAAATGGGTAGAACATACCGATAGCATTTGAACCACCACCGATACAAGCCATGACGGCATCAGGTAATTTACCGCCAGAAATCTCTGCATATTGACGTTTGGCTTCACGACCGATAACAGATTGGAAGTCACGAACAATTTCTGGGAATGGTGCAGGACCAAGGGCAGAGCCCATAATGTAGTGGGTATCATCAATACCAGCTACCCAAGCACGGAGGGCTGCATTTACAGCGTCCTTAAGCACGCGCGAACCATCGGTAACACTGAAAACTTTGGCACCAAGCAATTCCATACGGAAAACATTAAGCGCCTGACGTTTAACATCTTCTTCACCCATATAAATAGTACAGTCCATGTCGAAAAGAGCTGCGGCTGTCGCTGTTGCAACACCGTGTTGACCTGCACCTGTTTCGGCGATGATTTTCTTCTTGCCCATACGTTTGGCAAGCAAAACTTGACCAAGGGCATTGTTAATCTTGTGGGCACCTGTGTGGTTAAGGTCCTCACGTTTAAGGTAAATTTGCGCTCCACCAATATGATCAGTCAAACGTTTGGCGTGGTAAAGAGGCGTCTCACGGCCCACATAGTTTTTGAGGAGATCATCCAATTCCGCTTGGAAACTTGGATCTTCCTTGGCTTCACGATAGGCCTTGTCCAATTCAATAACGGCCGTCATCAGCGTTTCTGGAACGAACTGACCACCGAATTTTCCGTAAAATCCTTTTGCATCAGGTTGTTGATATGTCATGCTTTCACTCTTTCTATAAATGCTTTAATCTTGTCTAAATCTTTGTGACCATCTGTCTCGACACCCGAGGACACATCTAAGGCATAGGGATGGAAAGTTTCCTTGGCCTCTGCCACATTGTCCACAGTCAAGCCACCAGCTATGAAATAATCCTGCTCAATCTGCTTGTCCGCCAAGAGTTGCCAGTCAAAGGTCTGACCACTGCCAGCAATAGGAGCATCAAAAAGAAGATAATCCGCCTGGCTCTTGACTTGAGACTCACTATCCGAAATCTGAATAGCTCGAATCACTGGTACTGAAATCTGAGAAATCTGAGCTTCATCAAAAGTTCCATGAATCTGAACGATATCTAAGGGAACCTGACCAATCACTTCTTCCAGTTCCTCAAGACTTGGTGAAACAAAGACACCGACGATTTTTGTCTGGCCAGTCACTCCTTTAGCTAGCTCGTGAGCTTGTTCAAGACTCACTTGACGCTTGCTCTTGGCAAAGACAAAGCCGATGTAGTCAGCTCCTGTTTCAACCGCAGTCGCCACTGCTTCTGGTGTTGATAGTCCACAAATTTTAACCTTTGTCAATTTGCAACTCCTTGACCTTCTCAGCCACATTGTCAGCCGTCATAAGGGCAGTTCCTACCAGAATCCCATTAAAATATGGAGCAACTAGGGCGGCATCCTGACCTGTGAAAATAGCCGATTCAGAAATATAAACTGGTTTATCCTTGAAATGAGCCGACATTTCAAGACTGGTATTGATATCTGTCTCAAAAGTGACCAAATTACGGTTATTAACGCCGATGATTTCAGCACCAATACGATGAGCCACTTTTAATTCTGGCAGATTATGCGTTTCAACCAAGACTTCCAAGCCAAGGCTAGTCGCAAAATCATAGAGCTCCTTGAGACGAGCCTCTGGCAGGGCCGCTACAATCAAGAGAATGACTGTCGCACCCGCATTACGACTACGCACAATCTGTTTCTCATCAATAATGAAGTCCTTAGCCAAGGTTGGAATAGCCACCTGTGACGAAATTTCTTTCAAATAGGAAATATCCCCCTTGAAGAAAACCTCGTCTGTCAAAACAGAAATCATGGCTGCCCCATTTTCCTCATAGGTCTTGGCCTGAGCCACAATATCCACATCTAGGTTAATATCACCCATACTTGGACTAGCTTTTTTCACTTCAGAAA
The DNA here is from genome assembly GCF_030440175.1 of Streptococcus sp. SV2. Classification (NCBI taxonomy): domain Bacteria; kingdom Bacillati; phylum Bacillota; class Bacilli; order Lactobacillales; family Streptococcaceae; genus Streptococcus; species Streptococcus sp. SV2. Next base: position 199,971 of record NZ_JAQFJQ010000001.1, read on the forward strand.
TAATTTGCAGCTTGTTTTGATTTGACTTGAGAAAATCATAAAGACGATAGGTCTGACGTAAGGGCTGCAAGTCTTCCATGACCAACTGGGCCACTTCTTTTTCTTTTTGTTCTAAGATTGTTGGGAGAAAGGCTTTACTCATACTTGTACCTCTTGGAGTTGGCGAAGTTTCTCTAGGGCTGAGCCGTCCGCAATCAATTGACGAGCAAGCTCAACACCTTCCTTAATAGTCTCAACCTTACCATTGGCAAAGAAGCCTAGACCTGCATTAAGCACTGTTGTTTCAAGATAAGGACTAGCTTCATTTTTCAAGACACTAAGGAGAATCTCTGCATTTTCCTTGGCATCGCCACCTGTGATGTCAGACAACTCAACCTTTTCCATACCCAAATCTTCATAAGTGAAGGTGTGCTGACTGATGTGACCATCTTCCAAAAGGGTGTAGGTGTTAGTGCCATAGAGGGCAGCTTCGTCCATATTGTCAGGACCTGTGATAATAACCGCACGTTTACGTCCCAACTGTTGAATAGCATTAGCAACAATTTCTTGTAATTCCACACGATAGAGGCCCATGAGTTGTGTCTCAAGGTCAAGCGGATTAGCCAGTGGCCCAACCAAGTTCATAATCGTTGGAATCCCAAGAGCTTGGCGGGCTGGACCGATAAAACGCATAGCTGGATGCATGGTTTGAGCAAAGATAAAGGCCAAACCAACCTCGTCAAGTGCTTTAGACAGGGTTTCTGGTGATGCCGCAACGTTGATTCCAAGGGCTTCAAGGACATCAGCTGAACCAGATTTAGAGGAAATCGAACGGTTACCAGCCTTGGCCATACGAATACCGCCTGCTGCTAGAACAAAACAAACCGTAGTCGAAATGTTGAAGCTATAAGACTGGTCTCCGCCAGTTCCACAGTTACACATAGCATCTGTGAAGGTCTCAGGCAAGACAGTCGCATGTGATTTGAGGGCACGCACGATACCTGTGATTTCATCTGCTGTTTCCCCCTTAGTCTTAAGCCCCATAAGGAAGGCAGCAATTTGGCTTTCTGAGACTTCATTTTTGAGAATGCGGTCAAAGACTGCTTGGACTTGGTCTTGAGACAAGTCTTGACGGTTTGAGATTTGTAGGAATATTTCTTTCATATCTGTTTTCCTTTTAAAAACTGTTCAATGTTTTCTGATGCACGAGGAGAGGTTTTGAGCGTAGACAAATCTAGTCCAAAGACTGTCCAACTAGCCTGCAACGATTTTTACGAAATTTTCAACCATCTTAAGCCCATCTGGACTTCCGATACTTTCTGGGTGATATTGCAAACCGTAAATAGGTAGCTCCTTATGTTGAATGGCCATGATTTCTTGGTCATCAGTTGTGATAGCTGTCACATCAAAGCCCTCTGGCATTTGGTCAACGACGATGGAATGGTAACGCATGATTGGGACATCATTGTCGATATCCTTGAAAATAGGCGATGGCGTTTCAAAAGTGATGTTACTTTGTTTTCCATGCATGACATTTTTAGCCAAGCCGAGCTTACCGCCAAAAGTTTCCGCAATAGCCTGATGCCCCAAGCAAATTCCCATCATAGGTTTTTTACCAGCGAAATCCTTAATCAAGGCTTCCATTTTACCCGCATCAGCTGGCCAACCTGGACCCGGTGAAAAGACTAGCCCATCAGCTTTTTCCGCCTCTTCATAGAGGTTCTCATCATCGTTACGCAAGACCTTTACCTCTGTAAATGTCCCTAGGTATTGTGCCAAATTATAGGTAAAAGAGTCATAGTTATCAACTAATAAAATCATTGGGCATCTCCTATTCTTGTCATAGCTTTCGCCTTGTTAATCGTTTCGTAAAATTCATTTTCAGGAACACTATCGTAAACAACACCTGCACCTGCTTGAACATAAGCTTTTTGATTTTTGAGAATCATAGTACGGATAGCAATGGCAAAGTCCATATCTCCTGTCGCAGACAGATAACCAATAGCTCCCGCATAAATACCACGTTTTTCCTGCTCAAGCTCATAGATACGACGCATGGCACGAATCTTAGGTGCTCCTGACACGGTTCCAGCTGGAAGGGTTGATTTTAGCGCATCTAGTGCTGTCAATTCCGGCAAGAGTTGTCCCTTAACCACACTAGTAAGGTGCATCACATAGCGGAAATACTCAACCTCCATATACTTGGTCACCTTGACCGTACCATTTTTAGCAATCTTACCAATATCATTACGTCCTAAGTCAACCAACATACGGTGTTCCGCAGTTTCTTTGACATCATGTGAGAGTTCATCTGCCAAAGCAGCGTCTTCCGCCTCATTAGTACCACGAGGGCGAGTTCCAGCAATCGGATTGGTTACCACTTCTCCATTTTTCACTGAAACCAAGCTCTCTGGGCTGGCACCAATCACCTGATAATCTCCAAAATCGTAGAAATAAAGATAGTTTGATGGGTTGGTCACACGCAAGTTACGGTAGTAATCCAAAGGATCTCCCTCAAAGTCCGCCGAAAAGCGTTGGCTAAGCACACATTGGAACATATCTCCCTCACGAATAAGTTTCTTGGCCTTAGCCACCATATCCATGAAGACTTCTTTTTCGATATGATTTGAAAATTGCAAGGCTTGCAAGGCCTGAGGTGTAAACTCGTTTGGCGCCTGAGTCTGGAGATTGGTTACCACCTGACCAAGAGCTTGACGCACCGCATCGTTGTCACGACCAGAGTAGATATTGTCCTCAACCACATAGACCTTTTCTTTCTTGTGGTCAAAAATCAAATAAGACTCATAGATGAAGAAATGCATATCAGGTGTACCAATCGTATCTTCAGGAATCTCACCGATATTTTCATAGAGACCAATCATGTCATAGCCTGCAAACCCGATAGCACCACCTGCGAAAGGTAGGTCAGACTTGATGCCCTTGACTGTTACTTGGTCCAAGTATTCGAAAGGATCTTGATCAATCGCCTTACCATTTTCATAAAGAACACCATCCTTGAAGGTTACTTCAAAGACCGGATTGTAGGCAACAATAGAAAAACGTGCATTTTCCTTCTCACGAGGAATAGATTCAAGGATAACCTTGTGTTCCCCTTGAACACGCATATAAGCCAAGATTGGTGTTAAGGTATCGGCTGGTAAAATTTTTCTCATAATATTTCCTTTCAAACTGGTTTATCGAGAGTAATAAGACTGATGCAAGGCTCCTTTATAGGATGTATCGGCACCATATTATTCTTTGTTCACTTTCTCTTCCAAAGCAATAAATGCTTTAATCATGCTTCTCCAAACACTTTCAGCCACATCTGGCGATAAGCCAAGCTCTAGTGCCTCCTTACGACGGTTTGCTATCACTTGGGCAACACGATCACTAGCCTGGACAGCAACCTTGTCTCCCTTGGGTTTAAGCCGTCCTGCCTTTTCCACAAGTATTTGACGTTGGGCCAATAGTCGAAGCAACTGTCTATCAATATTATCAATATCAATTCGAATATCGCTTAATGCATCCATAAATACCCAACCTTTCATTGAATAATGACATAACACTTCTTTAAAGATAAAAGTAAACAAAAAACCTCACAGAGAAAAACTCTGTGAGGGCATTAAATCTAGTTTAACACGGTACCACCTCAGTTAATGGTCTCCAAAAAAACGACCATCATCTCTATCTCCTCTAACAAGGAGTTGCACGGTAAGGGGTGCCAACCGAGAAGAATATGTATTACCTTCTCATTATCATCCAATCAGCCCAATGTTCGCTCATCTCGATTACCTACTCACAATCACCGTAGGCTCCCTGAAAATCTAAGACCAGTTACTTTCTGATTTACTAACTATTGTACTCCTTTTTAGAGAGATGTCAAGAATTTTCTGTTAATTTTGACAATTCCTCCCTTATAAGAGTCGTCTATACCTAATTCAGAGAGTGAGATAGTCTTGTCACCACACTTTACAAAATAAAAAAGCCCCAAAAGGGACTTCTCGGTATGATAAACAACGGCAGGGTGACAGTCCTGCATCTCTTTCAGACCCGAAGGTGCGGCGGCTGCCTCTTCCGCCCTCGTTGTTATTTCTTATCTATATTATATCACATTTTCTTGGCTCTACCAGCATTTAGATAATTTTTCAGCTTAGAATCTTTAATCACAAACATGGTACGGACATTAAGTTTGTCACATAATCTGACTGCTACCAGAACATTACCATCAATACGTTTGATGTATTCCAAGGACTGGCCATTAGGATGGCGACCGATATAGTCCGGATGAGCAATAATCTCTGGAATACGTTCATAGGTGGCATCAAAATCACTGAATTCCTGGCGATGTTTTTCCATATGCTTCTTACGTTGTGCAGACAGCGTGATTTCTTCACCAGGCTTGTAGTCCAAATCAAAAGCTTTAATGACTTTTGGCGTCAAATGCCCTACTGTTTTCATGCCTCTATTGTACCATACCTCATACACATCAAGACCGTTCCCACTGTTAAGATATCAAAAAACTCAAGCCTGTTATCAAGCTCGAGTTTTGATTTATGCTTTTTGGAAAGCACCTTGTTTATAGCTAATCCAGAAGAAAAGCGGTGTACAGATAGCCATTGCTACCAGATAGATTGGTAAGGTGTAGCTATTAAGTGTCGAAATTTCAATCACATCTCGAAGATAATAAGAGCTGATGAAGAAACCAAAGACTGAGTAAATAATCAAGGCCACACGCCCCTTATTCAAGGGGATACAAGCACGAATAACGGCAAGGACACCCGTTGATCCCATCATATAGTAAGACAGCGTCAGCATGTCCGTATTGCTCATACCAAGATAGACCTGAGATAGATGGAAAATAAGAACACTGATAACCAACATCAAGGCATTAGGAATAGACAACTGGAGCGAACGTCTGAGGAAATGTTTCTCAACAGGTCGAATATTACGTTCGAAGGTCAAAATAAATGGTGGAAGACCCTCGATAAATTGCCCCGCTAAAGTCATCTGAACCTGAATGAATGGGAAGACCAAGAGGTACTCTGCCTTTCCAAAAACAATACTGGCAATACAGATAAGTCCCAAAAGGAAGGAATAAACCGTTTTGATGAGGAAAATAGGTGCAATGTGGGCAATATTATTAACCACACGACGTCCCTCAAATAGAATTTCAGGAATATCCTTAAACTCAGAATCCATAAGCACCAAGTTGGCAATCTGACGAGTAGCGGGATCCCCTTCAGCCATAACAATCGAACAGTCCGCTTCACGTAGTGCTAAAATATCGTTGACACCATCACCAGTCATAGCTGTGGTATGCCCGTTGGCATTAAGCGTTTGGATTAACAACTTCTTCTGATGCGGAGATACGCGGCCAAAGATTGCCGTATCTTCAGCCAAAGCCTCCAACTCCTCATCACTAACCTTAGAACAGTCAATATAGCTTTGATAATCCGCAAAACCAGCCTGGTGGGCAATATGAGAAACCGTCACAGGATTATCACCTGAAATAATCTTAAGCGTCACATCTTCTGAACGTAGGTATTCCAAAGTTTCTGCAGCATCCTCACGAATCGGATCGGCAATTTCGAGCAAGGCCAAGCCTTCAACATCATTCGGCAAACTCATGGTCTCTGTATCAATACCCGATTGACTCAAGGCTAAAATCAAGACCCGAGAACCACGTGCCTGCGCCTGTTCTACTGCTTGAGGGTTCTCCTTAAGTAACATCTCAGGTGCACCTAAAAAGAGAGTTCCAACCCCTTCAATAACCATAGCACCCCATTTACGATCACTTGAAAATGGAATAATATCGCCAACCTGATAGTTGTTTTCCAGACCTTCATAGGCATTACGAATAGCCTGGGCCGTTGAGTTGTTATCCTTGCTATGCTGCATGTAAGCCGCCAGCAAACCTTCCAACTCCTCCTTTGTGTAGCGCTTAGACAAGAGCTCTAGACCTTTAACGGTCATCTTACCTTGCGTAATCGTCCCTGTCTTATCCAGGCAAAGCACATCCACACGTGCTAGAGTTTCAACAGAGTACATCTCTTGCACCAAGACATGCTTCATCCCAAGCTTAATGACAGCCGTCAAAAGAGAGGTAATGGTCAAAAGGGCAATTCCCTTAGGCAACATGCCCAAAAGCGCCGTCGAACTTGTAACGACCGACTCTTGAAGAGAAAGCTGCTTAATCATGTAAGCCTCGAAAAAGAGAGCCAGACCAAACGGTATAACAATCTTTCCTGTGAACTTGGCAATCTTATCCATGTTATAGAGGATACGAGACACGATTGGCTTGTGCGTTTTGGCCTCTAGCATGAGCTTATTGGCGTAATTGTCCTCAGCTACATGAATGACTCTAGCATAGACCTGACCGCTCACAAGGTAAGAACCTGATAGTAGCTCCTTCCCATCTTTTTTGAGAATGAGATCACTCTCACCAGTCAACATAGCCTCGTTTAGCTCAGCCATTCCATCAACAACCTTGGCATCACTGGGCACCTGTTCACCCGCAGATAGAAGCATCAGGTCATCTAAGACAATATCTTGAGGATCAATAGCAGAAACTTGACCATCACGAACCACACGAATCTGATCCTTATTCATGAGATTGAGCTTATCAATCATGCGACGGGCACGCAGTTCCGTCATCATCCCCGTAAAAGCATTAAGCACAATAATCCCGAAGAAAAAAAGATTGGACCAAGCCTGCACAGCAATCAAGGCCACAAAAATCGCAAAATTGAGCATATTAAAGGAGTTAAAGACATTACGCCTAAAAATCTCCCAATTACTGGAGCCAGTTTTTGCTTTAAAATGATTTGTTTTTCCGGCATCTATCCGCCGCTTGACCTCCATCTGAGTCAAGCCTTGTAACTGTCTGTTCATAACTTTCATAGTAGCATAAAAACGAGGTGTTTTCAAAAGTTAGCCGTCATAAATCCCAAGGAAATAGGCCCATTAAATCGCATACTTTTTCCACCTTGTCATTCAGGCCAATAAACCCAAAAGCACTCTGTAGGATTAGCGTTTCTAATTAAACCTACTTTGATAAAGTAAATTAAACAACCACTGAAGATTGATAAAAGGTTTTGTTTGAACCTTCATAATTGGGGAAAAATCTTCCCTAATCTCTCGTTTAATTTTCGATTCATTAACTTGAATTCTTTTTGCTTCTTCTGAAAAATAACTGACGTGATTAAATCTAAACCTACTGTCAAAACCGATAGTCATATTATCCTTATCATATAAAAAGTATCCTAAGGATTTTGTTAGAAAAGATTTACTTTTAGTATTTATAATAGCGTTTGTTCCATCATCATCATATCTAATATTGTCAATTTTAGGAGTATAAATCCATCCCATATTCTCTATCAACATAACTAAATCCGGTTCTGTTCCCTCCTTATGAGGAATATGCTGAGCATAATAAACAGAGTTAAATTTTAAATTACAATAAGTATAGAGACTCATACACAAGACTGTAAATAGTCCCACAAAAAGCCCTAAAATAATTCTTTTTTGCATTGTCATCTTCTCTTTCCTTTTCTATCTCCAATCAGATGTTGACTGGATTGACAATAAACCATTGTACATTATTCATCACAAGTCTTACAATTTAAAAATTTCTTTCTTTTGTAATTGGTCCAATAGTTTTTTGCTAAAACCTCTTGATAACTTTGTTCTAAACAGACTGAGTGCACCTATAATGCCAGATTCTCTTCAGTACCTCTCCTTACTTTGTCAATCAAACCAAACATGGTATAATAGTTGAGGTTTTGACTGCCTCTTCTATTAGGCAAAATAAGGCATCATATTTAACAAACAGGGGCTAAACCCTTGGTATGAAAGGAATCTAGAAAATATTATGATGAACATGCAAAACTTGTTCCAAGAATTTTTTAGGCTTGTTATCATCATAAATACTGATTTTAAGGGATTTAACTACTAGTAAACTTAACAACTTTTATATATTTTACACAATATAGGACAGTAAATGGACAGTGACAGCATAATTAAAGAGTGAACAAAAAGAGGTATAAAAATACCTCTTCAGATTGAAGACAAAGTCCTCAGAAGTTATACTTCTGGGGACTTTTCTTGCTTCGAAGGAGTATAAGAAAAGAAAAGGTATTTGATGAGGTACTCCTAGTTAGCGATTTGTACTGAAAGTCGCCAGCACCAAAAAGTTGTTGTGCGTCATATTTGGAAAGATGCCTTAGAAATCTGTGAAGATATCCGTCATCAAAGTGGGATGAAGGAACGGTACCAACACCGGAAAGAAACGATAGAACGTTTATTCGGAACAGCTAAAGAATATCATAACTTGCGTTATACCAGAGAAAAAGGAAAGTCCAAAATGGAAGATAAGGTTGGGCTTACTTTGGCATGTCTAAATATCAAAAAATTGGTAAAAATGATGGTAGGGAAGACCTGTTATTTTATCCAAATACCTCAATATTATTGGATTATGGGAGAATTAAGTGTGAATATAAAAAAAGACAAACATCAAAAACGATGTTTGTCTTCATTCTGAATCAGAATTTTAATAGGAATTCTGATTTTTTTATGCAAATCCATTTAAAAGCCAAAGGGTGTTTAATTATTATTTATTAAAATATAGATAAATATCATTTGATTAGTATTTGTTAAGTAGGAGTGTTTAATTCAAACGACTTCATTATAATAGTTGTCACATACATTAAAATTATAAAAAATTGAAAAAAGGTTGAAAAATAAAAATAACATGTTATAATTATAGCGTCTATATGAATAGGGAATATTGGTAGTAGTAACTTGAAGCCAACTTGATTGTAATCTTTCAACTCTTTTGGGGAGAGTTTTATACGATTACGTGTTGGTGCTTGGTACTATATGGTATTGGGATAGGGTTATCATACCGATATTTTGATTTGTAAGATAGGGGTAGAGCGTAAGTAAAGGGGACGCTCTTTAAAATGGGGAGAAGTTTTTATGAAATATATGTAAATTAGCAATACTGCTGGATTCAAAAACACTTTTATTAGCAAAGCGTTTTTTCTCCTGCAGTTTTTTTATTTTTTAAATAGTGTATTTTTAAATTCGAGGGAGAAGACTAAATAGCTCAAAACCATTGATATCCTTGGATGATATGACTTAGTTTTCTTGTCTTACTTCTTGAATTTTATACGTAATGATAGTCTTTTTATTGAGACCTTTTTCTTTATCTACTTTACATCATTTGCAAAACAAGACCAATAGCGAGGGCATTCCCTTTAATGCTTTTAGAGAAAGGATAACTCATTTTCCTTATTATTGGGGATAATAAAGTGATAATGTAGAGTCTTATTTGTCAATATTATATTGATTTCGTATAGGTCATAGGGGGGATCTTATGGGAAAATTAAATATTATGGTTGTCTTTGGGACAAGACCAGAGGCAATTAAGATGGCGCCGTTAATTCTTGAGTTGAAAAAACATCAAGAAACCATTAATACTATTACAGGACGTTTTGTTACAGACAGTTTGGATGCTGAAGGTATTAAAACTACTTAGAATGGTGAGGCTGTAATGGTATTAGGAAAAGTAAGTGATTTTTTAATCAAGTATCAAAGATTGTTAACGTACTTAAGTATTTTTGCTGCGTTAATGTTATTAATGCGCTTAGTGTATGATGATGTTTTGATTGACCATGATAATCCCATCGTTTTAGCAATCTTTATTTTAGCAATCTTTATTTTAGCAATCTTTATAGGAATACTAGTTCTTTGGACCCTAGCATCTTACCTTAATCGAGGACAGCATATGCTATCCCACTTTATCTTACAGAGTTCGAAACTTATTAACGTCTATGCTGTAGACTTAGATTATCGTTTTATTGCGGTTAATAAGAATGATATTCGGCTCATGGAAGAAATCTTTTATTTCACTCCCAAAATTGGTGACTTTCCAATGAATTATCTTAATAGTGAAGATGCTGCGCGTTTAAAAGCAAATGTTGATCGTGCGAAAAAGGGTGAAACATTTATATTTATGGATACTATTAAGACAGGCGACAAAACGCTTTACTGGCAAAATATGTATTCTCCCATTTATAACAATCGCCAAAAAGTGATTGGTGTTTCTTGTTTTGTTCTTGATGTTACAGAGCAGAGACTTCATGAACTTGAAATACAGAGGATGGCATACGAAGATGTTTTAACACGGGTTCATAATCGACGATATATTGAGCTTGCTTTTGAGGAATGTCTGACACGTAAAGAAGAACAAATTACGGTTATTATATCTGATTTGGATAAATTCAAGAAAGCAAATGATACCTTTGGACATGCTACGGGAGATAAGATTCTAATTGAATTTGGTGATATTTTAACGAAGATAATGCCTGAAAGTGCTGTAATAGCAAGGTTAGGTGGAGATGAATTTGCGGTTTTACTCCCTGGAGTTTCTGAAAATCAAGCTGAATTTTTAATAAAACTTGTTCAAGCAGAAATGACTCTCAAAGATATGGGGATTACAGCATCTTTAGGTGCTTATACGAACTCTTATCAATCACATAAAAACTTCGTTGATTTTTTTGCAATAGCTGATAAGAAAATGTACGAAAATAAAAGTCAAAAAGGAGAACGTCGATGATGTTTCAAGATGTTGTTATTGTCATTCCTGCCTACGAACCTGATGACCGTTTGTTGGAACTTTTGAAAAATATTCGGGATAAGGAAAATCAAATGTTTGACATTATTCTAGTCGATGACGGTAGTGGAGCTGATTTTGCACCGTTATTTGCAATAGCGCAGAGTAACTATGCATGTCATTTGCAAAGACATGCTGATAATAAAGGAAAAGGTCGTGCTTTAAAAACGGCTATTTCATATATTTTGGACAATTTTCCTAATGCCAAAGGAATTGTGACGATTGATTCTGATGGTCAACACACCTACGAAGACATGATGAAATGTTTGGCTGAATTTTTGCAACATCCTGATCGTTTGGTGCTGGGTGTTAGAACATTTGAAAAATCTGTTCCTTTACGTAGTAAATTTGGAAATTTATTGACAAGAGACGTCTTGGGGGCTATGACAGGTGTGAACGTTTCTGATACGCAAACGGGACTTCGTGTGATTCCTATGTCATGGTTGCCAAAACTCTTAACCGTGGAGGGTGAACGGTATGATTTTGAGATGAATATGTTACTTGAGGCAAAAGAGGACAATATTCTGATTTGTGAAGTTGGCATTGCAACGATTTATTTGGATGAAAATCAGTCGTCGCATTTTGATGCGATTCGTGACTCGATTAGAATTTACAAGGTTTTCTTCAAGTACATTTTTTCATCATTGTTTTCCTTCTTGGTTGATATTGTTGCTTTTACGATTTTAATTTCTTTGTTTAATGGATTGAGTTTTAGTGCGGTGACGTTAGCTTCGATTTTAGCGCGTGTGATATCATCTGTTGTTAATTTCACCTTGAATCATAAGGTGGTCTTTAAACAAGGTCAATCAAATAGTGCGATAAAATACTTCACTTTGGTGGTAGTACAGATTGTTTTGTCAAGTTTATTGGTAACAGTTCTAGGAAATGCCTTGACGACGCTACCAATTTCATTGGTGAAGATTTTAGTTGACGCTACACTTTTCATTGTCAGTTATTTTGTGCAAAAACATTTGATTTTTAGTGGAGGTGAGAATGAAGACTAGTAAGAGGATACTCTATTTCGTTGCATTTGTAACGACTGCCTTTTATTTAACTTGGCGTTTGGTGGCGACTATTCCGTGGCATGATTCATGGTTTGCGCTGATCTTTGGGATTTTATTGTGGGGAAGTGAGGTAGTTTCGGCCATTACAGGCTACATTCTCATTTGGAATAAGCAAAAGGACTTTGAGCTTGAAGAGCCTGAGATTGCTAAGGAGCGTTACCCAGATGTGGATGTTTTGATTGCAACGCATAATGAGGATCCAGAGTTGCTTTATAAGACGATTAATGCCTGCACTTTTATGGAATATCCTGATAAGTCTAAGGTGCATCTCTACGTCTGTGATGATACCAATCGTCTAGAAGTTGCCAAATTGGCTGATGAGCTTGGTGTTGGTTATTTTGGTTTGGCGGATAATAAAGATGCCAAATCAGGAAACTACAATAATGCTTTACGTCAGACGTCATCACCTTTGGTGGCGACATTTGATGCGGATATGATTCCTTATCGTGAATTCCTGTTGGAAACTGTGCCTTATTTTGTTGAACAAGTTGAGGCTTATGAAAATGGTGACGATTATGATAAGTCAAAAGTTGGTTTGATTCAAACGCCACAAAGTTTTTACAATGCTGATATTTTCCAATTTAACTTGTTTTCAGAATCAACCTTACCAAACGAACAAGATTTCTTTTCCAAAGAAATTAATGTTTTCAATAATTCGCACGGTGCAGCGCTTTATACGGGGTCTAATACGCTTATTTTCCGCAAGGCGATTGAAGATGTTGGTGGTTTTCCGACAGATACCATTACGGAGGATTTCGAGCTAGGTGTTCGGATAAATGCGGCTGGTTATGTAAATTATTCGACGAAAAGTCCAATGGCTAGCGGGTTAACGCCAACAGATTTGAAGAGTGTCATCAAACAGCGCGTGCGCTGGGGACGTGGCGTTATTCGCAGTAGCTACAATATGAATATCTTCTTTAATCCCAAATTGACAATGGGGCAAAGAATTGTTTATATTAATGGCTATCTTTATTGGTGGTCTTTCTTTAGACGGTTATTGTTTATCTTGGCACCGATTTTATATACGGTTTTCCATGTGCGTGTGGTGGTGTCAAATATCTGGCTACTGTTCCTATTCTGGTTGCCAAGTTTCGCATTGACACGCTTGTCAATGCGAGAAGTCTCAAAACAATACCAAACACAGGTTTGGGGAGAAATTGTGGAAACGATTTTTGCTCCGTATTTGTTTATTCCCATGATGTTGGAGTCCTTTGGCATTAGCAATACAAAATTTAAGGTGACACGTAAGGGAAATTATACGTCGTGGACGTTGTACCTTTATGCGATTCCTTATCTTGTTTTATGGGTATTAGCCGTTTATGGTTTGGTGACTTTTAACTATGGAAAATTTGGTTCAGAGCTTTTTTATGGAAGTATTATCAGTTTTTGGTTGATTTATCATATCATCAATTTGACCTTTGCGATTTTCTGTGCGCTTGGTCGTCCGATTTATCGCTCAAGTGAGCGTTTTACTGTTGATGAAGCTATGGTTATTGAGGTTGATGATGATTCTTACCAAGTGAGAGTCTGTGATATTTCAGAAACGGGGATTTCATTCTATACGGATTTACCATTGTATTTGCCGAAAGAAAAAGAACTGACGCTTAATTTGCAATCACGTGATTACCATGCGAGGGTAAAAGGTCATGTTGTTCGTGTTTTTGCGATTGATAATGGTTGGCGCTACGGCGTTCAATTTTCAGAAGTTCCTGAAGCTGATAAACGCGAATTTTATCAGTACATTTATGACCGCATTAATCACAATCTTCCGAAGAAAAAAGACCCTTGGATGACAACATGGGATGATTTATTTGAAAACTTTAGTCAACGTTTCCAAAATAATGAACGTCCTGTTTCAGCCTATGACCAAGTAGCTTTTCCGAAAGTTCGTGTCAATGAAGAGGTTCAGGTTGCTGGAAAAAAATGCCAGCTTAGAAAGACAGATTATTATTACATGACATTTTCTGGAAAATTGACAAATCCTAAAAAAGAACCGAATGTCGCATTTACCTACAAAGATTTGCCAATTCAGTTGACTTTTGTGTCCTATGATACTGATAGAGACGAATCGCTTTATCGAGTTACCAATTTAGCGGATTTGGATAGCTTACCTGCTTTTAAAGCCTTAGCAAATGAATGGAGAGGGAGAGTATGATTAGTATTGCTAGATTACTGTTGTTCTTTGTGATTACCATGGGGTACAATGCCTTTTTCCGTAATACTGTGAAGATGAATCGCCGTCTGACATGGGTGTTTACATTTTCAGTCATTACATTGGTATTGTACCTTGGTAGTTTGTTAGGCTTTATGTTGCAGACCGTGTATGCCATTTCTGTTTTGGGCTGTCTTTTGAGTCTTTATTATCTTTGGGCGGTATGGAAAAAGAAATATCGCTTTAGGAGACTTGATTATATTGCGCTTGGAATGATGGCTTATTTGCTTTTGTTTGGAATAACGCTCTGGCATTCGCCGCTTTTACATTATGATAATTTTACGCATTGGGCAACGATTGTAAAATTTTTCCATATCAATAATGCTTTGCCAACACAGCAGGATACGATTATTAGTTATTATACCTATCCTGTTGGAAGTTCACTTTTCATTTATTTTTTCACGACTATCGTAGGCTTTTCAGAAGGTAGTATGTTGGTCGGGCAATTCTTCTTGATTGCTTCCAGTCTTTATGCCATGTTTGCGGCACTTCGTGATGATCGACGTGTCTTAATGGTTAGCATGATTTTTGCTTCGTTTGCTGTTTTTAATACGTTTAACGTTGCTATTCGATTAAATAATTTGCTGGTTGATTTTTTGCTTCCGGCCTTGGCCTTGGCAGCCATAGCAGGTTGTTTTGTCTATCGTAATCGTTTCTGGTTTTTGTCGCTAAATACGGCGGTAATTCTTGGATTATTAAGTATCGTCAAAGTAAGTGGATTTTTCTTTGTCGCTCTCGTTTTAGTAGTTTATGTGGTTTGTATTGTGCGTTTACTTGTTCGTAAAAGAACACGTTTAAAAGCACTAGTGCTGCTCATAATGACCTTGCTAGTCAGCTCTCTTCCTTTTGTTATTTGGCAAAAGCATGTGACGGATAATTTCCCAAATGCCTCAAGTGCCAAGCATGCAGTGTCCATGTCAGAACTTGGTCAGGTATTGACTGGAAATCTGTCAGGCGTCCCACAAAAAATTATCACTCTTTTTGTCAAATCGGTGTTTACGTTTGACGGTTTGGCAAGCAATGGAATTTTGATAATCAATCTGATTATGCTGATTGCCTTTATTGTGATTGGCATTCGTTTGAAATATAAGAAATTTGTCTTGTTGACTTGGGGATTTGTTGATATTTCGATTGTGACTTACTATATTGGCATTTTACTCATGTATCTGACAGCAATGCCGACTGATGAAGCGTTAGAATTAGCAGGATTTGAGCGCTATGCTTCGAGCATCGTTATCTTTGCTTTTGGTTGTTTGACCATGGCTTTAGCATGGGTAATGGACAAGGGCCTGTATGAAAAAATCATTAGTAAACGTAATGCTAGGTCTTACAAGAGCTTATTTAATAAACGCTTGTACCAATACGCGAGCCTTGTTTTGACAGTTTATGCCATTGGAATGTTCTTGTCAGAAAATAATGGCATTGTTTACAATAACAATCAGGAAACAAACGAGGTCGCAAAAGAAATTCGTCAGTTTACTGGAAGTCAGAGTAATTCGTCAACGGATAGAATTTTGGTTGTAACAGCAGATAAGAAGAATGTAGATAATTATTTTGCCCAATATGCTAGTCGTTATTATCTGTGGGATGTCAATGTTGATGCCAGAGAAAATTTTGTGTCGGTTGACCAAAAATTTTTAGATTTAATGGCATCATACAGCGACAGCGCAACAAGTTATTACCTCAGCAATAAAAATATCAATACTAGAGATAATTCCAATTTAACAGACGATGACTTTATTGCACTCTTAAAAACGTATGACGAAGTCTTGATTTTAGATGACCATTATACGTTTAATACCTTGACGAAAAAACTATTTGGTCAGACATATTCCCCAGGATTGTATAAAGTATCAGATATTCTTGCTGGAAAAGGGTAAGTTTTCTAGCTTTATCAAGCATAAGTCTTGATATTTCAAATAAAATATGCTATTACAACAAAAAATATGTAGAAGGAGGCGGAGTTTGTGACTTCGCCTCTTGTGGTGCTCAAAATACTTTCTTGAACATTGGAGAGGAAGTTAAGATAAATCCGTTTGAATTATCTGCTCTACTCATCACACAAAGCGAGGTCCTCATAGGATGCAATCCACGTTCCACACACTCACACTAGTATAGAAAGATCTCATATCCGCAAAAGCAATATCAGATTTTGGTTCCCGTGAACAATCAAAATAGCCCATTATCTATCTCTTTTATAGTTGTTTTCCCAATATTCCCTTTCACCTTTTCCTATGCCTTCTGGTAATTGCTTCAAACATTGTCCCATACTTTGATATTTAACAATTTCAGTTATTTCAGCCAAAGAAAGTCGATGAGATGCTCTGCTAAAGTCCGTATCGAAGTAATCAACCTCTTCTATTTCAACTAAAATCTCATAATTTTGATCAAGATAATATTTAATTTCAGATGGTACTAACTTCTCTGATTCTTTAAAAAACAAATGAATATGGCCGTTTGAAGACAACAATCGTTCTCTGATATTAGTTGATTTTCCAATATAAAAACAGACTTTTTCATCTTCTAAAATGGCAAAAAACTTATATACTCCCACAATATCTTTTTCCAAAATTTCTGAGGGGATAGTGATATTCCTCATTTTAGCTTTTTCTAATTTTGCTTTATACGTCATTCCCATGGTATTCTCCTAACTTACACCTCTAATGGCATAAAGTCTCCTACAATTTTACCCACAATACGAGGGTTTTCATCATAAGGAATATAGATGTCCTTATAAGCCTTGTTAATAGAAACTAGGCGTAGCCCCCCTTCTTCACGGTAGACTTTCTTGATAAAGTTCTGAGAGTTCCACACTACCGCATAGACTGCCCCATCATAATCAAAACCTGTTTCACAAATAAGAGCTACTGAACCGTTATGATATTTGGGTTCCATTGAATCTCCTGAAACCCATGAGGCAAAATCATGAGCTAGTTCTTCATTGAAATAAACAGTGTCGTAGTTGCGATTGTCATAAACGGATGCACCAATACCAGCAGACATTTTTTCGTATACATGGTACTCATAGAGATTTTCTGAAACCATAACAATTTTTCTAGACTCTTCTTGAACTAACCTACGAGTGTATTCTAAAACCTGATTTTGACCTTTATTTGATAATACATTGTACAAACGAACTATCTCAATTTCTGTAAAATAGCCTTTTGGTACTCTTAGTATTTGTTCTAGTCGGTTTACTTTCTCTTTGGATGGTTCTTTTACTCCTCGCTCCCATGCTGAATAGGCTTGATAGCTGATTCCTAATTGATCTGCAATATCTTTTTGAGTTATTTTTAGCTCTTTTCTACGAGCTTTTAGTTTTTCTGGTTGATACATAGTTCACCTCACATTAATAGTAACTCTAATTCTGCCTTTTTTCTTGCCTCTTCATCTGAGAATTTTTCTTTATCCCAAACATATGCAATCGACTTTCCTTTGTTATAAACAAGCCACGTTTTTAAATTGCCATTATTATCTTTAATTGCTTTCCAGTTATCTTGATTTAATAAATTTGGGTATTCTTGGCTTGTTACAAAACCTACCTTTCTAACTCTCTGCTTAACCTGATTAATAAGGGAAGGTTGAAACTGATGGAACTCCTCAATAATTTGTTCTCTAATATCATGAAACAAACGAAAAATAGAAGCGTTCCTTCCTTCAATATAGTTCTCTACTGCTTGTTTAATTTCACTATCTTTACTAGTGTAATATTCCCGTAGAAAGTCTAAAAGACGGAAAAATAAAGCCTGTTTTGAAACTTCGAGACTATTTTGTACTTGATGGAAGGTTTCGCAACTATAGTATATTTTTGATAAAAGAACAATATCTGGCATCAATACCACAGCCGAAAAGATATTTGCCTCTCGCTCAAGCAAGTTCTCTTGATTATCAATTGATTCTGCAAAATAATTTCCATTATGTTTAAGAATAAAGTGACCTAACTCATGGCATAAGGTGAAATTCTGCTTTACTTTTAGGTTATCTCTTTCATAAGAGAAACTAGTTCCCAATTCATCAACTACTGTCAAACCTTCTATCTTGTGATTAGAAAAATGATGACTAATTACTTGAATCTGATTCTTCTTAATACAATATTGAAAAAAATAAGAGAAATCATAGTTCAATAATGAAATATTATTATCCTTCATGTACTGGTATAATACATGTTTTGTAGACTTACTTATTCTTGCATATAACTTATCCAAAGAACAATACCTCCTTTAAATATGACTCACAGATAACTAAACCTTTTTTGGTTGAGTTCATTTTATAAAAAAATGTGGACAATTGTCCACATGCAAAACTTGTTCCAAGAATTTTTTAGGCTTGTTATCATCATAAATACTGATTTTAAGGGATTTAACTACTAGTAAACTTAACAACTTCTATATATTTTACACTATATAGGACAGTAAATGGACAGTGACAGCATAATTGAAGAGTGAACAAAAAGAGGTATAAAAATACCTCTTTTTGCATAACTATCCATTTTTAGAACTTAGTTGAAACAATATTGTCTATCCTTCCATAAATAAAATAGAAAATCTACTTAAAGGTAAGACTTTTATCACTTACGAAAACTTTAAAATATTTGAACTGTGTATCTGAATCTGGGATCGAAAATTCGAAGCTTTTTTTTGTTCTATTTTTCCATGTATCTTCTGGTTCGAAGGATCTACCAAGATAAGGCCTATCATCTTCATCATAATATAAAATTTCAATATATATGTGTGTAATGTCATGACCTGTAGTATTTTCAAAATTCCCTATGTAGCGTTTCTCATTTTCTGATACACCTGAAACTGTTTCAGCTACAAAGTTTTTTTTATCAAAAGTATTTACTAATATACCGTAAACTCTATTAAATTCTTTCACAGCTTTACCAGATCTCAATATGCTATCTAGGCTATTTTTATCTTGAACAGGAATTCCGACTATTGAGTTAATATCTAGAAGCAATTCATAACGTTTCCTTTGGTATTTATTCCATTCACTTACAAAAGTACTATCCACAAAATTTTGATTTTCTATAGATTTTCTTTCATTCTTTTGAACGTTAATATATTTATTAGCTAATCTCTTTAACTTAGGATTTTTAAACTTCCTATTTTTATACTGTTCAATTTCAATTAATTCATAATCTATATAGGATTTATAGTCTTCAATTTCCTTTTCATCATCATCCTTTTGGTCAGTAACTTTCCAACGTTCATCTAATCCTGTTGCCAATGAAGTTATGAATTCCCTATCATAAGTCTTATTGCTGTTATGGATTGATTTAAATATAGTTATTAACAAAAGCATTAGTAATAAAGGTATTAAGGATACCCTTAGTAGTTTTTTTAGCAAAGTCCATCCTCCATTTCTATCATTCCATTTATTGTATTGATCCCCTGATTACTATCACGATTGGAAATACCTTTTAAGTGACTACGCAAATATAGATACTTTTTTATACCAAATTTCATTTAGGTGTATTTTTTGTTTTTAGTTCATTTTATCTTCTTCAAAGTGACCGACTCCACCTTCAACAACCGTACCGTAAAACGCTTCAATTTCTTTATATGTTCTAATTACTTTTACATTACCTTTAAGACCAAGCGCTTTAAATCCTTATACGACATTATTATTCCACTGATGTCCTTTTCCACAAGAAGTCAACACAATAAAGAAAATTAAATTTACAATGGCAACTATTCCAATAATTATATATCTTTTCGACTTCATGTCACTGTTGCCTCCCACTGCATTAATTTATTTTTCAAGGTTCCCCATTCCATAACTCGAACTCTTCTAAAATCATTATACTATATACAGACATTTTTCACTCATCTTCCTCAAATGAAAAATGTCACCAGATTAATAGGAACTGACTATCAAAAGTAAGATTTAAGTAAAACATCCTAGTCCCACACCCTTATAATTTTCAATTCTACTACTTTATTTCGGAAGAATTAGCACCTATTCTATAACCATAAAAAAAACACTTTGCAAACTGCAAAGCGTCGTTTTCGTTTATAATTTGCTGTCTAGTAATGTTTCGTAACTATACTATAAAGGATTTAGTCCTTTTTGTGTTTACACAACTTATTTTACACTACCATGACCAACGGTCCTGGCCAAGAGATATTTTATTCTTTATTTTTACTGAGGTAAATAAGGGTTCAGTTCGAATCAACTCAAAAGAAAGACGCTCACAATAAAAATACCCCAAAGTTAGACAAATGAAATCTAACTTTAGGGTGTTTTTATTATGAAAATGACTTATGAGGATAAAGTTCTTATCTATGAACCGAGAAAACAAGGAGAGAGCTTTAAACATCTTTTAAATCAAGTTGAGATAAATATGCTATCTTACTCTCTAGTTAAACCTACTTTGATAAAGTAAATTAAACAACCACTGAAGATTGATTAATGGTTTTGGTTGAGCATCAATCACAGGTTAAACGGTCTCTCTAATTTCTTTTAGGACTTTTCGTTGATTATACTTAATCTTATGATAATGTTCATCAAAAGCATGTTGGAGAGAAAAATTACGATTAAAAATATAACTTTCACCTGAGTCCGGGTAAAAGACTAGAGTACCATCTGAAAAACCTAATACAGACGATTCTGTTCCTTTTTCTCTAGTTATAGCATACGTCCCGTCCTCATCATAGCTAATACCATCTAATTCCGGTGTATAAATCCAGCCATTATCCTCCATCAGCATAATGATGTCCGGTTCTGTCCCCTCCTTATGAGGGATGTGCTGAGCATAATAAACAGAGTGGTATTTTAAATTAATAAAGATAAATAGGCTCATTCCTAAGACTGTAACCAACCCTATAAATAGTCCTACAAAGAGCCCTAAAATATTTCTTTTTTGCATTCCTGTCTTCTCTTTCTTTTTCTATCTCCAATCAAATGTTGACTGGATTGACAATAAACCATTGTACATTATTTATCACAAGTCTTACAATTTAAAAATTTCTTTCTTTTGTAATTGGTCCAATAGTTTTTTGCTAAAACCTCTTGATAACTTTGTTCTAAACAGACTGAGTGCACCTATAATGCCAGATTCTCTTCAGTATGCCTCCTTACTTTGTCAATCAAGCCAAACATGGTATAATAGTTGAGGTTTTGACTGCCTCTTCTATTAGGCAAATTAAGGCATCAAATTTTAACAAACAGGGGCTAAACCCTTGGTATGAAAGGATTCTAGAAAATATTATGATGAACATGCAAAACATGATGAAGCAAGCACAAAAGCTTCAGAAACAAATGGAAAAAAGTCAAGCTGAGTTGGCTGCTACAACTTTCACTGGAAAATCAGCACAAGACTTGGTCGTTGCTGAATTAACTGGTGACAAAAAAGTGGTTAACATCACTTTTGCTGATGCTGTTGTGGATCCTGATGATGTGGAAACACTTCAAGATATGACTGTTCAAGCACTCAACGATGCTCTCGGACAAATTGACGAAGCGGCTAAAAAATCAATGGGTGCCTTTGCAGGTAAATTGCCATTCTAAAAAATAAAAAGGAATCTAGCGGTTCCTTTTTCTATGCACTCATTTCGCAAATCAATCATAAAACAAAAGGCTTGGACAAATCACGTCCAAGTCTTTTTGTCGTCATTAATTAAAACTGTTACTCCTCAACCAGACCAAGGCCTGACTGAGCATCTTCTTCGTTTGCTTCTTTAGAACGATTCTTTTGACCTAAATAAATGCTAGCTGAATCTAATGAGCTCTCCAAAGTAGGATAATTCACATCATCATTCACCGTTTTTGAAGGCACAGGTCCAGAGATTAATAGCTCATCATCATTCTTCACATAAATTTTATATTCACCAACTTCACTCGTCTGAGCCAAAATCTCATCCAATAAGTTTGAGTCGCTAGATTGAGCTGCTCCTTCAACAACTTGATTTTCATCCTGCTTTTGCTCTGATGAATCCACTACTTCTGTAATAACAATATAGTCAGGTGCTTCCTCACTAGATGGCTTATCAGCTTCCTTATCTTGTTCTGGTTGACTAGGAGACTCCTGACCCTTGCTATCTTGAGTAGAAGCTTCATGTTTGCTTTCTGCCTCATCACTAAGCAGTTTCGTCTTAGTCTGATTGGTGTCCGAATTAACCTGAGAGGCCCCTTTTGCATCAGCCGATGCGATACTGGTACCCATGAATAGAACAAAAATCCCTAAAGTCGAGACCAAGCCAATCATTAGTTTACGAAATAGACTATTATCTTTTTTCTTAATCATAACTCCCTCACTATGTTTTTGTTAGCTTCGATTAACTAACATGAGTCCTAGATGCTGCTGTTGATCAAACGAAGGTCATCTTATAAACCTTCATTATGCTATCTATCTTAACACTCAAAAGCTTTCGTTTCAAGCGATTCCTTAATTTTTAAGCATTTTAAATAAATAAAAAATTCATGTCCTAAAATTGATGAAAATCTATTATCAGATTAAGCTTTTAAGCCTAGACAAATGGTAAATTCTTTAAGCAATGCTCAGTAAACCAAAGATTTGTTGGCTAAAGTGCCAATAAAGGAGCTACTTTGCACCAAACGTCTATCGGATACCTTCATAGTGTCCAAACACTTCCAAAGCAACTATAAAAAGATAGCCCTAAAAGAAAAAGCTAACCTTCTATTAATTAAACAAATGATTATAAAAAGATTAGTAATATACACCTCTGAAACTCTGTTTTAAAAGGTCTTAGTAGATTTAATAAATACTGTTCCTTCAGAAAATCTCATATAGTTTACATCTAAAGTTTATTTATAGTTATCTTTAGTAGTTTCCTTTATTTAATGAAAACAAAGGAAACTACTAAAGATGATGCTAAGGATCAACTCTCTCATATACTACTCATTCCATAACATTTGTATCTTATCAGCTCTAACGTGCTAAATACACCGACCTTAACTCCTCTATTACGACAAACAACTGTTAAAATTGGAGAAAACACTTGGTAAAACACTAAAAATAGCCTAACTTTATAACCAAATGACCAAATCGGAGACTCACAAAAAGCTCATTTACTAAACTATTTTCTCATATGTAAACGCTTCACACACATCTCTATCACATGTAAGAAAAACTTGCCATGTTTTAATATTTTTTTAGCATAAACGCTAGATATTTCAAGGAAAATCCGTTACAATGAGATAAGGAAAGATAGGTAATTAACAGCATCATTATTTCATATGAAAGGGAAATTCATGGCTTATATTCAAATGAAGCATAGCTATAAACGCTATAAAACCGGTGATCTGGAAATTATCGCAAATAATGACGTAAGCTTTGAAATTGAAAAAGGGGAGCTTGTCGTCGTTCTCGGTGCCTCCGGTGCAGGGAAATCAACCGTTCTTAACATCTTAGGTGGTATGGACACCAATGACGAAGGCCGCGTCATTATTGATGGTAAGGATATCTCTGAATACTCAGCTAGGGAACTTACGACTTATCGTCGTGAGGACGTTGGTTTTGTATTTCAATTTTACAACTTAGTTTCAAACCTTACGGCCAGGGAGAACGTTGAGTTAGCATCTGAAATCGTTCCAAACGCTAAAGATGCCTCACAAACACTTGTCGAAGTCGGTTTAGGGGACCGCTTGGACAACTTCCCATCACAACTATCTGGTGGGGAACAACAACGTGTCGCTATTGCACGTGCCGTTGCCAAAAATCCAAAGATTCTTCTTTGTGATGAACCGACGGGGGCTCTGGATTATCAAACAGGGAAACAAATCCTGACCCTCCTTCAAGACATGGCGCGCAAACAGGGAACAACTGTTATTATTGTTACCCACAATGCTTCTCTAGCTCCAATTGCTGATCGTGTGATTCAAATGCACGATGCCAAGATTAAGAGTGTGGAAATTAATCCCAACCCACAAAAAATCGAGGACTTGGAGTACTAGAAAGGAGCACCGTCATGAAAAAAACAACTTATTGGAAAGATGTTTGGCGAACCTTTGTAGCTTCTAAAGGGCGTATGCTCTCTATTTCCTTGCTTATGGCACTCGGATCCTTTGCTTTGATTGGTCTCAAGGTCACTTCTCCTAATATGAAAACAACAGGAGAACACTTCTTCAAGGCCCATCAAACAGCTGACTTGAGCTTAATCAGTACTTACGGTATTAACAAAACCGATCAAGACCTTCTTAATACAGTCAAAAAGAAGAATGTTGACATTGAGTATGGTTATTTCAAAGATGCTGTTATCAAGGGCACAAATACGACATTTCGTATCTTCTCAAAACCTAAAAAAATCTCTACCTATGACCTTGTTGAGGGGAAGCTTCCTAATAAGGATGGGGAGATTGCTCTTTCTTCAACCTATAAAGAAGAATACAGTGTAGGAGATAAGATTAATTTTTCTGAGCCAGTAGATAGCTCTGGGCAAAAACAGTTAAAGGAACAAACATATACCATTACTGGTTTTGTCAATTCCTCTGAACTCCTCTCCAAGAATCGTCTTGGTAATGCCAGTGCAGGTACCGGAAAACTAGACGGCTATGCCGTTGTGCCGAAGACAGATTTCAACGCTAATAGCTACATGATTGCTCGGATCCGTTACCAGGATTTGGCAAATGTGAGTCCTTTTAGTAAGAAATATGCGGATAAGATTTCAGAAAGAAAAGCTGAACTCAAGGACCTTTTTAAAGACGAGCCTGAGAAACGCTTAACTGAAATCAAGTCCCAAGCTCAATCTCAAATTACGCAAGGAAAACAAGAGCTTGAAGCAGCACGCACCCAGACTCAGCAGATGACAACAACCAACGCTGCTGAGGCAGCAAGTGTAAAAGAGGCTACTACGAAGATTGAAGCTAAGCAAAAAGAACTCGAAGAAAGTCAAGCAATGCTGGACAATATGCCAGCCCCTAGCTACAAGTTCTACTCTCGTCGAGAAATTCCGGGTTCAGATGGGTATGTTGCTTACGAGAGTAACATCAACATCATCCACGATGTCAGCAACATCTTCCCTATAGCCCTCTACTTTATGGCAGCCTTAGTTACCTTTGTAACCATGGGACGCTTTGTTGAAGAAGAACGAGGAAAAGCCGGTATCCTTAATGCACTGGGGTATAACAATTCACGTATTATCCACAAATTCGTCATCTATGGATTAATTACTAGTATTGCTGGCACAGCTGCAGGGGTTATTACAGGACATACTCTACTTCCAATACTCATTCACAACACTTATAAGAACGATTTGCAACTGCCTGCTTTTGAGTTGCACTTCTACTTAGGGCTTACCCTAATCGCCTTTCTTTTAGGGCTCCTATCCGCTGTACTTCCTGCCTATGCGGTTGCTAAGAAAGAACTCTGGGAAAAACCTTCTCAACTGCTTCTTCCAAAGCCACCTCGTGCAGGAGCTAAGATTGTCCTAGAGCGCATTACACCTCTTTGGAGACGTCTTAGTTTCAAAGAAAAAGTTACCATGCGTAATATTTTCCGCTATAAACAACGGATGTTTATGACTCTCTTTGGAGTCGCAGGCTCTATTGCTCTGCTCTTCGCAGGTTTAGGAATTCGTTCTTCCGTATCTAATCTTAACCAGCAACAGTTTGAAGACATCATTCACTATGATATGATTGTCGCCAAACAACCGAATACATCAAGTGCCTTTGATAAGCAACTCACAAAGCTCCTTGATAGCAAAGACGTCAAAGAATACTTGAATATTCATTTTGAAACCTTACAAAAAATTGCTGGTAACAATAAGGATACCCAAGAAATCTCGACGATTGTCTTTAATGATCATGATGAGAAAATCATTAATAGTTACGTTAGCTTGAGAGACCGAGCACATAACAAAACGCTTAAATTATCTAATGATGGAGCTATTATCTCTGAAAAAATGGCCAAACTCCTCAACCTCAAGGTTGGCGATACCATCACTGTGCAAAACAGTCAGGAAGAATCCGTCAAGATTAAAATTGCTGGTATCACAGAAATGTACATGGGACATTTCCTCTTTATGAATGCTAGCTACTATCAAAAAGCCTTTGGTACACCTTCGGTGAATAATGCCAATCTCGTCAGTCTGGCTGAGCCTACCAAGCAAAATGTGGAGAACATGGCAGCTAAATTCATCAACTTGCCAAATGTTTACGGCGTTGTTCAAAACAACAACCTCAAGTTGCAAATCAGCACCATGGTCAATTCCTTAACGCAAGTTATTGGTATCTTGATTACCGTTTCCATTCTTCTTGCTGTGGTTGTACTTTACAATCTGACCAACATCAATGTCTCTGAACGTATCCACGAGCTCTCAACCGTTAAGGTTCTTGGTTTCTACAATAATGAAGTATCCCTCTACATCTATCGTGAAACCATTTATCTATCTATTATCGGTATCTTCGTCGGATTTGGTCTTGGACAGGCACTTCACCAATATATGGTAAGCATTATCCCACCAGATCGTATCATGTTTGATCCATCTATTGGACTTGCTACCTACCTTTTACCAGCTGTTCTCATTGTCTTAATCCTTATTATCCTCGGCTTCGTTGTTAATAACCGCCTAGCCAAGCTTAATATGCTCGAAGCTCTAAGTTCAGTTGAATAAGCTAAAAACGCCTGAGAAGTCATTCTCAAGCGTTTTTTTATATTCGATAAATTTATTTCGTTTTAGTCTTAGCCAACTCCAAACAGTAGGTCTTAACATGACAATGAGGGCAAGTCAACTTACGAGTCCTAGGTGTATGTCCAGAAATGGCAAACTCTTTAAAACTTGGATCAAAGGTCCTATGACAATTAGGACAGAGGTATTCAAACTGCTTTCTATAGTGAGACACCACTAAATTCATTACTATAATAGAAGCAGGACAGACAATAAAGATACCTCTGGGATCCTTAAAATAATAAATGACAACCAGTAGGCTCATCAGATAAAGAAGGAAGATTAAAACGCAACTCCCCCATAGTTTCCATTGCAAATGACGCCATGATTTTTGATTTTCCATAAGACGTGAAATGTCTGACAAATCTTCTAGTGAAAGTTGACGCCACTTAGCAGTTGCTTTTTGCAAGTGACGGGCACGTTTTAGTTTGACCTCTATTTCCTCTGAAGACTTTTCCAAGCTCTCGATTTGATCTGTCAACAAAAGCTCTAAAACCTGTTCCCTATTCTCCTCTTGCAAGAGTTTTTTGATTTGATTAATTGAGAAATCCAAATCTCTTAAGAAACAAATGACTTGCAGGCGTTCCAAATCTGAGTCGTGGTAGATTCTCCGACCACCTTCTGTGACTTCAGATGGCGTCAAAATACCACGTTGATCATAATACTGGACAGTCCTAACAGACACATCTGCTGCCTTAGCCAACTCTCCTGTTGAAAACTGCGACATCTCAGTCACCTCCTTTTAAGATTTTCCATCAAAGAAGGGCCTTCACCACCTTTGATACCTATATTCTACCTTATAACGCAAGGTAATATACAAGCCATAACCCTAGAGGATTTTCTTTTCTTACAGAAAAAATTAGCCATCACTCTTTACAGCCTTTACAGCCCCTGTAAAGTTTTAGTCGAAAAGGCCGCCCAAACCTAAAGTCGCAAAAGGATTGTTACTGACTTCTTCCTGTTGTTCCAGAAGCTTGGCATTCTCATCTAATTCAAGAAACTTCTCGTAAATCTGTGCGGTCATCCGAGCATCCTCCAAGCTGTTATGACCGTGTCCCTTGATTCCAAAGAAATCTGCCACACTGGTTAGTTTGAGGTTGACAATACCATTCAAATCCGAAGCACGACGGTCAAAGGCCTCATCGAAAACATCTAAAACATATTTCTCTTCCAAGTCTAAACCATTTTCAGCTAGAATGGGTAAATCCGACTTAAGAGCATTGTAACCGATAAGTGGTGTATCACCAACAAATGCCTTAAAATCCGCTAGAACGGACTCTAACTTCGGTGCCTTGGCAATCTTATCAGCTGTAATCCCCGTCAAACCATTGATAAAGGACTGCAAAGGAACATCCGAATAGACGAAAGAGTCAAACTGGCCCACTTCCTCATGCCGGTCCATCTTAACAGCTGACACCTGGATGATATGGCTAACGCCATCCACCGTGTTGAATTCCAAATCAAAGGCAATATAAGTTTCTACATTTTCCATCTTTATCTCCTACAATAGTTAAAGCTGAGACTGAGTCCCAGCTTCTTTTTTATTTTCCAAATAGTCGTCCAAAGAACCCTTTTTTAGAAGCTTCTTCTTGTTTGGTCTGGATTTCTTCCACTTGGGCCTTGGCTTCGTCAACCTCAACCTTAGCCTCATCAAGTTCCAGTTTAAGCTCTTCCTTGTCCTTCATAGCAGTCAAGGTCAATTGCTGCTGTTGATCAATTTGCTTGTCCTTTTCGGCAATTTGAACGTCTTTAACACGCAATTGGTCATCCATGTTAGACAACTGCTCGTCCTTAGCCTTCAACTGGGCATAGAGACGGGCAATCTCAGAGTTTTTCTCGTCTACAAGAATCTCTAACAACTCACGTTGCTTAGTTTCTTCATCGATAGGCTCATCGTCAAAGATAGTCTTCTTGTAGATTTCCTCCAACTTAATCAAGCCACTACGCTTAACGACAGTAACCCCTTTTGCATTTTTTTCAGTATCTTCTTCTGGAAGTTGTTTGACACGATTATTGACTGCTTGACGACTAACGCCAAGGATTTCAGCAATCTCGCTGACGGTCTTTTCAATACTCATAATAGCCTCATTTTCTCTTGAAATGTCTTACTATGAGAATATCATAATCACACCTTTCTGTCAATTTGACAAGACAATTCCCCGTCCCTAATATGGGTTTTCAGAGCCATTATGTTAACCCTAAATTCCTGAGCATTTTGCTTGATAGGCCAAAAGTATTTTGATAGACTATTGCTCGGGTATAAATGTATTTTGAAGGATTTTTGCTTAAACAATCAGTACTTAAAGGCTTATCTTTATTAGTACCAGATCTGTTGTATCTAGGAATGGTGGAGTCCTATTTCGCAAGACTTTGGATTTTTATTCTCTCTCCAATTGTCTGTAGTGCTCTTGCAACTATCGTTGCGAAGAATTTGCTTGATACAAAAG
Source organism: Streptococcus sp. SV2 (assembly GCF_030440175.1). Taxonomy (NCBI): domain Bacteria; kingdom Bacillati; phylum Bacillota; class Bacilli; order Lactobacillales; family Streptococcaceae; genus Streptococcus; species Streptococcus sp. SV2. The sequence goes on from NZ_JAQFJQ010000001.1 coordinate 228,977, forward strand.
CACAAGTCACATTATCTCCAACGATGGGTTTGTTGGGGATTTTTTGATGTTACGGCGTATTCCCATTACAAACTATTATGACTAAACCAGATTGAAAAAAGCCCTAAAGTATGACATAATAAACAAAAGTAAAATAGAAAGAAAAGGTCCTATGAAAAACTTCCGTGATGATATCAAAGTCAACGATCTAGTCCAACCTTATTTAGAACCTATCGTTGAACAAATGACCACCGTGTTTGATCCTGAGATCGAGCTAGACATCTATAACCTTGGCTTAATCTATGAAATCACCCTTGATGAAACTGGCCACTGCTACTTTCTCATGACTTTTACAGATACTGGCTGCGGTTGCGAAGAGACGATGCCTTACGAAATTGCTGAAAAACTCAAATCAATTGATGGTATCAAGTCTGTCAAGGTCGAGACTACCTACTCGCCTGTCTGGAAGATGACCCGTATCAGTCGATATGGTCGCATTGCCCTTGGTATTTCGCCTCGAGGTGGAAAATAATATTAAAACTGGTTGGATAGTTCCAACCGGTTTTTTGCTCTATTTTTACTGAGAGTGACCAACTGATCCAAATCAAAATGCTTTCGGTGACTAGCTTTGGCTTCATAACTCAAAAAATCACACCGCACATATATCCGGTGTGATTTCTTTTATGTCAGTAAATTAGGCTTTACCTGATTTATCCATGTTCCAGAAGTCGGTAACAGCACCACGTGAGGCTGAAGAAACGATGTGAGCGTATTTACCGAGGACACCACGACTATAAAGTGGTGGCAACTCAGTTTCAGCTTTACGTTTTGCCAACTCTTCGTCTGAAACGTGCATAGTGATTTCTTTGGTATCTTGGTCAACTGTAACCATGTCCCCTGTGTGAAGGTAGGCAATTGGACCACCAACCTGAGCTTCAGGTGCAATGTGACCAACAACAAGGCCGTAAGTACCACCTGAGAAACGTCCATCTGTCAAAAGGGCAACCTTGTCCCCTTGACCCTTACCAACAATCATTGATGACAAGGACAACATTTCTGGCATACCAGGACCACCCTTAGGACCTACGAAACGAACAACAACAACGTCTCCGTCAACGATTTCGTCAGAAAGAACTGCTTCGATAGCATCTTCTTCTGAGTCAAAGACCTTAGCAGGACCTGTGATATTACGAACTTTAACTCCTGATACTTTGGCAACCGCACCTTCTGGAGCCAAGTTACCTTTCAAGATAATCAACGGACCATCGGCACGTTTAGGATGTTCAAGCGGCATGATAACTTTTTGACCTGGTGTCAAATCGTCGAAGGCTTCCAAGTTTTCCGCAACAGTCTTACCAGTACATGTGATACGGTCTCCGTGAAGGAAGCCATTCTTCAACAAGTACTTCATAACAGCTGGAACACCACCAACGTTGTAAAGGTCTTGGAAGACGTATTGACCTGAAGGTTTCAAGTCCGCCAAGTGAGGCACGCGCTCTTGGAAATCATTGAAATCTTCAAGTGTCAAATCAACGTTAGCTGCGTGAGCAATAGCGAGCAAGTGAAGAGTGGCATTTGTTGAACCACCAAGCGCCATTGTTACAGTGATAGCATCTTCAAAGGCTTCACGTGTCAAGATATCTGATGGTTTAAGACCAAGTTCAAGCATCTTAACAACCGCACGACCAGCTTCTTCGATATCTGCTTTCTTCTCAGCTGATTCAGCAGGGTGAGATGATGATCCTGGAAGACTCATCCCCATTACTTCGATTGCTGTTGCCATTGTATTGGCGGTATACATACCACCACAACCACCAGGGCCAGGGCAGGCATTACATTCAAGATCCTTAACCTCTTCGGCTGTCATATCACCGTGGTTCCATTTACCGATACCTTCGAAAACAGAAACCAAGTCGATATCCTTACCGTTAAGGTTACCCGGTGCAATGGTACCACCGTAGGCAAAAATCGCTGGAATATCCATGTTAGCGATAGCAATCATAGAACCAGGCATATTCTTATCACAACCACCGATAGCTACAAAGGCATCAACATTGTGACCACCCATAGCTGCTTCGATAGAGTCAGCAATAATATCACGAGACGTCAAAGAGAAACGCATCCCTGGTGTTCCCATAGCAATCCCGTCGGCAACAGTAATGGTCCCAAATTGAACAGGCCAAGCACCTGCATCTTTCACGCCTTCTTTTGCGATTTGTCCAAAACCGTGCAAGTGGATATTACATGGTGTATTTTCCGCCCAAGTTGAGATAACCCCAACAATTGGCTTTTCAAAACTTTCATCCGTCATTCCTGTCGCACGAAGCATGGCACGGTTAGGTGATTTAACCATACTATCGTAGACAGATGAACGGTGTTTCATGTGATTTTCAGACACGATATTCCCTCCTTAGTTAGTAATCATTTTAATCAAAATGTCTATTTCTATTCTAACATAATTTACCTAAAAATACTGGTCCTTTGACAACTATTCTCCCACTTTAAATTATGCTAAAATAAAGGCATGAAACATTTTGATACTATCGTTATCGGGGGTGGACCTGCTGGCATGATGGCGACCATTGCCTCAGCCTTTTATGGCCAACAAACCCTTCTGATTGAAAAAAATAAAAGACTTGGCAAGAAACTTGCTGGAACCGGAGGCGGACGTTGCAATGTCACTAACAATGGAAGTCTTGACGACCTCCTAGCAGGTATTCCAGGTAATGGGCGTTTCCTCTATAGCGTCTTTTCCCAATTTGATAACCATGACATCATTGCTTTTTTCGAGGACAATGGTGTCAAACTCAAGGTCGAGGATCACGGACGTGTCTTCCCTAAGACAAACAAATCAAGGACCATTATCCAGGCTCTGGAGGATAAAATTCAGGAACTAGGTGCTACTATCCTCACCAATACAGAAGTTGTCTCCGTCAAAAAGGTCGATGAGCAATTCCAAGTTAAATCTTCAGACCATATTTTTACCAGTGACAAACTCATCGTCACAACTGGTGGAAAATCCTACCCATCAACAGGTTCGACTGGTTTTGGACATGATATTGCCCGTCATTTCAAACTCCATGTTACTGACCTTGAAGCTGCAGAAAGTCCACTTCTAACCGACTTTCCACACAAGGCTTTACAGGGAATTTCTCTTGACGATGTCACTCTGTCCTATGGCAAGCACAAGATTACCCATGACCTGCTCTTCACCCACTTTGGCCTATCTGGACCAGCTGCCCTTCGCCTTTCTAGCTTTGTTATGGGTGGTGAGATAGCACATCTGGACTTTCTTCCCAACCAAAACCAAGAAAATCTCAAGATCTACTTTGAAGAAAATCGCGAGAAATCAGTTAAAAACTCCCTCAAAGCCCTTGTACCTGAGCGTGTCGCTGAATTCCTAGCAAAAGATATGACCGATAATAAGGTCAAACAGCTACATCCCAAAGACTTGGAAAATCTTATCAGTCAGCTTAAGGACATGGAAATCCCGATCACGGGTAAAATGTCACTTGCCAAATCTTTCGTAACCAAAGGTGGCGTTGACCTTAAGGAAATCAATCCCAAAACCCTCGAAAGTAAAAAAGTCCCTCACCTACACTTTGCAGGAGAGGTCCTTGACATCAATGCCCATACTGGTGGCTTTAACATTACTAGCGCCCTCTGTACCGGTTGGGTAGCAGGTATTCAGAGCCCTTGGGACTAAAAGATTACATATTCTTTTGATGACTATACCTAAAAATGTCCCTTTCAATTCAGAAGGGACATTTTCTCTATTTCCAAAAAGGAGAGGAGGGGATTCGAACCCCCGAGCCCCGTTAAGGACTACACGCTTTCCAAGCGTGCGCACTCGGCCTCTATGCGACCTCTCCATATTAAACGATTAGCCTATTTGTGGCTAATCGCTATTTTTTCATCCTATTTACCAAAGAATTAGTCTTTAAACTGAGCCTCTACTCGATAGATGACTTGACCTTTTTCTGAGAATTTACGCTCGTACTCAGTCATAACGTTACCCTCGTAATCACTAGCATGAAGGTCCAACCAAACTTTATTGAGAACCATTCCATACTGTGAAAAGCTAGTCAAACTATACTCGAAAAGTCCACGGTTATCGGTCTTAAAGTGAATTTCTCCGTTTTCTGGCAGGATTTGTTTATAAGTATCTAGGAAAGTCTTGTAAGTCAAACGGCGTTTCTCGTGACGACTTTTAGGCCATGGATCTGAAAAATTCAGATACATCATGTCCACTTCACCGTCCGCAAAATAATTAGTCAAGGCTGAGCCATCCACTCGCAAAAGCTTAACATTTTCAGCACCTGAGTCCAAGACCTTATCCAGAGCATAACTCAAGACAGATAACTGGATATCAATACCAATGTAGTTGATATCAGGGTTTTGTTGGGCCATTCCAGTGATAAAGGCTCCCTTACCAGATCCCACCTCAATATGGATAGGATTGTCATTACCAAAAAGCTCGTGCCACTTACCTTTAGCAGCCTCCGGCTCAAGGATAACGTATTGAGGATGATTCGCTAGGTGTTCCTCTGCACCCTTACGTTTTCTAACTCGCATGTTTACTTTCTAATACCTGTGCAGGGTTTCTCTGAACTTACGCAATTCATAAATTTCTCGGTTGGCGTGTTCCATATCACGGTTATCAAAGAATTTTGAAATTTGTGTTAAGTATGAGAATTGCCCATACCAATAAATTTTGTCCATCACAAGGTCATTATTCTTATAGCCATAATATGACAACCACTGAGGCCAATGTGCCAAAGGAATGTAATGGCTAAGAATCTGTGCGACATCATACATACGGTCTGTCAAACGTACAGAATCCCAATCAACCAAATAAATCAATCCTGAGGTTGTAATAACAAAGTTACTATGACGGGCATCCCCGTGGACAATTGTCGCAATATCTGCACGAAATTCTGGAAGATGACGTTTCAAATCTCTAACGACATCTTGAAGATAACCATTCTCACGTAATTGATAGGCAGCGTTTTCCTCCCATTCGTGTAGAAGGTCAAAGGGATTTTCAATGTGATAATCCAACTGCAAGAGCTGATTTACCAAGTGTTTTGAACGGTGCAAATTACCAAGAATTTGGATAATCTGTTTGCTATTCATGTCATGTTTGGTCAAGATGCGACCATCAAGCCATTCCTGTGCACTCATCATATCACCATTTCCCAGACGCTTAGCCCACAAGAGCTGTGGTGCAATCTGTTCCTTGGCAAGAGCTGCCAAGATTGGTGTTGTATTCATCTTCACAAAGACGCGATCTCCATTTGGGTAGGTCCCCATATAGGCCTTACCACTGTTTCCTTTGAGAGGAGTCAGGCTCAAATCTTTATCTGTTGATGTCACCTAGGCATCTCCTTTTTCTTTAGTCTTTTGCTTCTATTTTAACTTATTTAATAGGTGTTAGTCAATCATCTTCTTAAGCTTGGCTGGTAGGTAGACAAGGCTCAAAACAAGCATCACTCCAACTAAAATGAGGCTAAACTTCAAATCCAAGATACAAACAGCCTGAATCAGCGTCATCACAAGGATGATTTGGCTAATCAAACGTTTCAGATTGTCCACCTGCATGTCCTTACCTAATGGCATAAGATTAGCCATTCTTTGATACGCAAAGTGGAATTTTAGTGCTGTCAGTTGGAAGAGCAAGAGGTAATCGAAAATAGCCACAAGTATCATAGCCAACCATTTTTCAGGAACTAAAAAGATAACCAGTAGAGATAAGGCAAAGAGACGACAACTCAAAGCAAAGTAATCTCCAGAGCGTAAGAAAGCCCTTAGGTAAAGATTGTACCAAGTATGGTTTTTGTCCTTCTTTGTACGTTTGAGAATACCATCCAAATAAGCACGGCGTTTTACACTCGACGTAATCCCCTTAACATTGGTAAAGAGGGAGAAGAACTTCAAAATTGATTGTTGCCGTTTATTTTCTGCCACAATAACCTCAGCCCAATTAAGTCCAGATTGCTTATAAAAAGGTTGAGCCTTTTTCTGGAAAATAAAATACTTAAGAATAGCCATAGCCACTGCTACAAGGACAACTCCCCAAACTGGAAGCCCCAAGGCTAAAAAGAGTGGGACGACCAAGATAAAAATAAGGGTCTGGATAAGCACCCAAAATTTAAAAGCACGTCCTGTTGCCTTCTTAACATGGGTTCGTACCTCTTCTTCCTTCACCAAGAGATAGTGCTTGTCAGCAGGCTCTAAATAGGTGGCAATGTTCCCCCAGAAAGGAAGGAAGAGACACAGCACAAGCAAGCCCAGGACAATAGCCCATGGATTTTTTGGAAAATGTCGGAGCAACTGGCTATACTGAACCAAAACGAAGCCCAACAAAAAGAGAAAAACCAAGATAAAGTGGTCATTAAAGACGTAGCGACTATACTTAGCACAACGGGTATTGAATCGCTTGCTACGCTCCTTAAAAAGCTCAGCTATCATGACAATTCTCCCTTAGTTAACTGCATGTAAATATCGTTAAGACTGGCACTACTGTCACCAAAGGTCTGACGAAGTTCATCAAGCGTTCCCTGTGCCAAGACTTGACCGTGATGCAAGATGACAAAGCGATCGCACATTTTCTCAGCCGAATCCAAAACGTGAGTCGACATGAGAATAGCCTTACCATTCGCTTTTTCCTCAGCCAAAAGCTCAATCAAGTCCGAAATTGCCAAGGGATCCAAACCTAGGAAGGGCTCATCAACAATGAGAAGACTTGGACCAACAATAAAGGCACAGATAATCATAACCTTCTGCTTCATTCCCTTTGAAAACCGAGTCGGGAACCAGTCCAATTTTTCATCTAAGCGAAAGAGCTTGAGGTATTTATCCGCACGTGCCATCCCCTCAGTCACATCAAGCCCATAGGCCATCAACACCGTTTCCAAATGTTCACGTAGCGTCAATTCCTCATACAAACTTGGCGTCTCAGGGATGTAACCAATCTTTTGACGATAACTAGCCGTATCTTGCTGTATGGTTAAACCATCAATAGCAATCTGTCCCCCATAGGGTGTTAAAAGGCCAATAATCTCGTTGATTGTTGTTGATTTCCCAGCACCATTAAGACCAATGAGGCCAACTAATTCACCATCAGCCACCTCAAAAGTGACATCTTTTAGGACGGGAATATTGGCATAGCCACCCGTCACCTTTTCTAATTTAAGCATTATCTTTTCTCTCTTTGGTATGATATAATCTATTATAACAAAAACTCATGGAAAGGTCGTTATTATGGATAATTGTATTTTCTGTAAAATTATATCTGGAGAAATCCCATCATCAAAAGTCTACGAGGATGACAAGGTTCTAGCCTTCCTCGACATCTCACAAGCTACAAAAGGACATACCTTGGTCATCCCTAAAGAACACGTTCGCAACATCTTAGAAATGTCTGCTGAAACCGCAGAGACTGTCTTTAGCCGTGTCCCTAAAATTGCCCGTGCCGTCCAAAAAGCAACAAAAGCTATCGGAATGAATGTCCTTAACAACAACGAAGAAGTTGCTGGACAAACCGTCTTCCACGCTCATATTCATCTCGTTCCTCGTTACGGTGCAGACGATGGTATCCACATGGGCTTTGACGAACACGAACCAGACTTCGCTGCCTTGGCCGACCTTGCTGACAGCATTGCTAAAGAGGTAACAGAATGAAACTCGGACGCTTTCTAGCTCTTGGAACCCTTGCCTATGGTGCCTACTACGCCTATAAACGACGTGAAGACATCAAAGAGGAAATCCTAGACCTCAACCAATCACGAGAAAATATCTCTCACGATCTGGACAGAATCAAACGCAACCTTGACATCATCAAGGAACAAAACCTTGTGCTTGATGACATCAAACAAGACCTCAGCTATAAAACACGTGTCTTCCAAAAAGACCTAGAACCTCGACTCAACATCATCCAAGAACATTTGAAAAAATATCAAAGTGAGGATAAAGAATAAAGGTAAGTAGCCTGTGCTACTTACCTTTTTTACTGATGAAAAATCGACAACTACTTGTATTCTGTAAAAATCAATTTAGCGTCATCAGCCTTTGTTGACTCATCATATCCAGTATAATTAATACTTAGGACTTGATTTTTCTTTAATTTAACAACGACATCTGTATTTCCTGGATTGTATTCTTGACTCTTTGATGTGTTTGAATCCAAATCTTCAATAGTAACATTCCAACCGAGATTATTAAGTTGTGGGTCAAGATTAACGTTAGTGCTTAATTTATACGTTCCTTCCTTAATATCTCTGCCTACAATAAATTCTCCCTGACCAAGTTCATTACTTGGTTCAACTTCCTTAGCTACTGCATTGAATTTTACTTTGGAAATGTTTTGTAATTGTAAAGTATCTCCATCAAATAAAATAAGTCTAATCTTTGAAGCATAATTTGCATCATTACCAACTGCACCTGCAACAAAGTTTATATATAGTCCATCCTCAGATTTTCTTGTACCAAAAATATTTCCTGAACCACCTGTAACCTCAATATCATAGATTCCAGGCTTAACATCACCTTTTTCACCTACAGTAATATCATCAGTAGCATAAATTTCATCCGTAGATTTAGAACTATCAATAAGTTTTTGGAAAGGTTCTGATTTAGCAGTATGAACCTTTGATTGTTTTACCTTTGGATTTCCCTCTGACTTTTTACTATCATTTTGGCACCCCACTAATCCGATACCAACGAACATCAAAAGAACAAATGTGATTAACTTTTTCATAATATTTTCTCCTAAAATTTATTTTTTACTTTGAACTGTTACTGTTGCTTCATGATCCAAGGATTTTATCATTGTAGAGTAATACTTCTCAGCTGACTCCTTTAATAATTTTTTATTGTCCTTTATAAAATCTTGTTGTTCCTTATTTGAAAAACCTTCTGAAACAGCCTCACCAGTATCTATGTCTTTAGTCGAATAACTAAGAATCCCTCCACTAGTATCGTAGAGTGTATAAGGTTTATTTTTATCTAATTCAACACCAATAACTTCAAATTTAGGTAATGTAACTTGATAATTATGATTACCATTATCTTTAATGGTTACATCATTCTTAATACCGAATTTTGCCGTATAATTTAGAATAATGAGTGCTTTCTTTTCTGAACCAGGTATTACAAAATTACTACCAAATAACTTTGTATTATTTTCTATTGACTTAATTTTTTGAATAGATGCATTGAGTAAAACTAACTCACTGACCTTTTCCAAAGATTTTACATTTACTATGGTTTCTGTCTTTGGTTTTTGATTATCAGATGACCCACTCCCTTCATATACGCTAAGAAAAATGAATCCTACGACAATCACTAATAAAATCGCTAAAATACCATATATTATCTTTTTCATACTTTTTCCCTATTAACTCATTTCTTCAAAAACAACTGGATTAACAATCCTGCAATTACAATACCAGCTGCAATTAGGGGGTTCAACATCGCTATTCCTGCAAGAACTAAAATAGCTAAAATCCATAAAACTACCTTTATCATCTTATCTCCTTTAAAATACGAATACCATAATCTCACCTAAATTTAATTTTCTGTAAACATTATATATATATATATACGTTGTCAACGTTTTCTTGAAAATAGAATATATTTTTAACTATTTATCAGATTATTATAATTTAAATAATTTTATCTCATTTTATATTTAAGAATAAATATACAAGACTTTCCGCTGTGAGAAAGGTGATAGAAGCACTATTGCTTCTATCACTCGGAAGATTTGAGACTTAGGCTCAAATCTTAGGAATGAAATTCCGTTAGGAAGTCGCCTCCGTCCGTAGCACCCAAGGAAAGCCTTAAATAAAAAAGAAAAAAACAGAGATGTCTACTAACATCTCTGCTTCATTAATCGGATTGGGAGGTCCTATGCTTTTTATTTAGCATCTTTTTCTTTGATAACCAAGACACCATCTTCCATATCAGCTTCTAGGTGTTTAGCATCAAGGTTATCCAAGTGGAAGTCTGTGACTTTATCACGGATCTGTTGCTCAACCACACGACGGAGTGGACGAACACCCATGACTTCATCGTAGCCTTCTTCAGTCATATATTCTTTAGCAGCTTCGCTAACTGCCAAGTCGATTTCTTTCTTAGAAAGGGTCTTATTGACATCTACCAACATCAAATCAACAATCTTAGAAAGGTTTTCCTTGCTCAAGTGTGAGAATTCAATCACAGCATTGAAACGGTTCAAGAATTCTGGACGGAAGTAAGGTTTCAAGCGATCCAAGAGTTCTGGTTTTTCCGCATCTTCTGTCAAGTTAGCTTCATAACCAAAGCCAGCGTTTGAAGTTGCGATAATGACAGTGTTCTTGAAGTTTACAGTGTTACCTTGACCATCAGTCAAACGACCATCGTCCAAAACTTGGAGGAGAAGGGTGATGACTTGAGGGTCTGCCTTTTCAATTTCATCAAGAAGGATGATTGAATAAGGGTTACGACGAACACGTTCTGTCAAGGTATTGCTATTATCATCATAACCAACATAACCAGCTGTTGTACCAATCAATTTAGAAACGGCTGTGCGGTCACTGTATTCTGACATGTCCAAACGGATGATAGCATCTTTGGTACCGAACATATCAAGAGCCAATTGTTTAGCCAACTCAGTTTTACCAACACCAGTTGGTCCTACAAAGAGGAAGCTACCAATTGGGCGGTTACCTTCGTCGAATCCTGCACGGTTACGACGGATGGCACGCGCTACTGCTTCAACGGCCTTATCTTGACCGATAACCTTAGTTTGCAAACGGTTACCCATATCTTTCAAACGTTCGATATCAGTTGCACCCATTTGAGATACTGGAATACCAGTCATACGTTCTACAGATTCAGCCACATCATTTACAGTCGCAGTCACCTTGTGATCTTCTGCATGGTTAGCAATTTTCTTTTCAAGTTTTTCAATACGAACCTTAGCATTTAGGGCTGCTTCGTAATCTTCTTTAGCGGCTGCGGCTTCTTGTTTAGCTTTTTCTTCTTCGATTTCACGTTCAACTGCATTGACATCAGTTACTGGATGTTGTGCTGCCAAGTGAGCTGCTGTCACGTCCACAAGGTCAATAGCCTTATCTGGCAAGCTACGTTGTGGAATGTATTGTACTGAGAAATCAACCGCTGCTTTCAAGACATCATCTGGCAAGATGACATTGTGGTGTTTTTCATAAAGATCACGGATACCTTGGAGAATCTTGAAAGTATCTTCAGCAGAAGGAGCATTGACCTTAACTTCGTTGAAACGACGAGCTAGGGCAGCGTTCTTCAAGATAGTGTTACGGTATTCATCTTGAGTTGTTGCACCAATCACTGTCAATTCACCACGTGAAAGGGCTGGTTTCAAGATATCAGCAAGACCTTTAGATCCTTGACCATCGCCAGTGCTTCCGGCACCAAGAATTTGGTGGATTTCATCGAAGAAGAGGATAATGTTTCCAGCTTCTTTGACTTCGTTTACCAAGTTTTGAATGTTTTCTTCAAAACTACCACGGTATTGAGTACCAGCTTCAAGTCCAGAAATATCAATTGAAATGATTTCTTTATTCTTGATGGCAGCTGGGACATCACCATTAACGATGGCTTGTGCCAAACCTTCAACTACAGCTGTTTTACCAACACCAGCATCCCCGACAAGGACTGGGTTATTCTTGGTACGACGAGCCAAGATTTCGCAAGCTTCTTGGATTTCTTTGTTACGTCCAATAACAGGATCCAATTTACCTTCACGAGCTTCTTCAGTCAAGTTACGACCAAGCTTAGCAAGGATACCATCTTGTTTAGGTCCTTTGGCTTGTTGTTGAGTTGGGTTCACTGCTTCACCTTCATTACCAGGCAATTGACCTGTTTGACGGTAAATCGCAAATTCTTCAGGTGTCACTTCACGACCGTTAATCATGTAGCGACGGTTTTCTGAACGGTAACCACCCATGTTACCCATCAATTGATTGAAAAGATCATCCATATTATTAAAGTTGTTGTTCATATAATTACCTCATACTGTGTTTTCTTGTGATTTTTTAAGTGTTATTTTTTAGTTCATGTGTAAATTTTGACTTTTACTGACCAAAACCCTAAAAATTTTTAGTAGCCTCAACTACTCTTCTAATAATTTCAGGTTTTGCTCTTGGTAGAAGACTGAGAACTTTCACAGTCTTGAATAAATTATCATTTAGCATAAGAGCCACCTTCTTTCTGTGAATCTCTCAAAATAGCTAACTTCCAAGCTTCTTTTAGAAAGAAACTTGTAGATTAAGGAAACCTTTTTCCTTATAGCTTTATCATATACCTTTCATCTGCTTGGGTCAAGAATTTAGTTTTGACTTTTACTGACCTTTTTAATGAAAATTTAAGCAGACAAGCTGCAATCTTTTCATATCGGTATATGGACTGTTTTGACAGCCTTCATAAGGATTTCATTTCCTTATGTTTATATTGTACAATATTGGTCAGTATTAGTCAATATCTTTTTTGACTTTTTTTGACCTTTATTGTAAATATTTTTGCAGGCAAGCTATAATTACCTTTTTACAAGGATTTAGGCTAGTCCTGCAATCTCATAAGGAAGCTATTCCTTATGAGATTATAATACACCATTAGTCAGTAAAGGTCAATAGTTTTGTTTGACCTTTTTGAGAAAAGTTTACAAAAAGTAAAAAAGCCTACCATAGGTAGACCTAATAATGATCTTTAAAAGATAGAAAGGCGACGCTCTTACCATCAACCATATAAATTAAACGATTTTCAGCATCAATTCTTCGGGACCAAGCTCCTTGAAAGTCATACTTCAAGGGTTCTGGCTTACCAATACCTGAAAAAGGATCCCGTTGAATATCTTTAATGAGCTTATTAATTCGCTTAAGTGTCTTTCTATCCTGATTTTGCCAATAGCAGTAATCTGTCCATGCGTCTTCAGTGAAAGTGAGTAACATTTTCTACTCCTTTAGTGCATGTTCTTGAATCTCTCCAGCACGTACCTGAGCCATTCCTCTTAAAACCTTGTCTGAAAGTTCTTTATTTTGAACAATCCGCAATGTTTCTTGAATGCTATCCCACTCACTCTTTGAAACCACTACAATATCTTCACCAGGATTTTTATTGACTACAGCTAGAGGTTCAAATTCATCATTAACCTTTTTCATATAATCCTTCAAATGATTTCGAAACGTTGAATAGACGACTGCTTCCATTAGCATACCTCATTTTCCTCTTTTCTTTTATTATATACCAAAAGGATAAACTTGTCAGGAACTTGTACAACTTTATCCTTTCTATTACATTTATTCGAAAAAAGATTAAAAAAGCCTACCAGGGGTAGACCTTCTATAAAGCTATTTTACTCTAATTGGTACGCGTCCCCAGTTTTGTTGAGAAAGCTCGGCATTACCTAATTGATAAACCTGATCCGCTTGTTGTGTAAGCAGATCCCAAGGCTCCCTTCCAATACGAGCCACTACATCCACAGACTTTTTCACAGATTTGAGATGAGACTGCCCTTTTTGAGAAAATCCAAGCACATGAATGGATTCAGGCAGAGGGTTGTCCACAGCTCCGACCAGGATATAGGTCAAAATACGACGTACACGAGCCTTTGTATAGCGTTTGGTTGCTACCTTATCCACTAGTTCCTCCACAGAAGAAACCTCATGAATAGCAGCTTTTAAACGACTGGCAATCTCTTCATTCACCTGGAAAACACTGGTCAAATCAGGGTTTGTAATAATCTGATAAACCAGCAATTGGAAATAATTATCCCAAGAAACCTGTGGAGAAGTCTGAAAAAGTTTGCTATTGGGCATGAACTTATCCACAAAATCACTATCTTGCTTATGGAGACGAAGACTGGTTGCTGAGGCGAAAGATACTTCCTTGTTTGAGGAATGATAGCCAGCCCCTTGTCTCTGGATAGGATTCAGCTCTGTGCCCTTACCAGCACAAGCTTTGGCATAGGCTAATCCTAGGATATGGTTGGGGGTATTGCCAGCAAAGGCTACACCAGCAAACTTTTCCCACATTTTTTGCGTCTTCTGTGGATAAGACAAATCACTAGGCAAACTTTCCACAAAGGCTTTCATTTCCTCGGACTTTTCAGCATAGACATCTGCTATTGCCTGGTAATCTAGGACTTCTTCCGTGCCAAAAGTAAGACTATCAATCCCCAGTCGAGATAAGATATCGACGGCCCCAGCAGCAAAATAATCGGCAGACTGGACTGCCGTCAAGAAAGGCAACTCAACCACAAGATCTGCCCCATTTTCCAAAGCCATCTGAGCCCTAGTCCACTTATCCACAATAGCTGGCTCGCCTCGCTGGACAAAATTCCCGGACATGGCAACGATTTTCACGCCTTCAGCCTGATCAAAGAGATACTTGTGACCGTTATGAAAAGGATTGAACTCAGCAATAATACCTGTAACTGTCATAGGCTCTTATTTTTGGGCCACAAAGAACCAACGTGCACTAGTTTCAGTCGGTTCCTTGTCCTCGAAATCAGCGTAAAGTTTGAAGGATTTGAAGCCAGCCTGCTCCAGCAGAATGTCATAAGTCAAGACCTCATAGGTGCGTTCCTCATGGACCTCATCATGACGGCTAAAGCTCCCATCTTCCTCTTGAACAAAGAAAGTTAATTCATGGACAATAGAATGCGGAGCCGCATCCTCATAGGTATCCCAGAGCATAGCGAAATCCTCAGCATTTTCATGGTAGGAATAGCCAGGGAAAACCTCATCCGTTTGATAGGTTGAGTGCACATCAAAGATAAAGACGCCATCCTCATTCAGTGCATTGTAAACCTCTTTGAAGACATCCCCAACCTCTACTTCGTCCTGCATATAGCAGATTGAGTCCGAATAACAGGTCACAAAATCATACTTGCCAGCTTGCGATAAATCCAACATGTTGCCTTCAATAAAGTCGATTTTCTGTTTGGCAGAAGACGCACGCTTATCCGCAATCTTCAACATATCAGCACTCAAATCAAGTCCAGTGACATCAAATCCAGCTTGAGAAAAACGTACAGATTGAATCCCAGTTCCACAAGCCAATTCAAGCAATTTCTTTTTGTCCTTAGTCTTTGGCAAATGACGGAGGGAGAAATCCGTCCACAAATCGTAAAGACTATCATCCATAACAGCGTCGTAGACCGCCGCAAAAGTTTCATAAGTAGCCATAATGATGATACCAAGTCCGTCCGTAATCGGAATGAAAATTAGGAGCTTGGACTTGGAGGAATCTCCAAGACAAAGCTGTCTATTTTCCGACGATTACAGGACGGGTTCAATTCCTTTCTAAGATACAAAGAGCGTCAAAAGCACAGAGAAAATTTATCTTTTTCTCACAGCTTTTAGCTCGTGTTCAGTTGAAAAATTAACTAAACACGAGGCCCTATCCTTTCTATTCTATAATGAGTCCGTCCGTAATCGGAATGAAAATTAGGGGGAGTGAGACAGAACGAGTTTTCTTAAAAAGATCGTTCGTTGTCTCACCCCCGCAAGGCTGATTAGGTACTCTTCCGAGCTTAAAAAGCGAATGAAGAGTCCAATCAGCTACTGCGCCAAATAATAAATTTTAATATTGATAATTTGACATAGAGCTGTCTATTTTCCGACGATTACAGGACGGGTTCAAATCCTTTCTAAGATACAAAGAGCGTCAAAAGCACAGAGAAAATAGGAAAATTTCTGCCGTATCGTCAGATAAAAGGAAGTTTATCTTTTCTCTTAGCTTTTAGCTCGTGTTCAGTTAATAAACCAACCAAACACAAGGCTCCATTCTTCCTATTAAATCTTTAGTTTAACCAACAAAACCCAGTTGTCACCAACTGAGTTCAATTTTTATGCCAAATAAGCTGACACATCCACCATTGGTGCTTCATGCCAGAGTTTTTCAAGGTTATAGTGAGCACGCTCGTCTTCTGTAAAGATGTGAACAACGACGTCGTTAAGATCCAAAAGAATCCATCCGCCCTTGTTGTCTCCTTCCACGTGACTAGCGTCCACACCAGCTGCTTTCACTTTCTCACGGATGTTGTCGGCAATAGCTTCCAACTGACGGCTGTTCATGGCACTCAAAATAACAAAGTAATCTGTTAGGCTTGTGAGGCCATACAAATCAAGGGCAGCGATGTCTTCAGCTCGCTTTTCATCAGCAGCTTTGACAACCAATTCAAGTAATTCTTCTTTAGTCAATAGTATTTCTCCAGTAATTAATTATTAATCTTTCAAGCAATGCACAAAAGCGTTATAGGTTTCCAAGGTTTGTGGGAAAATCGGTAGAGCTTGGTGGGCCAAGTGTTCTACCGTATGGACTGTTTCAAAAGCAACGGCCTTGTCCAAGGATTGCTCTGCTACTTGTCTAGCTTCCTCTACCAAAGGAAAATTACGGTTATGCTCAATATAATCAGCCACATAGACAATCTTATCTAGGGTTGACATTTCATGGCTTCCGACGGTATGGATCTCAATACTACGCAGAATCTCAGCATCTGTCAAACCCAAATCTTCTTGAATTTTATAAATCCCTACCATGCCATGCCAGACATTATTTCCCCATTTTTTCAATTCAGGGTCAAGCTCGTACTTATCGATAAGATTCAAGAATTCTTGATCTGGAAGCTCTTTGGCATAGTCGTGTAAAAGACCAGCCAAACCAGCTTTTTCAGTATCGTAGCCATTCTTTTCAGCAAGATGAATCGCAGCTCGCTCGACACCCAAAACATGATTGAAGCGTTTAGGACTCATCACGGGTTGCACTTTTTCAAGAAGTGCTTGACGAGAATAGTCCAAGTATTTTTCATAGGTCATTTATAAAGTCCTACTTTCTTGATATAGGCGAGTACAGATTGAGGCACCATAAAGTTAGGTGTACGATCTTTCTTGATATAATCACGAACAGCGCTTGAACTGATATCCATCAAAGGAACATCAACCCAGATGACGGGATAAGACGTTCCTGCCTTATACTTAGGACGTTGAACACCCACAAATTGCACCATCTCAATAAGTTCGTCAATGCGATGCCATTTTGGTAGGTATTCGACCATATCCGCTCCAATAATAAAGTAATAATCCGTATCAGGATTAGCCTCTGTCAAAAGCTTCATGGTGTCATAAGTATAACTGATTCCCTTGCGGTCCAACTCGATGGTTTCAATATCCAAACCCTCGATACCGTTAATAGCCAACATAAGCATATTAAGGCGATGTTGTTCATCAATAGTCTCTTTTTTATCGACATGAGGTGGCTCAAACTCAGGCATGAGAAGAACTTCGTCAAGACCTAACTGCTGACGCACCTGGTCCGCAACAACCAAGTGAGCATTGTGAACAGGATTGAAATTTCCACCTAAAATTCCCACCTGCTTACGGCCAGTATCTTTGATTTCTTCTTCTAGTTGAACCTTTGTAAATGGGGTTACGAGATCCAGTGCCATGTACGCCTCCTCTTTTTCAAGCATTATACAACTGACTTAAGGCTAGCTGATGCTTCAAAAGTGTTCCTATACCTTAGTTTATCCTTCACCAAGCAAAGTCAGCAACTATTTTTGGATAGCTTTGACCTTTGGTGACAACTTACGATTTTCTTTTTTAGCTGACTCTTTATAGAGAATCAAGATACGTCCAATCTTAAGAACTGTATCACAGCCAATTTCTTCTTCCAAGATTTCAGCAACCTCATGAATATCTTCCATAGTGTTTTGGAGTAGGGTTACTTTGATCAATTCACGGGCATCAAGGGCGTTGCGAACGCTAGTTTTGATATGGTCGTTAAGACCGTTTTTCCCGATTTGTACAATAGGTTTAAGTGTGTGTGCTTCCGATTTGAGGAAGGCACGTTGTTTTGATGTTAATGACATGTTTATTCCTTTTAACTACTTAATTAAGTTTAAATAATCGCTTTTCGTACGGCAACGCCAACACCTTCTGGTGCCCAAGCAGCAACGATGGTTGGTTGGTCAGCTTTTCCTTGGACACGGATCCATCCTAATCCTGAGAAGACAATGTCTGTCTTATCTTTGACAGTGAACTCGTGACGGACAAGTTTCGGAAAATCGGCAAGATCCTTTGGCCCAGGAGGCATGAGGAGACTTCCAACATGCTTATCATAGAAGGCATCTGCGCCTTCTAGTTTGGTACGATGAAGCTTTAGATTATTGTCAAAGAAGGCTGTAAATCCTTGTTTATCTCCATCAATAAAGTCAAAGCGTCCTAGTCCACCTAGGAATAGGGTTTGTCCTGCATTTAACTGGTAAGTTTTTGGCTTAATTTCCTTCTTAGGACTAACGTACTTGAGATCCTTCGCTGACAGATAGTGTGCCATCTGGTGTCGGTGAATAATTCCTGGTGTATCAAAAATATAGCTACCGTCATCCAATGGGATTTCAATCTTATCAAGGGTCGTTCCTGGAAAACGAGAGGTTGTGATAACATCTTTATCACCAGTAATTTCTTTGATAATGGCA
Source organism: Streptococcus sp. SV2 (assembly GCF_030440175.1). Classification (NCBI taxonomy): domain Bacteria; kingdom Bacillati; phylum Bacillota; class Bacilli; order Lactobacillales; family Streptococcaceae; genus Streptococcus; species Streptococcus sp. SV2. The sequence goes on from NZ_JAQFJQ010000001.1 coordinate 247,455, forward strand.
TTAATTAAGGTTGATTTACCAACATTCGTCACACCAACAACATAGACATCACGACCCTTACGGAGTTTTTCAATACGTTGAATTAGCTCTTTAATGGCGTGGTGATTTTGAGCAGATGTCAACATGACATCCACCGGACGCATACCTTCTTCGTGGGCACGTTCTGTCAACCATTGGGTTACCTTACCATCTTTTACGGATTTAGGTAGGATATCCTTTTTATTTCCAACCAAGAGCACATCATTACCCGAAACAAAGCGTGATAAGCCTGGTATGATTGATCCATTAAAATCAAAAATATCAACGACATTGACAACGAGGGCATCACTATCACCAACTTCATGAAGCAATTTTAAAAATTCATCATCTGTGATGTGGACATCCACAATCTCATTGTAATGACGAAGACGGAAACAGCGTTGGCAGTATAACTCACCTGTTTCTTCGGCCTTTTTAATAGAGCTAGCAGGTGTGAAACCTGCTTTTTCTTTATCTTCTGTTTGAATTTGGGCTCCACACCCAATACAAAATAATTCTTCCATTAAATTCCTTTGTTGAAGGTCATTGGACCATATGCTTTTTCAATCTTTTTCCACATGCGACGTTCACGCCAACGGTTAAACTTGGTTACCCAAGCATCTGATTTCACCAAAGGCTTAACCAAAATCGATCGAATGCCAGCTCTGTGGCTAGCTCTGATGTCAGTCATTAGCTGGTCTCCCACCATAACGACCTCGTCTCGATTAAAGTGGTAACGCTCAATCGCTTCATTAATACCTTTAGTGAAAGGCTTCATGGCACGACTCACGAAATCCACATGGAAATTGGCAACCGCACGTTCAACACGTTCATATTTATTGTTAGAGACCACAACTACCGGAATATCAGCCTCTGTCATCTCATCCAACCAAGCACGTAGCTCAGGAGTCCCATCAGGGTTGTTCCAAGCAATCAAGGTATTGTCCAAATCGACCAAGACAGCACGAATACCGTGTTCACGTAGTTGGTCAGGTTTCAAATCATAAACAGCCTCCACCATAAAATGGGGCCTGTAATCGTCTATAGTCATTTTCTCTCCAAAATGTTAGTTTACCTCTTATTCTACCATATTTTTAAGGTTTATGTGTGGGACTTAAGTCCTATTTTTAAGAACAGCCCATACAATAAAGAAAGAGAGCCAGCAATCACTGAACTCTCTCCTTATCTTTGAATTTTTTCTTGTTTTTTAAGGGCAACTAAATTCTTAAGCGATATGATGATAACAGCAAGAACAATTAAAAACATTCCAAGCACATCAATGGCAAAGAAGTGGTCACCCATGATTAAGATCGTTAAAATGACTGATGCCACAGGTTCTACCTATGCCAGAAGACTTCCTTTTACAGCACCAACCATGGTTGTTCCCTTGAGGAAAACTGTATAAGCAAAAACTGTCCCGATGAAGACCAACCCAAAAAGTGCTAAAAGATTGCCACCAGTCAAGGGTAACTCATACTTCCAGGCTTGGATAGCAATTGGAAAAATCAGACCACCGAGTAACATTCCTAGACCGATGACAATCAGACTGCCCCACTTTTCAATAGCTTTAGCAGGTAGTAAGATATAGAGTGCATAGGTTACTGCCGAGAAGAGGCCCCAGAACAAGCCAATAGGTGTGATAGCCAACTCTGTCACCTGACCATGCGTGGCGATAATAAAGGTTCCCGCAATAGCCATGATAATCGCCACTAACTCTGAGACCGTTGGAAATCTGCGGTTCTTTGCACACACAAAAGCCAGAATAAGGACTGGCGTGACATACTGTAAGACTGTCGCAGTTCCAGCGTTGGTGTACTGAATAGCACTGAGATAGGCATACTGATTCAAGACCAGACCAAAGAGAGCAAATAAGGCGATACTTACTAAGGTTTTCCTATCTTTAATGGCTTGTACTAATTTGTCTCGCTGCCTAAAAAAGACCGAAGCCGTTAGTAAAGTACCAGCCAGAATCAAACGTAAACTCGTCAAAAGATTGACATTAACCCCATGAGCCATCAGGTATTGACCAGAAACCCCTGAGACTCCCCAAGCGATCCCAGCAGTTATGACCATCAGACTACCTTTTAGCGTCTTTGACATAGTCGCCTCCCAAATCTATTTGTTTCTGTTATTGTAACACAAAAAGGGCGAAACAAAACGGTTTCGACCTTTATCTATTCATTCGACCTTTACAAGCTTATTCTGGTTCAACCAAGATCTTAATTTGAGATTTATCTTGCGTTAATTCAACAAATCCTTCTTCAACGATATTTTCCAATTTAATTTTCTTAGTAACCAATTTATCAGCAGGGAAGTAGCCTTGTTCCATCAATTCCAAAACTTTAGGGAAGATGTGACGGTAGGCAATAATTCCTTTGAGAGATTTTTCTTGGATGGCAAATTCATTTGGATTAATGCTGGCTTCACGTTCCCAGATAGATACGACCATACATTCTCCAGCTTTATGAACAGCTGCAAGGGCTTGGCCTAAGACAACTGGAACCCCAGTAACTTCATAAGAAACGTCTACTCCACCACCTGTCAAACGATGGATAGCTTCTACGACTGTTTCCCCTTCTTCTGGGCGAACTACGATTGCCCCCAATTCTTCTGCTTTGGCTTGACGTTCAGGAGACAATTCAACCGCATAGATTTTTGATGCGCCTGCTGCACGAAGGGCTTCAACAATCAAGAGACCAATTGGTCCCAATCCAAAGATGACTGCTGTGTCCCCAGCTTTCAATGCAGATTGACGAACTGCATAAACAGCAACAGCAGCAGGTTCTGTAAGAGCGGCTTGTTCATAGCTCAAGCTATCTGGAATCACATGGACAAGATCACCGTCAAGGACACAATATTTGGCAAAACCACCATCTGCAGCGAGACCGACGAAGTTCAAGTTTGGATCGAGGTTATAATCACCAATCAAATTGTGCTCTGCAAGAATTGGTTCGATAGTGACACGATCACCAACTTTAACACGAGTGACATCACTTCCAACTTCCACAATTTCACCAGAGAATTCATGTCCCAAAGTAACCGGTGCTTTTTGACCAGAATAAACATGTTCTTCAGTTGGAATGAAGATTGGTCCATCCAAATATTCATGCAAGTCAGTACCACAGATTCCCGTAAACTTGACCGCTACTTTTACTTGATGAGGTTGTACTTCAGGTACTTCCACTTCTTCGATACGAACGTCTTTCGCTGCATGCCAGCGAGCTGCTTTCATTGTAGCCATTTGATAATCTCCTTGTTTTCACGTTTTTTGTTTTCTTTTCAGGAAACCTTATATTTCAAATTGTAAACGTTTTCTTTTTACTTGTCAAGGAAAAACTGGACAAAAGAGATTAAAGAAGCACCTATAAGATACTTCCCTAATCTCAGAATTATATACGTTATTTCTTTTTGATTCGAGACACCTCTAGCCACCAACCGACAATCCAACCAAGGACTAAAAGATAATTTTCAAGAGCACCTATGGCGTTGACTGAGTGATGATGTTGAAGATAGCTAAGGAAATGATTGGTCCCAATTCCAAGGCCTCCAATAATCAAAGCTATCAGTGCAGCTCTCAGATAAAACCAATCGTACTTGAAGTTTACGGCAATCAGGATGACAAGGACTGCCACATTCCAAATACCAATCTCCCTCTGCCAACCAACTGAAATACCATACCCCGAGTGACTTCCCATATAGGTTGGGAAGAATAGCTGAAAAATAATAGCACCAGTCATGGCTAGGATGACAAGGATAAATAGGACTCTTAAGAATTTGTTCATGGGGTTGCTCCTACTTAATAGATGTTTTATTGAATACCATTAGTATAACAAAAAAGACCTTAACAAAGTTAAGATCTTTAATCATAAATTAAGCTTCTTGTTCTTCTTTCAACAATTTCTTATCGTAAACACGAATGAATGGGAAGTAAACAAGGAAGGCGGCAACTGCACAGACAAGAGCAACTAAGACAGCACGGAGATCTGCTGTTCCTAAGAAGGCTCCGATTCCCACTGGGGTTGGCCATGGAACTTGTGCAATAACAGGATTAATCAAATGCAATGCATTAACAAAGTAATAAATAGTAGCTGTAACCATTGGAGCTAAGATAAATGGAATCGCTAATGCTGGATTATAGATAATTGGCAAACCAAAAATCAAAGGTTCATTAATGTTGAACAATGCTGGAACAACTGAGGCACGTCCAATCGCTTTAAGTTGCTCTGACTTAGCAGCAAAAGCAATGTAGAGACACAGACCAAGAGTTGCACCTGATCCACCAGCGATAACAAACATGTTAGAGAACTCACCAGCTACAGCATAGTGTCCTCCAGCAGCATTTTCTGCCATATTAGCAAGTGCGATAGGGTTAACGAAAGCAAAGATAATATTAGCACCATGAATCCCTACAATCCAGAGGAGTTGAGTTAAAAGATAAATAATCATTAATCCAATCCATGAGTTAGTTAGGTTAGCAACAAACCCAAATGGAATAGCAATAACTTTAAAGATGTCAGTTCCCAACGCCACGAGTGCACCGTTAATAAAGATAACTACAAATGCAACGACGAATCCTGGAATCAAAGCTGTAAATCCGCGAGAAACCCCTTCTGGAACAGCTTCAGGCATTTTAATAACCCAATTACGTTTTACACATGTACGATAAATAAGAACTGTCACAATAGCCATGATAATAGCTGTGAAAATACCAGTAGTACCAAAACGAGTAACGCCATTGCCCATTGCCCAACCGTCAACAACGACTGCACCTTCTTTAAGGCTACCTACAGCTTTCATCATTCCACCGTCAAAAATGATTTGTGGAACTGTCATAATGAACGCCATGAGCGCAAGAAGAGCACCGTTAAGAGGATTCATATTTAGTTCTTCTTCTTCTGCATAGATTTTAGTTAACTCATAAGCAAGTGAGAGAACAAAGTAAAGAGAGAGGGAACCCATAGTAGCATAGTTAGCAACCATGTATAGAGAAGTAAACTTATCAAATGAAGCTGAGAAAATATCAGCTACAATTGGCCAGAATGAGAAAGCTTGTGGCAGAATACTAAATACCAAGAACATTGACCCAACAATAGTAAATGGTACAGCTGCCATACCTGCTGCCGTGATTGCACGTACAACTTTAAACTGGGCAAGTTTTCCCATTGGTCCCATGACATGATTTTCAAGGAAACCAAATAATCCGTTTTGTTGATCCATAATCGGACCTCCTTAATAATAATTATATATATTTCAATAGCAATCCTTTTAAAAGTTGTTATAAGGTTATAGAACTCTTTTCTAACTGGATAAAGCGTTGATAAGCCTTATCTTTACGTTCATATATTTCTTGAATTCTTTTAAGATTTAGCAAGCAAAGGCCTAAACCTAGTAAAAGAATAACAAAAACGAAGAAACGTGCAGCTTGATTATTTTCAAAAATTGGGAAAAGAGTTGTAAACAGACTTGTCCAAGTTAGAACAAGTAGTCCCACCTGAATAACAGCTTGCGAGCGAACAAACATCTGAGTCACTTTCAAACGTTCATCACGCTTGCCATACAATCGAAACTGCTCAACAGTAGCCAAAATCGCTAATACAATTAACGTAATAGGGAGAACAATAACAAAAGAAGGACGAATAAATTGATTCAAAAGCCAATAAATATTGCCAAAAAAGAAGAGTGCTATTGTATAACGTAGAAGAAGGTAGCGATTAAAGAAAGTATTTTTTAATGCTGTCTCCCGACGTTGACGCTCGATTTCTAGTTGTTCTTTTTTTGTCATTGTCTTCCTCCTTGTTTAACTATATCTATTCAGCCAACCTTTCTATGAAGAACTAGCATTTCTTTTGCCACTTCCAATAGAGTCATTGTGGTCATTAAATGGTCTTGAGCATGGACCATGATAATTTCAATCTTAATTTCTACACCACTTGCATAGTCTTGCAAAAGTTTTGTTTGTGCATGGTGTGCTTCTAAAATTTCTTCATTTGAATGGTCTAACTTAGCTTCTGCTTCGTCAAAGCGACCTTCTCGCATATCAGCAAACGCTTCATGAATTTCTGTTCTAGCAGTACCTGAATGAAGAATAATTTCAAAGGCTGCAACCTGTAGTTCTTCTTGATTCATACGAACCTCCTATGTTATTTTTTCGAATATTGTAATAAACTCATCAAAATCCTTGCAATTAATTAATTGCTTTTGTAAGTCATCATTTTCTGTTAAGGAAACTATTTTCTTCGTCACATCCTTCAATCCATCATTTCCATATAATGATGGTGATAAAAGAAAAACAAGTTGAATATGTGAGCTTTGACTATCCCAAGATACAGATTCTTGACAGATAGCAACCGAGACTTTAACTTCTTTCCCCAAAGGTCTAATGGGATGTGGAACCGCGACTCTTTTGGAAAAAACAACAGAACTTAATGCCTCACGCTGTTTTATTTCATAAAGTAGGGACTGTTTAAAGTCCGCTGGTTCACCGACAGACAGAGCTTCAACCATTTCTTCTAATAGGCGTGATTTGTCGCACTTCGACCACACGAAGAAATTGTCTTGGCTAAAGTACTTTTTAAAATTATCGTCTTTAATCCGAGCTACTTCTGAACGTTTCCTAATTTTCGAGACTTGCATCTGATTCATAGCATGACGAATCTGAGATATTTCCTCGGATTTAAGAAAGACACTCACCGTAAAAACTGGTATCTGAAAGTAAAGGTTTGATAAATCAACAGCAGATACAATAAAATCAATACCGTCTATTTTTTCTTGGTTCAACTCATAGTAACCTATGACATCAACCACCTCTATACGATTCCCAAGCTCAGATTCAAGACGATTTCTAAGCATTTGAGCAGCCCCAAATCCTGTCGCACAAATCGCCAATACTGAAAATTTATGGTTTTCTTTTCGACGTTCGAGAGCAGCCAAGAAATGAAGACAGACATAAACTATTTCATCATCAGATATAGTAGCCTGTGAAAAAGCTTCCATATTTGCAAGAATCTCCTTAGTCATGAAGAAGACGTCACTATAATTCTGTTTAACCTCATCTACCAATGGATTACTAAGATTAATATGACTGGCTAAACGTACTTGTAAGGTCATCAAATGAGTTATAAGACTCTCAACAAGTTGAAAATCTGAGGAAAAGTGGTATATATCGTCTAATCCTAAGGTTTCAAAACTTTGTACCAACGAGTCTCTCAGTGCCTCTTTAGAAAACTCTGTTTGGTTGTTTTGGGGTAACTGACTTTTAGCTAACAGATGTAGGGTAATATAATCGATTTCTTGAACTGGAAATTCTTGATTGGTTACCTTACTAACTCTTGAAAGAATCCTCTTAGCAACCCGACGTTCGATGTCGTTATCTGCCATCTGACAATCTAAGTTACTAATTTCAAAACCAGACTTGATACGACCTATTGCTAAAGCTATATGAACAACTAAATTTTGTAAAACAAAATCCGATAACTTCAGATTAGCTTCCTGACATTCTTCTAAAACAATCTTTGCCAACTCCTCTAATGGAAGATTTTGGTCAAAAAAATTTGACTTCACATAAGTATGCAATGCTTTAAAAAACTGATTTTCCAAGAAATAACTCATAATAAAGCGACGTTTGTCACGTTCTTCACCAGAAACATAGACACCTTTATTCGCTCTACTCTCTATAGTTAAGCTATAATCAGCTAGCATCTGGCGAATCTTTTTAAAATCATTAGATAAAGTTGATCGACTAACATATAGTTCCTCAACTAAATCATCAAAAAGAACTGGAACCTGTTCAAACAAGAGCTTATTTAAAATGAAGGCTAGACGATCATCACCTTGAGACATAGACGTTTTTGTACTATAATCGTTGCCTAATTCATAGATTAGACGAAAGGTTTGGCAAACTTCTTGACTTTCAAAAATTAGTCGATAGCCTTGTCCTTGTTTTGACACTAACCTAACACCTTGGAGGTTTAACGTTTGATCAATTGATTTCAAGTGATTACGTACAGTTCTATCCGAACAGGACAAGTATTCAGCAAGTTCCTTACTTGTAACATAACGTTCCCTGTGCTTTAACAAGAATTGAAGGATGCCTTTTTCTCTAGTATTTGACACTCCCATATCCTCCTAAAAATGATATTCTCACCTTCTATTATAGGATATTTTCACACCTTAAATTCTTTTTATTGAGCATAAGTCATATTATGAATCATTTATAATTTAGCTAATAGATAATATTAACTAATACCTATTTTTTGAACTATTTCTTTAATGAAGATTAGATATTTTCTACAATCAAATTAGCCATTTTTTCAATTCCCATTGGGATTGGAATATAGGCTTGAGGTGGAATTTGAACAACTGGTTTTCCGACTTTAGCACCTGCTTCTTCAAACTGTTTAAAATACATTTTTGTTTGAGGACTTACAAGGTACAAATCAAACTCTGATACTGCAATAGCTTTTCCGCCCTCAGTGGCACTAATAGCGTCAACCTCAATATCCTGACCTTTCCCCTTTAGAAACTCAGTTGTTTTCTTCGCCATGAGTGATGAAGACATTCCAGCTGCACAAATAATCAATGCTTTTGCCATAAGATTTTCTCCTTTAATCTAATCCCATCAAATTGATACCTGATTGGGTTATTTCTTATTTACATTTTAATTATAAAGTAAAGCGCTTACAATTACCATTGCTGATTTTTCCTCAACGATACGGAAAATAATTATTTGTACTTCAATTTATAAATCAAAATAATACCAGATAGCAAGAACGAAACACTATTAGCCAAAATCAAAGGTAAGTCACCAATATGAAGACCATGGGCAAGCCACAAAGCAATACCAATAACCTGCATAACATACATCCCTAAGGCAATCGATTCAGTATCTTTTGTTTTTACCACACGCACAACTTGCGGCAAAAAGGCAAATGTTGTTAAAATTGCTGCAATGCTACCAATCATATTTATTCTCCTATGTTTACCAAAGAAGCTGGGAATTCCCCAGCTTCTTTGGTTATTCTACTGTTGCACCATTAGATGCAATAACTTCTTTATACCAATTAAATGATTTTTTCGGTGAGCGTTCATAACTTCCTTGTCCATCGTCATCTTTATCCACATAGATAAATCCGTAACGTTTCCTCATCTCACCGGTACCAGCTGAAACCAGGTCTATACAGCCCCAAGGTGTATATCCCATTAAATCAACACCATCTTCAACTACAGCTTTTTTCATTTCACGAATATGAGCACCTAGATAATCAATTCGATAATCATCATGAACCATGCCATCTGCTTCAACTTGGTCTATAGCACCGAAACCATTTTCAACAATAAATAGTGGCAAATGATAATGATCTGTAAACCAGTTTAATGCATAACGTAATCCCTCTGGGTCAATTTGCCACTCCCACTCAGATGCCTGAACATAATTATTTTTGACTAAATCTTCTGTTTCAAGATAATCGAAATAAGGATTATTCTCACGATGAGAATCGATAGCAAAAGACATATAGTAACTAAATCCAATATAGTCTACCGTGCCTCCAAGTAAATCCTCTTTATCTTGCTCTGTAAAGTCAACTGAGATTCCTTTACGTTCCCAATACTTGAGAATGTGTTCAGGATATTTACCAAAAACATGTACGTCAGTAAAGTAATAACGTTTTTGCATAGCCTTCATGGCCATTAAAATGTCTTTAGGATTACAAGTTGCAGGATAAATAGGACACATCGCAATCATACAACCAATTTGAAAATCTGGATTGATTTCATGGCCAATTTTTACTGCTCGAGCAGAGGCTACTAACTCATAGTGTGCTGCTTGATACATAATAGCTTCTCGGTCGTCACCTTCCTCGTATACAATACCTGAGTTCGTAAATGGTGCAAAATCTTCCTGGTAATTGGCCTGATTATTGATTTCATTGAAGGTCATCCAGTATTTAACTTTATCTTTATAACGTTTGAATACGACTTCTGCAAAGCGAACAAAGAAATCAATCAATTTGCGATTTTTCCACCCACCATATTCTGTAACCAAATGATAAGGCATCTCAAAATGGGATAAAGTAATTACAGGTTCAATTCCATGCTTCAAGCACTCATCAAAAAGATCATCATAAAATTGCAACCCTTCTTCATTGGGCTCTAATTCATCACCCTTTGGGAAAATACGTGTCCAAGCAATTGATGTTCGGAAGCACTTAAATCCCATTTCAGCAAAAAGCGCTATATCTCCTTTGTAACGATGGTAAAAATCTATGGCCTCATGGTTTGGATAATATTTACCTTCCAAAACACCTGGTGTAATTTCACGGGCAACTCCATGGCGACCAGCTGTCATGACATCAGCAACACTGATACCCTTACCACCTTCTTGCCATCCACCTTCAAGTTGATGAGCAGCTACAGCACCACCCCATAAAAATCCATCTTTAAAAGTAGTCATCGTTTTTCCTCCTGACTTTGATACTTCTATTATAAACTCCATAAATAACAATGAAAACGCATTCTTTTTCCATAATACTACGGAAAGTAATCAGTTATCTTTTGCTTGAAAACGCTTTAGATAAAGAGTATACTATGTCTCATAAGGAGGCAATATTATGAATTTCATACAGTTTTTAATTGCTTTTGCTGGACTTGTTGTTGGAGTTAGTGCTGTTGCTATACTCTTCTGGTACTTAAGTAAGACTTTGAAGAAAAACGTCATTGTACGTAATGGTAACATCTTTACTATTGTTCAACTTAAGGAACTAGATCAATATCCTAATTTACTTAAGAATATCGATTTCAATAAAATGGGAAACTGGACAGCTCATGATAATGGACGTGAATTCCGAGGTACTGCTAATGTCTCTAAGGAAACACTTCGCCAATGGATAATTGATAAATATCATTTAAAAGCTCATCAAGTTATTGTCACTGTTCCTGAAGAAATGAAGGTTGCTTCAGCTCTTCCTCATTTCTAAAGTCACTTAGTCTTTTTCAAAAACTCCTAACGAGTCGATGAACTGCACCCCAAAAGTTAGACAGAAAAAATCTAACTTTTGAGGTGTTTTTATTATGAAATTAACTTATGAGGACAAGATTCAGATATATATACTGAGAAAACAGGGGAGAAGCTTCAAAGAGCT
>NZ_JAQFJQ010000020.1:0-33709 GCF_030440175.1 Streptococcus sp. SV2
CTCATAAGTTCTTCCTAATGATGGTTTGGTTGCTTTTCATTATAGTTCTTATGGGACTTTTTGTCTGCATTCAAAAAGCTCTATAATCTCTATAGTGATTTTACCCACTACAGAAATTATAGAGCCGTTTCTACTTAAATAGAAAGAAGGTCCTAGGGGTCTTCTTTTTTTGTTCAAAAACGAAGAACTTTGTATATTGCATTTTGATATTAGGCTCCCAGTATCAGTGAAGAATCACAGTCTTCAACATCATAATGATGGAAAGAAAGTCTATCTTGACAAAATAACTCTATATAATTATAATTATGTTTATAATCATATAGATGATATACTTCAGATACAAGTTACAAAAATAAGGAGGTATGGTTATGGCCACAAAAAATATTTATGTTGCAGAAGCAGATCTACACTTATTTGATGATGCTGCCAAGTACGCCGGAAGTGTTTCTGCCGCTGTGATACAGGCACTTCAGGACTTTCTAAGTGTTCAAGGCAACAAAAGCGAAGGATATGACAAGATTGAGTTAAATCTCTATGAAAAAGGGGTAAGAAGAAAGGTAATGTTCTATGGTATGGAGATTACTCGTGTAGAACGTCCGGTAGACGGTGGAATAAGGATTGACACGATTTATAAAACTGCAAAAGGGCAGCTTGCAGTGGCAACCAAGGTTCGCAAGGAGCTTCCGAATTGGGCGAAAGGAAATCCACACGTATGGGAAAACCCGCAGTCTTGGTCACATGATTTTTGGAATCTGGGGGACAGAGTGTTAAACGTATATCCGAACATAGAGAGCCTAAAGGAGAAGGATGCGTATCTTGCTGAGTGCTGCGAATCTTCTCTTTCGGAAAAGCCTTATGAGTTTTTGGATATTTAGATTAGGTATAAATACTAGATTTATAGAACTATAACAAGCAAATAATGAGATAGCTTTGTGTTTATATATCATATGGATTTCAGAGATGAAAAGAAGGAAGCTTTAATTAATATTGCTATGGTATATTTGTCTAGTGTTCGGGATTATCGTCTTTCTCCTCGCGGTTAATGTAAATCATGTTCAAAAATTGATATTAAAAAAAGCGGAGCGACTCTTAGACGAGTCTGTTCATACCGAAATTGTAGAATATCATTATTCCGTTGACGGGATTGAGATCATTTCTCAGCTTGTGATCAGCAAAAATTATTGAACCGCATATAAGGGCTACGCTACTAAGGGGCAATATATATACGAAGTAACCATACTAAGGGTGGTATTATTTTACATCATGGGCAGTAAGGGGGTATGAGATGGCGCTGATTACTAAAATCAAAGCCTATCGCGAACAGGCCGGAATAAAACAAATTTTAATATTTTTTCTATTTTGGGGGCAAAATCCTGACATCTACATCTAGTAACGCTATCCAGCATCACGTTCACAACTTGATGATATAGAGCTTTCTTGATATTATTTAGTTAAATATATTTTAAGTGGGGGTGAAAGGATGATTAACTTTTCTTGCAAATAATCTTAAAAAAGTAGCATTACCAGTATGTATGGTATTGTTGCGCCCATTGCGAGAAAGTTAAATTCTATTTATCCAGAATATCTTAGTAGCATCACTCTCATGGAGTGGTTCCATTTTGCTATGGTGAGCTGCAAGAATTAACTTTCTTGCGGCTCTGTTTTTGTTTTTTGTGGCTCTATATCTCTAGAGTCATTAAACTTCTTTAAAGATTTAGGGTTATTTTAGACAAATAGTGATTAGCTATTCGTTAAGTAAGTGAGGTTTTTATTCCAGAAGTGTGGTAGTTTAATCTTATTTAGTGTTGTTAACGATTTAGCTTTATTCGGAATGGATACCTTATGAAAAAATAAGGAATTTTTTGAATTTTAATAGTTTCCATAAAACTCCCATTTTGAAAACGTAATATCGAAAATAATGAAATCTTGATTTTCTTTTTACAGATAATTCTAAAAAATGATAGTTATACATAGGTATGGTAATATAACCCGGAAAAACATTATATTTATGCTGTATTAGCAATATTTGTTGCTTTTGATTTAAGATTAATTTAAAATATTTGAAAATATGAGCAAATATTCCCACAAATATTAGGAAATTTGTTAGAATGTATAACGATTAGTATTTTTGAATACTTTTAATCTCATTGAGGGGTGAGATACTTAAATGCATAAATGTGGAGGATTACCAAAGTGGGTAAAGATTTATTTAATGATCGAATTAGTCGATTTTCGATTCGTAAATTGAATGTAGGAGTTTGTTCGGTTCTGTTGGGAACTCTTGTTATGGTTGGTGTTGCAAATCAAGTTTCAGCTGATGAAACTAGCAACCAAACCCAAGTAGAAGATGTGACCAATACGACTGCAGTAGCAAGTGAAGGGACACAGTCTCAAAATACTGTTGCAACTCAAGCTTCGATGGAAGTCGCAAATATTTTATCTAGTTCTGAGGCAAATAGTCAGTCTCAAGCTGTTTCAACAGCTAGCCAAATAGTCTCTGAAGCATCAACGACACCAGCTTCTAGTGAAGCAACATCTCAGGCAGCTGTTTCTACTTCGGAGACATCAGCTAGTTCTGTACAATTTTCAAATAGTGTTGCTGGTACTGTGAATGTAGCTAGTAGCACGACTGGCGCTTCAACGACAGCATCTAGTTTAGCAGCCACTTCTGAATCACAAGCCTCAGCCTCAGCATCTGAAGCGCAAAATATGAACGTTGAAGTAGAGGCTTCTAGTAGTAACTCCCTTTCTGGAGGGGTTGAATCTCCAGTAGTGGAACAACCAGTAGTGACAGCTGAAACTTCTGGCAAACGTCGTAGTCGTCGTTCTATTGGTGATCCAAATGATCCAAACCTCATCGGAGATGATGTCCAAGATGCCACTTCAACTCCTAAAGAAGCAAAACCAGGTTTCACAACAAATATCAAAGCTACTGACTTGGCCAGCCAAATCTCTTGGTTGGACTTTGGTGATACAGCCAACTGGACTGGAACAACCACAACATCGAGTGGGAATCTTGCCCTTCAAGTAGGGTCTACCTATACCAAAGAAATCATGCCGGGCTATGTGGTAACCATCAAAGTTAAATCTTTAAAACCTTTCCAAGCGACAGAAATCTACAAAAAGCGCTTGGAAGACCGAGGAGCGACAGAAGCTGAAAAGGCTACCTATGACCCCAATGCTAGAAATGGTTATGTGAATGGGGCTACTTCAAATTATACCAAAGCAGCTTTCAGTGCTGGTGAAGAAGCCAAAGTTATTGCCGAAGCTCAAAACCAATGGACAGAAATACGAAAAGAAGGCATCAATACTGGTACTAAAAAAACAACCATCAGTTCCGAGTTTGACGGTGGCAATATTGGGGTCCAGTTTGAAATTTCTGCGACCTTCCGTGGAAAAGTGGTCAAACCTGCCATTGTCATGGCGGATGGTGAGTCCGCTAACCCTGGTGAATTGGTTATGTTCACCACAAACGGAGAAGGTTGGCAACACATTGGGGAATGGTTAAAGAACAATAATAAAAATACGAAAACTTATATTCCACAAAATACAGATAATTTATTTGGTTCAAGCCCTTCCACTAATATAAATGGCATGAATCTCTATAGGACGAACCTTGACCAACTTCGACGTTCAAATCAAGTCGGACCGGATAAAAAAGCGGTTGCTTGGAAGTACTTTGGAAGTGCCGATTTAACAACTGGGGGTCTCGGAACAGGAGTGTTCGGGCCAAATATTTCTTCAAGTGATGTTGCTGTTCCCCTTGTTATGACCAAGGGGGCTTCTGAGATTGGTCTTTATATCGTCTCAGGTGGGAAACAGTCAGCTATGTTTGGATTCTTCCCGCTTGATGAAGGGGATGCACCAGAGTCTTATGGTAAGGCTATCCACTCTATCGCAACCGTTGATGGGATCACAGGTAAAAAAGTCAACCAACCTTATCTTGGTCACTTGAGCCCAGATATGGATGAAAACAATGCACTTGATTGGTTTGGTGATGACAAGGCAACGACAGCTGATGAAGGAATTGATCAATTGCTCCCAGCTGAGCTCAAAGGGACAACCAATGAGATGATCAAGATGGACCGTACGCATCCAGGGAACTACACCATCACTCTTGAAGCTCATACAGATGGGGCGCCTCAAGCCAATATTTATGGTTGGATTGACTTTAACCAAAATGGCACCTTTGATGAAGATGAACGTTCTGAGTTGGCTACTATTACCAAGGATGGTTCTGTTACTCTAAGATTCACCAAGAGCAAAACCTATATCGATCCAAGTGTCAATGAACTAGGCGTACGTGTCCGGATTGCTAAGGATGCTGTTCAAATCGAAAGCCCTACAGGAATGGCTTTCTCAGGGGAAGTTGAAGATTTCAGAACTCAGGTTACTCACCCACCAAAAGGAGAAGTCAAAGAAACAACTGGTCTTCAAGGTGAAAAACAAAGCTCTACTGTAGCCTTTACGGCTCGTGGTCTCTATAAGTATAGTCTTACAGATAAGGCTCAGATTGACGAGGCAGTTGCTCCTCAGATGGTGGACAACCGTACTGGTCAAGTCGTAACACCAGGAGCCGATGGCTACTATGCTGTGCCTGGTCAAGGGAAATATAAGATCACTCCAAACGGGACTTCAGTGGATGTTGGGTTCATTCCTGAAGATCACTTCCTAGGAACAGCAGATGGTATTTCTATCCGTCGTACAGATACCAATGGCTATGACACAGGTTGGTCTACTAAATTCCCTGACATGGAAGCCAATGTCGATACGGCCATCAATACCATGGACGGTCTTTACATCCCAACGGTTACTCCAAAAGATATCAAAGGCGAAAGCAAGACGTCTACCGATGTGCAAGGAGCAACCCAAACAGGTACACCAACCTTTAATGTAGTTGGAACTAACCTAGATGGTAATAAGATTACTGTTACTCCAAGTGCCTTATATCCTGCTAAATTGGTAGATCCAGCAACTGGTCAACCGACAAATGCTCTTTCTGTTACGGTAGCAGGAGAAGGAACTTACACTATCGATGATACGACTGGTAAAGTGACCTTCGTTCCAGAACCTGGTTTTACAGGCACTGCGAATGGCGTAACGGTGACCTTGTCTGCTCCTGTTGGACGAGATAAAGATGGTACGATTCGTGATGAGTACGTTAAGACAGCGACTGCTAAGTACACTCCAACGGTAACACCAATTACGGTTACTCCTACAAATAAAGTTTCTGCAGATGTTCAGAACGTTCCTCAAACACAAACACCAACCTTTGATTTAAGTAATGACAAGACAGCTCAAATCACAAGCAAGAAATTGGTGGATCCAACAACTGGTCAACCGACTGATGATGCAACTGTAACTGTAGCGGGAGAAGGTAGCTATACTATCGATCCAACGACTGGAGCAGTTACATTTACTCCAGAAAAAGATTTTGTAGGTACTGCAACAGGAGTAACTGTTCAGGCAACTGCTACAATTACAAATGCGAACGGTAAGACTGCAACCATCACATCGGATGCGACTTACACACCAACAGTTGTAGCAGCTGTTCCAACAGCTCAACCTGCTAAATCTAAGGATATTCAAGGTGCTACGCAAACAGGCACTCCAACCTTTGCAGGCACAACTGTCCAAGTCAACGGTCAAGACAAGGCTATTACCATCAAAGACAATAGTTACAAACTCTTGGATAAAGATGGGAACGAAGTAACCGGTACAACCCCAGCATATGCAGCAGACGGTACAACTGAAATCGGTAACTTCTCAATTGATCCAGCAACTGGAACAGTAACCTTCACACCGACTGATAAATCATATACAGGTGCTGTTACACCGGCTAAGGTTCAAGCTGAAAGCTCGAATGGTATCAAGGTGGCTACAACCTACACACCAGAAATCGTTCCAGTAAGTCCAACCGCAACACCAGCTGAGTCAACTGATATCCAAGGTGCCACACAAACAGGCAAACCTGAATTCCAAGGTGGAACAGTAAACGTTGATGGCGTTGATAAGACAGTAGCAATCAATGAAGCTGTACCAGCGACATTTGACGATGGTACAAAAACTAAGACAATTCCAAACGTAGGTACTTACACAGTAGCAGCAGACGGAACAGTAACTTTCGTTCCAGAAAAATCATTTGTCGGAACTGCACCAGCGGTGACTGTTGTCCGTGAAGACATGAACGGAACCAGAGCGCAAGCGACATACACACCTACAGTTACACCAGTTAAGCCTACTGCGGATCCAGCAACTTCAACTGGTAAGCAAGGTCAAGAACAAACAGGCAAACCAGTCTTCACCGAAGGTAATAGCCGTGTACCAATGAACGATAGGGTTGCTGCAACCTTTGATGATGGTTCAACGACGAAGACAGTTCCAAATGTTGGTACTTACACAGTAGCTTCAGATGGTACGGTAACCTTCGTTCCAGAAAAATCATTTGTCGGAACTGCCCCAGCAGTGACTGTTGTGCGTGAAGACATGAACGGAACCAAAGCGAAAGCAACATACACACCAACAGTAACTCCAGTAACCCCAACAGCGACTCCAGCTGAATCAACAGGTCCTCAAGGTGTAGTTCAAACGGGAACAGTAACCTTCACAGAAGGTGATCCTGTCGCACCAATCGACAAAAATACCATTACCCTTCTTGATGAAAATGGTCAGCCAGCTGCGGCAGTATTTGCAAAATCACCGGCAGGTGTAATTATTGGTACATTTACGGTAGATAAGATTACTTCAGTGGTGACATTCACACCAAGTGATAAATCTTACTCAGGTGAAGTGGTTCCTGTTAAAGTTCGAGCTGCAGATACTAATGGTACAACTGTAGAAACAACTTATACACCTAAGATTACACCAGTTGTTCCAACTGCAGAAGATGCAACATCTACAGATATCCAAGGAGCCACTCAAACTGGTAAGCCAGTCTTTACTGAAGGTGACAGCCGTGTGCCGATGGATGATGACACACCAGCGACTTTCGAAGATGGTTCAAAAACTAAGACAGTTGATGGTGTTGGTACTTATACAGTAGCTGCTGACGGAACGGTGACTTTCAAGCCGCTACCAACATATGTTGGTACACCTGAAGGTGTGACTGTGAAACGTGTCGATAAGAATGGTACGGCTGTAACAGCTAAGTACACACCGACAGTTACACCAGTAGTACCAAGTGCTACACCAGCAGTTTCAGAAGACGTTCAGGGAGCTACACAAACCGGTAAACCTGAATTTACTGCTGGAAATAGCCGTGTACCTATGAATGATGCTGTTCCTGCAACCTTTGACGATGGATCAAAAACTAAGACAGTTGACGGCGTCGGTACTTACACAGTAGCGACGGATGGTACGGTAACCTTTGTTCCAGAACCAAGCTTCACTGGTACAGCACCAGCAGTGACTGTTGTGCGTGAAGATATGAACGGTACTAAAGCTTCAGCAACTTATACGCCGACAGTTAATCCAGTAACTGTAACACCAACTAATAAAGTATCTGAAGACGTTCAAAACGTTCCACAGACAGAAACACCAACTTTTGCCTTGAGCAGTGACAAAACAGCTCAAATCACAAGCAAGAAATTGGTGGATCCAACAACTGGTCAACCGACTGATGATGCAACTGTAACTGTAGCGGGAGAAGGCTCTTACACCATTGATCCAACTACAGGGGCTGTAACCTTCACACCTGAAAAAGACTTTGTCGGAACCGCTAAAGGTGTAACGGTCCAAGCAACTGCAACTATTACAAATGAAAACGGTAAGACCGCAACGATCACATCTGACGCGACATACACACCAACAGTTGTAGCAGCTGTTCCAACAGCTCAACCTGCTAAATCTAAGGATATTCAAGGTGCCACACAAACAGGCACTCCAACCTTTGCAGGCACAACTGTCCAAGTCAACGGTCAAGACAAGGCTATTACTATTAAGGACAATAGCTACAAACTCTTGGATAAAGATGGTAATGAAGTAACTGGTACAACTCCAGCCTATGCGGCAGATGGTACAACTGTGATTGGTAACTTCTCAATTGATTCGGTAACTGGGACAGTAACCTTCACACCGATTGATAAATCCTACACAGGTGCTGTGACACCAGCTAAGGTCCAAGCTGAAAGTTCAAATGGTATTAAAGTTGATACAACTTACACACCAGAAATCGTTCCAGTGACACCTACAGCAACGCCAGCTGAAACCACTGACATTCAAGGTGCGACTCAAAAAGGCAAACCTGAATTCCAAGGTGGAACAGTAAACGTTGATGGCGTTGATAAAACAGTAGCCATCAATGAAGCTGTACCAGCGACATTTGACGATGGTACAAAAACTAAGACAATTCCAAACATTGGTACCTACACTGTAGCATCAGATGGTACTGTAACCTTTGTTCCAGAAAAATCATTTACTGGTACAGCTCCAGCAGTAACCGTTGTCCGTGAAGACATGAATGGAACCAAGGCGCAAGCGACGTACACACCAACAGTTACACCAGTTAAGCCAACTGCAGAGCCAGCAACTTCTACTGGTAAGCAAGGTCAAACCCAAACAGGTAAGCCTGAATTTACTGAAGGTAATAGTCGTGTGCCAATGAACGACGATGTTCCAGCAACATTTGATGATGGTACAACAACTAAAACAGTTCCAAACGTAGGTACCTACACAGTCGCTTCTGACGGAACTGTAACCTTTGTTCCAGAAAAATCATTTACCGGCGAAGCCCCAGCAGTGACTGTTGTGCGTAAAGATATGAACGGAACCAAGGCTTCTGCAACCTACACACCAACCGTTACTCCAGTAACTCCAACAGCGACTCCAGCTGAATCTACTGGACCTCAAGGTTTGGTTCAAATGGGTACAGTAACCTTCACAGAAGGTGATCCAGTTGCCCCAATCAACAAGGATTCTATTACCCTTCTTGATGAAAATGGTCAACCAGCTGCTTCAGTAGATGCCAAATCACCAGCAGGTGATGTTATTGGTACCTACACCGTTGATAAAGAAACAGGTGTGGTGACCTTCACACCAACGGATAAATCTTATTCAGGTGACGTAGTTCCTGCGAAAGTGCGAGCAGCTGATACAAATGGAACAACAGTAGAGACAACTTACACACCTAAGATTACGCCGGTGGTACCTACTGCTGAACCTACAACATCTACAGATATCCAAGGAGCTACTCAAACTGGTAAGCCAGTCTTTACTGAAGGCGATAGCCGTGTGCCGATGAACGATACCGTTCCTGCAACTTTTGACGATGGTTCAACTACCAAGACGGTCGATGGTGTTGGTACTTACACTGTAGCATTAGACGGAACAGTTACCTTCGTACCTGAGAAATCATTCGTCGGAACTGCTCCAGCAGTGATGGTTGTTCGTGAAGATAAGAACGGAACCAAAGCTTCTGCAACTTATACACCAACTGTGACTCCAGTAACACCGACAGCGACACCAGTTGAAACTACAGATATTCAAGGTGCTACACAAACTGGTAAACCTGTATTTACTGAAGGCGACAGCCGTGTGCCAATGAACGATGATGTTCCAGCAACATTTGATGATGGCTCAACTACCAAGACAGTAGACGGCGTTGGTACCTACACAGTAGCAGCAGATGGAACCGTAACCTTCGTACCTGAGAAAACATTTACTGGTACAGCACCAGCTGTAACCGTTGTTCGTGAAGATAAGAACGGAACCAAAGCCTCTGCAACTTATACACCAACTGTGACTCCAGTAACACCGACAGCGACACCAGTTGAAACTACAGATATTCAAGGTGCTACACAAACTGGTAAACCTGTATTTACTGAAGGCGACAGCCGTGTGCCAATGAACGATGATGTTCCAGCAATATTTGATGATGGCTCAACTACCAAGACAGTAGACGGCGTTGGTACCTACACAGTAGCAGCAGATGGAACCGTAACCTTCGTACCTGAGAAAACATTTACTGGAACTGCACCAGCAGTGACGGTTGTTCGCGAAGATAAGAACGGAACCAAAGCTTCAGCAACTTACACGCCAACTGTTACTCCAGTAACTCCAACAGCGACACCAGCTGAATCTACTGGACCTCAAGGTCTTGTTCAAACTGGAACTGTAACCTTCACAGAAGGTGATGAAGTAGCTCCAATTAACAAGGATTCGATTACTCTTCTTGATGAAAATGGTCAACCAGCAGCATCAGTAGAAGCGAAATCACCAGCAGGTGACGTGATCGGTACATACACCGTTGATAAAGATACAGGTGTAGTGACTTTCACACCGACAGATAAATCTTATTCAGGTGATGTTGTCCCAGTTAAGGTTCAAGCAGCTGATGCCAATGGAACTACAGTTGAAACAACTTATACACCGAAGATTACTCCGGTTGTTCCAACTTCTGAAGATGCTACATCGACAGATATCCAAGGTCAAACACAATCTGGTAAACCAACCTTCACGGAAGGAAATCCAAATGTTCCAATTGATGAAGATACTCCAGCGACCTTCGAAGATGGCTCAATTACGAAGACCATTCCTGGTGAAGGAACCTACACTGTTTCTCCAGATGGAACTGTAACCTTCGTCCCAGAAAAATCATTCACCGGAACTGGAACAGGCGTAACAGTGAAACGTGTGGATAAGAACGGTACTGAAATCACAGCGAAGTACACACCAACTGTGACTCCAGTAACCCCAACAGCTGAGCCAGCAACATCTACAGATATTCAAGGTGCGACTCAAACTGGTAAGCCTGAATTCACTGAAGGCGATAGCCGTGTACCAATGAACGATGATGTTCCAGCAACCTTTGAAGATGGTTCAACTACGAGAACTGTCGACGGTGTTGGTACTTACACAGTAGCAGCAGACGGTACAGTAACCTTCGTCCCAGAAAAATCATTCGTCGGAACTGCACCAGCTGTAACAGTGGTTCGTGAAGATAAGAACGGAACAAAAGCTTCTGCGACCTACACACCATCTGTAACACCAGTTACCCCAACTGCAGAAGGTACAACATCTACTGACAAACAAGGTCAAACGCAATCAGGTACACCAACCTTCACACCAGGTAATCCAAATGTTCCAATGGATGATGATACACCTGCAACATTTGAAGATGGCTCAATTACGAAGACCATTCCAGGTGAAGGAACATACTCAGTTGCTCCAGACGGAACCGTAACCTTTGTTCCAGAAAAATCATTCACTGGAGAAGGTACAGGAGTAACGGTTAAACGTGTCGATAAGAACGGTACTCCAGTTACTGCTAAGTACACACCAACTGTGACTCCAGTAACTCCAACAGCAACTCCAGCTACATCAGAGGCACCTCAAGGTGTGGTTCAAACTGGAACTGTGACATTCACCGAAGGTGACCCAGTTGCACCAATTGATAAGGATACCATTACTCTTCTTGATGAAAATGGTCAGCCAGCAGCTTCGGTAGATGCAAAATCACCAGCCGGTGACGTGATTGGTACCTTCACCGTTAATAAAGAAACAGGTGTTGTAACCTTCACACCAACGAATAAATCATACTCAGGTGATGTCGTTCCAGTTAAGGTTCAAGCAGCTGATGCAAACGGAACTGTCGCTGAGACAACTTACACACCGAAGATCACTCCAGTTGTCCCAACTGCTGATCCTGCAACATCTACAGACATTCAAGGCCAAACACAAACAGGTAAACCAAGCTTCACGCCTGGTAACCCAAGTGTACCAATGGATGATGATGTACCAGCAACCTTTGAAGATGGCTCAACAACTAAAGTTATTCCAGGTGAAGGAACTTACACTGTTGCTCCAGATGGAACTGTAACCTTCGTACCAGAAAAATCATTTACAGGAACAGGTACAGGAGTAACGGTTAAACGTGTCGATAAGAACGGTAGCTCAGTTACAGCAACTTACACGCCAACCGTAACACCAGTAACACCGACTGCTAAAGATACCACTTCAACTGGTAAACAAGGTCAAACTCAAACAGGTAAGCCTGAATTTACTGAAGGTGACAGCCGTGTGCCAATGAACGATGACGTTCCAGCAACCTTTGAAGATGGCTCAACTACGAAGACCGTTCCAGGTGAAGGAACATACACAGTTGCTCCAGACGGAACCGTAACCTTTGTTCCAGAAAAATCATTCACAGGAACAGGTACAGGTGTAACAGTGAAACGTGTGGATAAGAACGGTACCCCAGTTACTGCAACCTACACCCCAACTGTGACTCCTGTGACACCAACAGCGACACCAGCAGAATCAACTGGTCCTCAAGGTGTTGTTCAAACGGGAACTGTAACCTTCACCGAAGGTGATCCTGCTGCCCCAATCGACAAGGATACCATTACTCTCCTTGATGAAAACGGCCAACCAGCTGCTTCAGTCATTGCTAAGTCACCAGAAGGTAAAGAAATCGGTACTTACACAGTTGATAAGACTACAGGCGTTGTAACCTTCACACCGACTGATAAATCTTACTCAGGAGAAGTGGTTCCAGTTAAGGTACAAGCTAAAGATACAAATGGCACACCAACTGAAACAACTTATACACCTAAGATTACGCCAGTTGTACCAACTGCTGATCCTGCAACATCTACAGATATCCAAGGTCAAACACAAAGTGGTACACCAAGCTTCACACCTGGTAACCCTGCAATCCCAATGGATGATGATGTTCCAGCAACCTTTGAAGATGGTTCAACTACGAAGACCATTCCAGGTGAAGGAACATACACAGTTGCTCCAGATGGAACCGTGACCTTCGTTCCAGAAAAATCATTCACAGGAACAGGTACAGGCGTAACAGTCAAACGGGTAGATAAGAACGGTACCCCAGTTACTGCAACTTACACCCCAACTGTGACACCAGTAACTCCAACAGCAGAATCTACAACTTCAATTGGAAACAAGGGCCAAACCCAAACAGGTAAACCAGTCTTTACCGAAGGCGATAGCCGTGTTCCAATGAATGACAAGGTTCCAGCAACCTTTGACGATGGCTCAACAACCAAGACTATCCCAGGTGTTGGTACCTACACAGTAGCAGCAGACGGTACTGTAACCTTCACACCAGAAGCTGAATTCACAGGAACTGCACCAGCAGTAACAGTGGTTCGTGAAGATGTGAATGGAACTAAAGCTTCTGCAACCTACACACCAACTGTACGTCCAATCACTAAGTTTGTGGACAAAGAAGGCAAGGAAATCCCAGGATATTCGGCTCTTGATGGTGAACAACCAAAAGCTGAGATTTCTGGTTACCGCTTCGTCGAAACCAAGAAATTGCCAAATGGTGATTTCGAACACGTCTACGAAAAAGTGACAACTTCTTATGTGGACGAAAAAGGCACTCCAATTTCAGGTTACCCAACAGAAGAAGGCCAACAACCTAAGAAAGACATTCCAGGTTATGAATTTGTGAAGACAGTTGTAGATGAAAATGGTAATACCCAACACATCTACAAGAAGACCGTGACTCCAACACCAGCGCCGGATTCAACACCGACACCAGAGCCACAGCCAACTCCACAAGCAAAACCAGAAGAATCTGTTCTTCCAGAAACAAAAGAAGAAGCAAGCTTCATCAATCCAACTGATGAAAATGCTCAACTTCCAAAAACTGGTAGTGAAGATTCAAACCTTGCAATCTTTGGTTTAGCAAGTCTTCTTGCAGGATTTGGACTTTACGGCACTAAACGTCGTAAACGCTAAAATAAGCTTTGTTCGTAAAGATATCAAGGTTTTTCGAAGTCAAAGCAAAAATAGCTCTCCTGTCAAATGACAGGAGGGCTATTTGTATGCTCTTGTAAGCTTTTATTTCAAGTCGTCAAAGTTGACTTTGCCCTCCTAGAAGCGTAAGCTAGAAGTTAAATAAAGGAGGTCTATCTATGATTGAAGTCACTTATCTAAATACAGCTAAGCAAGAAAAACATGTTTCTTATGAAAATTACAATGAGTTTGTACGAGCGCAGCAGGCCTGTTGGATTGAACTTCCTGATTCAACACCAGTAACCAAGGTAACCATTAATGGTCATGATATTGACTTTAAGGGACCTTACGGTGAACTCTATTTCTACATAATGAAGCTAGACTTAAGTCAATACCAATAAACAGAATCGGACATTACGTTCCGGTTCTTTTTTCTACAAGACAATTTTTATAAATTAAGAATATTGCTAATTGACTGAAAATGACTTACAATAGAAAAGAAGAATTTATAGAAGGAGATAAATATGAAAAACAAGCGTTTAATTTGGACTTTGGTTTTCTTAGCTATCTTGACGCTCGGTTCTATTGGCACAGATCTTTTCAAAAAAGAACATCAAAATGCTAATAGAGTTGTCAAAGTTGGAATCCTCCAGTTCGTGACGCACGAGGCCTTGGATCAAATTGAAAAAGGTGTCGAAGATGGTCTTAAAGAAGCTGGTTATAAGGGAGACAAGGTTCAAATCACCTTATTAAATGCTGAAGGGGACCAATCTAAAATCCAAACCATGTCTAAACAATTGGTTAATGACAAGAATGACGTCGTTATCGGTATTGCTACACCAGCAGCACAAGGGCTAGCGGCAGCTACCAAGGATATTCCAGTCATTATGGGAGCTATCTCAGACCCTGTTGGGGCCAAATTGGTTAAAAACCTTAAACATCCAGAAGGCAATGTTACGGGTACATCCAATCAAGTGCCTATTAAACAAACAGTGGAGTTGGTTAAGTCCTTGACGCCAAATGCCAAAACCATTGGTATTCTCTATGCTTCTAGTGAGGATAACTCCAAATCACAGGTTGAAAGCTTTAAGAAATACGCTGAAAAAGATGGTTTAAATGTGGTTGAATATGCCGTCCCATCAACCAATGAAATCAACACAACCATGTCAGTCATGACTGGTAAGGTAGATGCTATTTGGACACCTCAGGATAATACCATTGCCTCAGCCTTTTCTACAGTTGTTTCCCAAGCAAACCAAGCTAAGATTCCAGTCTATACGACTGTTGATACTATGGTTAAAGAAGGCGGTCTGGCTTCAGTTGCTCAAAGCCAATATGAGCTTGGAAAAGCCACAGCCCGTAGTGCCGTTAAGGTTCTTAAAGGTAAAAAAGTGAAGGATGTCCCAGTTGATGTGATTGATGATGGAACACCGACCCTCAACCTCAAAGTAGCTCAAGACCTCAACATCACTATCCCTGAAAATGTGCTTAAGCAGTCAGACATTGCTGTCAAGGCTGATAAATAAGGAGGACTTATGATTATTTCATCTATTTATCAGGGGCTTCTATACGGAATCCTTGGTCTTGGGATTTACATGACCTTCCGTATCTTGGATTTTCCTGATTTGACAACAGAAGGTTCTTTCCCACTAGGTGGGGCAGTAGCAGTAACCCTTATGAATTTTGGTTGGAACCCCATTCTTGCGACCTTGGTTGCTGTCCTGGCTGGATGTGGTGCTGGACTTGTGACTGGTCTCCTCTATACTAAGGGTGAAATTCCTACTATCTTGGCAGGGATTTTGGTTATGACCTCACTTAATTCAGTCATGCTTATGATTATGGGAAGAGCCAATCTTGGTCTTCTTGATATTAAAACGATCCAAGATTTACTTCCTTTCAGTAAGGACTACAACCTCTTGATTGTTGGTCTCTTAGCCGTAACCATAGTCATTGCTGCCTTGATTGTCTTTCTTAACACGCGCCTAGGGCAAGCCTATATTGCTACTGGTGATAATCGAGACATGGCTAAATCTTTTGGTATTAACACAGACAATATGGAAGTGATGGGACTTGTCATCTCAAATGGTATTATTGCTCTCTCAGGAGCCTTGATTAGTCAACAGGACGGGTATGCCGACGTTTCTAAAGGGATTGGGGTTATCGTTATCGGACTTGCCAGCATTATCATTGGTGAGGTCTTGTATGCGACCAACTTGACCTTGTTGGAACGCTTGATTGCCATCTGTATTGGTTCTATCCTCTACCAATTCCTCTTGACTGGCGTTATTGCTCTTGGCTTTAACACCAACTACCTGAAACTCTTCAGTGCGATTGTTCTTGCCCTCTGCTTGATTTCGCCTGTCCTACGCCGAAAATTCTTTAAGGGGGTGACCTTATCACGATGACAGCAATTGTAGAACTCAAAGATGCGACTGTTAAGGTTAATAACGGTTTTGACACCGAAAAAACAATTCTGGACCATGTTAATCTCACTATTAGGGAAGGTGATTTTATTACTATTCTCGGTGGAAATGGTGCCGGAAAATCAACACTCTTTAATGTCATTGCAGGAACCCTCATGTTGACCAGTGGTCAGATTTTTATCATGGGTGAGGATGTTACGGCTCTTCCTGCTGAGAAGCGTGCCAAGTACCTCTCACGTGTTTTCCAAGATCCTAAAATGGGAACAGCTCCTCGTATGACCGTTGCGGAAAACCTTTTGATTGCCAAATACCGTGGCGAAAAACGAGGCCTTAAATCACGCCAAATTCATCTCTACACAGAGGAATTTCAAGGTCTGATTGAACGGATCAGTAATGGTCTGGAAAAACACTTAGAAACACCAGCAGGTCTTCTATCAGGTGGTCAGCGCCAAGCCCTCAGTCTTTTAATGGCAACCCTTAAACGTCCTGAGCTCTTGCTCTTAGACGAACATACCGCAGCCCTGGATCCCAAGACCAGCGTGGCTCTTATGGAGTTGACTGATGAGTTTGTAACGGGTGACCACTTAACTGCCCTTATGATTACCCACCATATGGAAGATGCCCTTAAATACGGAAATCGTCTAATTGTAATGAAGGATGGTCAAATCATCAAAGACCTCAAAAAGGAAGAAAAAGGTCAGTTGGATATCACAGACTACTACGCTATGTTCGAGTAGGTCTATCCTGACTCTAAATTGTAAAATAAGCCAAAAAGTTGTATACTTAAAGGGTATGCAACTTTTTGTTGTGGCCTGTAAATCGACAAGGAGACTGTTCGCACGAACGTTCAGCTTCTTGGACCGTCTGTAAAAATAGGCTCTAGAAGAGAGTCAAACTAAAAAGGAGAAAAACAAGCATGAGCGATATTAAAATTATTGCCCTAGGTGGAGTCCGTGAAAATGCTAAAAACCTCTATATTGTTGAGGTTAACGACTCTATCTTTATTTTGGATGCTGGTCTAAAGTATCCTGAAAATGAACAACTGGGTGTTGACTTTGTCATCCCTAACTTAGACTACTTGATTGAAAATAGAGACCGTATTCAAGGAATTTTCTTGACGCACGGACATGCCGACGCTATTGGAGCCCTACCTTATATATTGCAAGAAGTTAAGGCACCAGTCTTTGGATCATCACTCACTATTGAGTTGGCTAAGCTATTTGTGAAAAATGCTGGCGTTAAGAAATTCAATAACTTCCATGTTATTGATGCAGAAACTGAAATTGAATTTGAAGATGCAGTAGTCTCATTCTTCAAGACAACCCACTCTATCCCAGAATCAATGGGTGTTGTTATTGGTACAGACCAAGGCAATATCGTCTATACTGGGGACTTCAAATTTGACCAAGCAGCCCGTCCTTACTACAAAACTGATTTGGGACGTTTGGCTGAAATCGGTCGTGATGGCGTTTTGGCTCTATTGTCTGACTCAGCGAATGCGACAAGCACTGAACAAACAGCGTCTGAAGCTGAAGTTGGTCAAGAAATGGACCATGTGATTGCCGATGCTGAAGGCCGTGTGATTATTGCTGCTGTTGCCTCAAACTTGGTTCGTATCCAACAAGTCTTTGACTCAGCAGCTGACCATGGACGTCGTGTTGTCCTTACTGGTTTTGACGTTGAAAATATTGTCCGTACAGCCATACGTCTTAAAAAATTGACCGTTAATCATGAAAAACTGATTGTCAAACCTAAAGATATGGACAAGTTTGAAGATCACGAGTTGATTATCCTTGAAAATGGTCGTATGGGTGAACCTATTGATGGCCTTCAAAAGATGGCTGTTGGTCGTCACCGCTATGTTCAAATAAAAGAAGGCGATTTGGTTTATATCGTAACCACACCAAGTATTGCCAAAGAAGCAATAGTAGCACGTGTCAACAATGCTATTTATAAGGCTGGTGGTTCTGTTAAGATGATTACGCAAAGTCTGCGAGTGTCTGGCCATGCCAATGCCCGTGAACTTCAACTCATGATTAACCTTCTTCGCCCACAGTATCTATTCCCTATCCAAGGTGAGTATCGTGACCTTCAAGCTCATGCTGAGTTAGCTTTGGAAGTTGGTCTTCTTCCTGAGAATATCTACATTGTCAAACGTGGTGATATCATGCACTTGTCTGAGGATCAAGGTTTCCTTCATGAAGGAGCTGTCCCAGCTGGTGATGTTATGATTGATGGTAATGCTATCGGTGATGTTGGGAATATCGTCCTTCGTGACCGTAAGGTCTTGTCTGAAGATGGTATCTTTATCGTAGCCATCACGGTTAACAAGAAGGAGCGCAAGATTGTTTCTAAGGCGCGTGTGAACACACGTGGATTCGTCTATGTTAAGAAGAGTCGTGACATTCTGCGTGAATCTGCTGATATTGTCAATGCGACTGTTGAAAATTACTTGGCAGGAGATAGTTTTGATTGGGGAGAACTTAAAAGTGCCGTTCGTGATGACGTCGCTAAATTCCTCTTTGACCAAACCAAACGTCGCCCAGCAATTCTTCCAGTCGTTATGGAAGTACGTTAATCAATGATTATCGTCTGAGTGTGTTACTTACATTCATTGATATTAGGAAGTCTTATAAGACTGTTTTGAAAAAGCAAAAGCTGGGTTGACCCAGCTTTTCTATCATTAAGAAAGGAAAAGACAAATGGCTTTTTTTCAAATTGAATATTCATCTGACGTTCTAGGACAGTACCGCCAAGTAGATGTCATTTATCCAGACCGTGATCAAATTGCAGAAACCGAAAGCGATACGGATATTCCAGTGCTTTATCTCCTTCATGGCATGGGGGGAAACCATAATTCTTGGGCTTTCCGTACCAATATTCAGCGCCTTCTTCGAAAGACCAACCTCATCGTCATTATGCCAAATTCTGAAAATGGATGGTATACCAATACGAATTATGGAGTTCGCTATTACGATGCCATTGCCAAGGAGCTTCCACAAGTCATGCAGCGTTTCTTCCCAAGTATGACGAAAAAGCGTGAAAAGACTTTTATCGCTGGGCTTTCTATGGGTGGCTATGGCTCTTTCAAACTAGCCTTAACGACCAATCATTTTGCTTGTGCAGGTTCATTCTCGGGTGCTCTTGGTTTATCAGCAGAGATAATGACAGATGAGACCAGTGAGTCTAAGGCATACTGGCAAGGTGTTTTTGGCGATTTGAAAGGAAAAGACATTGCGCAACACAAACTGGTGAATCTAGCTAAACAACATGACAAGAAAACCAAATTCTTTGCTTGGTGTGGACTGGAGGATTTCCTTTTTGATTCTCAAGATCAAGCAGTTGCTGATTTGAAGGCTCTTGGCTTAGATATTGACTACCATACAGACCATGGAAGACATGAATGGTATTATTGGGAAAAACAATTGGAAGCTTACCTAGAATGGTTGCCAATTGATTACGTTAAAGAAGAACGTTTGTCTTAATGGGTCAATCTTGTAACATCTTGTCAAAGAGATGATAAAAGCTTAAACTTATATTTTTTACTTGTCAGAACTATTAGAGCTTGATATACTAGGGGAAGCTTCGAAAAGGAGGCTCAATAATGAAAAAATTCGTTAGAGTAATCTACCGTATTCCCAAACTCATGTTACAATTTATTTGGAATCTCATTTGGGGCCTATTTAAACTTGCCCTTATCCTAGCCTTAGTTGGTTACGGACTTATCTATTATGCAAACAACTCTCAAAGCACACTAGCTACCAATATTAATCAAGCCTTTCGACAAGTTGAGTTAGGTTTTAGTGGTAAAAGTACCAATGATGTTGAAAAATCAGTATCCAATCTCTCAACAACAGATACAATTCCTGAGTCTAACGGAGCAAGATGGGCACAAAATACAGCCAGCATCTATATTCAGTCAACAGATGAAACCTTGGTAGCTGCATATAAGGAGGCTATCACAAATTGGAATAATACAGGAGCTTTTATCTTTACCTTTACAGATGATGCCTCAAAAGCTGACATCGTAGCGACAGACTATTCGGATGCTAATTCACAGGCAGCGGGTCTAGCAGATAGTCAGACCAATGTTGTGACCAATCGGATTACCCATGTGGAAGTCAAACTCAATCGTTATTTCCTTTTGAACCCTGATTTCGGCTATACCCATAAACGTATTGTCAATACAGCTGAACATGAATTGGGCCATGCCATTGGCTTAGACCACGATGATTCTAAGGCCTCAGTCATGCAGTCAGCAGGGTCTTATTACGGTATTCAACAGACCGATATTGATCGGGTTCATGCTCTTTATGCTAATTAAGGAGGTTTGTATTGCATTTTTTAAAACGCCTTGCTAGACGTTATCCCAT
This sequence comes from Streptococcus sp. SV2, assembly GCF_030440175.1. Lineage (NCBI taxonomy): Bacteria > Bacillati > Bacillota > Bacilli > Lactobacillales > Streptococcaceae > Streptococcus > Streptococcus sp. SV2. Next base: position 20,501 of record NZ_JAQFJQ010000020.1, read on the forward strand.
GCAGACCTTTCTCTTTCTATTTAATACCGGGGTCTTTACCTGGTTGCAAACAACGGGAACTATGATTGCACACCGCTTAGGCTTGTCAGGAGATGGTATTTGGCTCTATATTCCTGACTGGCTTAAAATAGTGACTCGTCATTCTATGGAGAGTATTCAAACACTATACGGTATCTCGGGTTGGACTTGGTTGATTACCTCCATGCTTCTAACTTGGCTTGTGACCTTTCTTAGAGGTTTGATGAGAGCAGTGATTTTTATTCTGTTAATTGGTGTCGGCCTATGGTTAGTTTACCGACACTTTGAATTATTACAAAATTTGAAACTGTCCTAGTAGGGCAGTTTTTTTGATTCATTAGCCCGTTCATTTTCTTTAAAAATATGGTATAATATAGCTAATTTATTAATTTGGAGGACATTATGGCTTTAGCAAAAATCGTTTATGCCAGTATGACCGGTAACACGGAAGAAATCGCAGATATCGTTGCCAAAAAATTGGAAGAATTGGGTCACACTGTAGATGTAGACGAGTGTACAACGGTTGATGCCGCTGATTTTGAAGATGCGGACATCTGTATCGTAGCGACTTACACTTATGGTGATGGTGAGTTGCCAGATGAAATCGTTGACTTTTACGAAGATTTGGCTGACCTCGACTTGTCAGGTAAAATCTTTGGTGTTGTAGGTTCAGGAGATACCTTCTACGATTATTTCTGTCATTCAGTGGATGAGTTTGAAAATCAATTCACATTCACAGGGGCGACTAAGGGTGCTGATAGCGTCAAGGTTGACCTTTCTGCTGAAGATGAAGATATCGAAAACCTTGAAGCTTTCGCTGAAAAAGTTTCAGAAGCATTAGCATAAGAAAAAAGCAGAGTAAAGTCTGCTTTTATTGTAGTCAAAAATGGAGTTTTTATGAATGAAATAGAAAGAGATTTTAGGACGCAATCTCAACATCTTCTTTGGTCCGTTTGGCGAGGGCTCTTAGTGGGGGTGACGGCAGGAGCAGTGGTCAGTCTTTTTCGCTGGTTAATTGCCAAAGGGGCCGCATTTTCTGTAGCTATATACAAAGACGCCCTTCATAATCCACTTCTGATTTTGGGAATTGTCCTGGTTAATCTCTTGATTGCACTTTTTATTGGTTACCTTATTAAGCAGGAAAAAGACATCAAGGGCTCAGGAATTCCCCATGTTGAAGGGGAACTGATGGGACTCTTACATCCGTCTTGGTGGTCAGTATTATGGCGTAAGTTCCTAGGTGGAGTCCTTGGGATTTCAATGGGACTTATGCTGGGACGTGAGGGCCCTAGTATTCAACTTGGTGCTATGACTGCTAAGGGCTTAGCTGAGAGTCTTAAGCTCTCTGCACGTGAAAAGCGCTTCTTGATTGCTGCAGGAGCGGCAGCAGGGTTATCGGCTGCCTTTAATGCCCCGATTGCCGGTCTTTTGTTTGTCGTCGAAGAAGTCTATCATCATTTCTCGCGTCATGTTTGGGTGACAGCTTTAACGGCATCTTTAGTGGCTAATGCTGTTTCCTTACGGATCTTTGGTCAGGTTCCGGTTCTTGCTATGACAGAAAAATTACCCGTATTTCCTTTGAAAGATTATTGGATTCTTATTGTCTTGGGGATTTTTCTAGGTGTGCTTGGATACGGTTATGAGTGGGTTGTCTTACGTATTGGTAAGGTCTACCAAGGGTTAGGGAAAATCTTCCACTTGCCATCTCATTTTCATGGCCTTCTGGCAGTTCTGTTTATCATTCCTATAGGCCTCTATTTTCCATATCTTTTAGGTGGTGGGAATGAATTGATTCTTGCCCTAAATGGTTTACATCCTGCTCTAACTGTGGCTATCCTCTATTTGGCTATTCGCTTTATTTGGAGTATGTTGTCATTTGGGTCTGGATTTCCTGGTGGGATTTTCCTTCCGATTTTGACCCTAGGTGCTCTTTCGGGAGCTGTATTTGCAGTAGGTTTTGAAAATCTAGGACTCATACATCCTAATCAGTTTCCTGTTTTCATCATCCTTGGTATGGCTGGTTATTTCGGTGCGGTATCTAAGGCACCGCTAACTGCCATGATTTTAGTGACTGAGATGGTGGGTGACCTTCACCAATTGATGACAATCGGAGTTGTGACTCTGATTGCCTATCTCGTCATGGATTTCATGGGAGGAGAACCCGTCTATGAAGCCATGCTTCACAATCTAATCGCTCACGAACCAAAACAAGTTGATAATATACCGACGATGATTGATTTACCAGTTACAGATAGTTTAGCTGGTCGATTGGTTAAGGATTTAACCTTACCTGATGGGGTTTTGATTTCCACTCAGATTTTTCAAGACCAGTCTGAGGTTGTTCATGGAGACACACGTCTAAAAGCAGGAGCAACCCTGTATTTGGTTGTTAATGAGAGTAATATCAGTCAGGTAAGAAAACTCTTTTTATAAGCAATTCAATGGCTTGAGGCTCTTTTGTCCTCAGGTCATTTTTGTGTTATAATGAAGAGAAAAAAGGAGGTCAGTATGGACTTAAATGAGATTCGCCAACAGATTGACACAGTTGATAATGAGATTGTGGCCTTGTTGGAAGAACGTATGAAATTAGTAACTCGAGTTAATGCTTTTAAACAGCGCACTGGAAAGGCGATCTATGATCCTGAGCGTGAGCAAGCCTTGCTAGATAAAGTAGCAGCGAGTGTCGCAAATCCAGAGTACCAAGAGCCTATCGTAGCTAGCTTTGCGGATATTATGAAGCATTCACGTACTTATCAAGCAAGTAAGCTAGAAGAAAGGTAGGCATCTAGGATGAAAGTGAAACAATTAAGTGATAGTCAAGGTCTTTCTTATTTACATTTAGTAATGTTAAGCCTTTATGCAATCTTGTTAGGGGTGCTTGTTGGACTGATTGATGCTATTTTTGGGCGCGTGCTTATAGGACTCTCGGAATACCGTGACCACCATCTCTTTTATCTAGTCCCGGCACTTCCTTTAGCAGGTCTTTTGATAGTTTACCTTTACCAAAAGTTTGCGGGTAAGGCAGCACAGGGAATGGGCTTGATTTTCAAGGTTGGACATAATGAGGAGGATCAAGTCCCCCTAAGGTTAATTCCACTGGTGACTGTAACCACATGGCTGACCCACCTTTTCGGGGGTTCTGCAGGTCGTGAGGGAGTGGCTGTACAACTGGGGGCCACAGTTTCTCATGCTTTTAGTCGCTATTTTAAGCTCCCGAATGCTTCACGTATTTTCTTGACCATGGGGATGGCCGCTGGTTTTGGAGGGCTCTTCCAAACACCAATCGCCGCGACCTTCTTTGCGCTTGAGGTATTGACTCTAGGACAGTTAAGTCTGCCAATCTTGGTACCGACTCTTATTGCATCTTTTGTGGCTAGTACGACAAGCCATCTCTTAGGTCTTGAAAAATTTAGCCACTTTGTCTCCGAAAGTTTGACTATTGACCTTGAGACGTTTATTAAGTTAGCTCTTTTAGGTTTGGCCTTTGGTATTGCAGGAAATCTCTTTGCTTATCTCTTGTCACTAGCTAAAAAGAAAGTAGCGAGTCTGCTCCCAAATCCTTATTATCGTGTTCTCTTAGGAAGTGTCGTCTTAACCTGTCTTCTTTTGATTTTGTGGAAGGGACGCTATACAGGTCTTGGAACGAATTTGATTGCTTTAAGTGTTGGTGGTGGTACCATTTATCCATTGGATTGGCTCTTGAAATTGCTCCTTACCGTCTTTACCTTATCTCTTGGTTTCCAAGGAGGGGAAGTAACTCCTTTGTTTGCCATCGGAGCAAGTCTTGGTGCTGTTTTAGCACCAGTTCTAGGCCTTCCAATTCCACTTGTAGCAGGTCTAGGCTATCTGTCTGTCTTTGGTAGCAGTACCAATACCCTTTTAGCGCCTATTTTCATTGGCATTGAAGTCTTTGGTCCCGTCAATGCAATTCCTTATGCGATTGTCATGGCTTTTGCTTACCTCATCAATCATAAGACGAGCATTTATGGGCAACAAAAAATGCTAGAAATGCAATAAGATACTAGACATCCTGATAATTTTTTGATAAGATACTAAGAGTGTGTAATGGACACACAAAAATAACGGCTAATCCGCTGAGACACAGAGGTTGCTCTTAAGATTAGTAAGATAGGAGTATATAAAAATGAATCCATTGATCCAAAGTTTGACAGAAGGTCAACTTCGTACTGACATCCCATCATTCCGTCCTGGTGACACAGTTCGCGTTCACGCGAAAGTTGTCGAAGGAACTCGCGAACGTATCCAGATCTTTGAAGGTGTAGTTATTTCACGCAAAGGTCAAGGGATCTCAGAAATGTACACAGTTCGTAAAATTTCAAGCGGTATCGGTGTAGAACGTACTTTCCCAATCCACACTCCACGTGTTGAAAAGATTGAAGTTGTACGCTACGGTAAAGTCCGCCGTGCTAAACTTTACTACTTGCGTGCTTTGCAAGGTAAAGCTGCACGTATCAAAGAAATCCGTAAATAATTTACAGATTTCACCGAAAAAATCTGTCCTCGTGGCAGATTTTTTCATAAGTCCTCTTAGTTAAATGGATATAACAACTCCCTCCTAAGGAGTCGTTGCTGGTTCGATTCCGGCAGGGGACATTTTTAAGCCTTTAACCATGCGGTTTTAAAGCGTTTTGTCCACATTCTGCCCCAAATTTAAGGCCAAATGAATTTGATGCCTATTGAAATATAGGTATGAAGATGTGAAGACAAACTCTTCTTTTGAAACTTTCCTTAGGTGATGACGGACGTCAGCGAACTTCAAAGAAGTTCCATGACTAAGTTTTGATCCTAAGGTTTCAAAACTTCCGAACTCCTGAAACTTAATTGAGTTTCAGGAGTTTTAATCACTGCGGAAAGTTTTAATATATGTTCATTTCTAACGTTAAGTAAGGAATTATTTTGATTTTTTGTATAATTTCATAGTATATTATTTCTTTAAAAATTATTGCCCCACTTATTGATTTCATTGGAAGAGCTAGATTGAACACTTTCTCCATATCTGTCAGTGACATATGAGCCGTCTCCTGGACCGCCCCAACCACGCCCGCCTTCAGTAATAGCATATGATCCGTCTTCAGGGCCACCCCAACCTCGTCCCCCTTCAAAGGATTTTGGTTCTTCCTGAGAGCCTTCTTGATGAGGAGGCGTGTTGCCATTTTGCTTCTGACTTGATTGTTGAGAAGGAGAAGAGACTTGGTCCTTATCCTGTTCTTTAGGATTCCTTGTTTCATCATTCGTTGAGGTGGCTGTCGAAGAGTTAGTCGTAGTTTTCTTATGAGACGAGCTATTCTTTGATAATCGGGAATATGAGGAGTGATGTGCTTTTGTTTCTGGTTTTACAGGTTCTTTGGAATGTTTTGATAAAATAGTTAAGATAGCGAATACAGTTATCAAAACATAAGTCATAATAATAATTTTTTTATTATATTTTTTTCTTTTCACGTTTTGCTCTGTTCTTAGTCATTGCTGACAGGGAAAGAAATGCAGAAAAAAACCAGGTTTCCCTGGTCCTAATTATTAGCGGCTTACGCGACGGCGAGCTGCTTTTTTACGGTTTTCTTCGATGAAAGCCAATTTCTTTTCTTCTGGTTCGATAATTGTTTTTTTAACTGCGAAAACGGCACCTGCAACAGTAGCAGCAGTTCCGAGAACGCCAGTAGCAAGACCTTTAGCAAATGAATGTTTTTTAGCCATGAGACTATCCTCCGTATATGTTATAATATGCTTATATTATCTAAAAAAATATCTAGAATAGCAAGTGAAAACATTATGAAAACCAAACTTATTGTAGTGGCTGGCCCTACCGCTGTGGGGAAAACGGCACTTGGAATAGAGTTGGCCCAGCGTTTTAATGGCGAAATTATTTCAGGGGATAGCCAACAGGTTTACCGCCAATTAAATATAGGGACTGCAAAGGCTACTCCTCAAGAACAGGCAGCGGCAGTTCACCATCTGATTGATGTCCGTGATGTTGATGAATCTTATTCAGCCTATGATTTTGTGACTGAGGCGCAAATTGCCATTACTGATATTGTCAATCGTGGCAAACTTCCTATTATTGTTGGTGGTACAGGCCTCTATTTGCAAAGTCTTCTTGAAGGTTATCATCTGGGTGGTCAAGTGGATCAAGTGCAGGTGTTAGCCTATCGCTCTGAGTTAGAGCAACTTTCTGATTTGGAACTTTTTGAGCAGATCGATAGTTTAGGTATAGAAATCAAGGAGATTAATCGTCGTCGTGCCATTAGGGCTCTTGAGTTGCATCGCTTTTCTGATAATCCTGAAAATACAGAGACGACTTTTGATCCTTTTATTATCGGATTAGACGATGAGCGCTCTCTAATTTATGAACGTATTAATACTCGTGTTGACAAGATGGTTGAACTTGGGCTTTTAGAAGAGGCTAAGTGGCTTTATGATAATTATCCTGAGGCCCAGTCAGCTCGTGGTATAGGCTACAAGGAGTTGTTTCCTTATTTTGCTGGGAACCAGAGCTTGGACGAAGCCTTGGAAAAACTCAAGCAAAATACGCGTCGATTTGCTAAACGTCAATTAACTTGGTTCAGAAATCGAATGACTGTTAAGTTTTATCAGATTTCTAGTCCAGAATATCCTGAAAATGTTGTTCAAGATCTTGAATTATTTTTAAATGAAAGGGAAGGAGAAAAGGTAGGTCAATCTTAGTTTTAAGAACCAATCTTTGCTATAATGGTAGTTATGACTAACGAAGAAAAAAAATCAGCCTATGAAATAATGATTGCCCAGGCAGAAGCACTTTTTGCTAATGAAGATAACGCTCTGGCCAACTTCGCCAATGCTTCGGCTCTCTTGAATACCACTTTGCCCAACTCAGTATTTACAGGCTTTTATCTGATGGATAATGTCAAAAATGAGTTAATCCTTGGACCATTTCAAGGTAAAGTGTCTTGTGTACACATTGCTCTGGGAAAAGGTGTTTGCGGTCAGTCAGCAGCTGAAAATAGGACTTTAATTGTAGAGGACGTCACCAAACATGCTAATTACATTGCTTGTGATTCTGCTGCTCGAAGTGAGATTGTTGTTCCCATGGTTAAGGATGGTAAATTAGTTGGTGTCCTTGATTTGGATTCTCACCAAGTAGGAGACTACGATGACGTTGATCAAGACTATCTTGAACAGTTTGTCAAAGTCCTACTTGAAAAAACAAATCTTACTTTTGCAATGTTTGAGGTTAACTAATGTATCAAGCCTTATATCGTAAATACCGTAGTCAAACTTTTGGCGAGATGGTTGGCCAAAAGGTGATTTCAACCACGCTAAGACAGGCGGTAGAGTCAGGAAAAATCAGCCATGCCTATCTCTTTTCTGGTCCACGTGGTACTGGTAAGACCAGTGCAGCAAAAATTTTTGCTAAAGCAATGAATTGCCCTAATCAGGTCAATGGTGAGCCATGTAACCATTGTGATATTTGTCGTGACATTACTAACGGCAGTCTGGAAGATGTCATTGAGATTGATGCGGCTTCCAATAACGGTGTGGACGAGATTCGTGAAATACGTGATAAATCAACCTATGCCCCAAGTCGTGCCACTTACAAGGTCTATATCATTGACGAGGTGCACATGCTGTCGACAGGTGCCTTTAATGCGCTTTTGAAGACCTTGGAAGAACCCACTGAAAATGTGGTTTTCATTCTTGCGACCACTGAGTTACACAAGATTCCAGCTACAATCTTGTCTCGTGTCCAACGTTTTGAGTTTAAGGCCATTAAGCAAGCTGCTATAAAGGAACACTTGGCCTCAATTCTTAAGAAAGAGGGGATGACCTTTGATGACGAGGCTTTGACCATCATTGCCCGTCGTGCAGAGGGTGGTATGCGTGATGCCCTTTCGATTTTAGATCAGGCATTGAGCCTTTCTTCAGACAATAATGTCAGTCAAGCTGTTGCTGAAGAAATCACAGGTTCTATCGGTCTGACTGCCTTGGATAGTTTTGTTGCTAATGTTCGTAATCAGGAAACCTCACAAGCCCTATCAAATCTTGAAACACTCTTTGATAATGGTAAATCCATGAGTCGTTTTGCGACTGATCTCTTGGAGTATTTCCGTGATCTCCTTATTGTCCAAGCAGGTGGTGAAAATAGTCACCATAGTCCTCTTTTTGAAGAAAATTTATCCTTAGGACAAGACCACCTTTTTCAAATGATTGATACCGTGACAACCGCCTTACCTCAAATTAAGACAGGAACCCATCCCAAAATTTATGCGGAGATGCTGACGATTAAACTGTCTGAGACACATGCACAAGTCACACAAGAAATCCCAGAAAATTTACAAGAAGAGTTAGACCGTCTTCGTCATGAAGTAGAGGAACTTCGTAAGGCTCTCAAGGAAGGTCAAAGTCAGGGACAAGGACTAGCAGCGCCAACTCGAAAGGCAAAACCGACCTACCAGTATAAGGTTGACTCTGAGAAAATACTGACTATCATGCGTGAGACTATGGAAAATCCACGAAAGTCACGACAATGTTTGGATGCCCTTAAGGCAACTTGGTCTGAAATTTTGGATTCAATCAGTCCACAATATAGAGCGCTTTTGAATGGTTCAGAACCTGTTCTTGCCAACCAAGAAAATGCGATTCTGGCTTTTAATGCGGCCTTTAATGCTGAGCAGGTGATGAAACGTAGTGATCTTAACGCTATTTTTGGAAATATCATGAGTTCAGCGGCTGGTTTTTCACCTAATATCATGGCTGTCCCGAAAGCAGAATTTGAAAAACTTCGCACAGAATTCGCACGAAGCCTAAAATCCAAAGAAGAATTGGAAAAAGAAGATCGTGAAGAGTACATCCCAAAAGAACTTGAGTTCCTCTCTGATGTGGTAGAAATAGAGGACTAAAAAGGTCCAGTGGACCTTTTTAGGTCCGAGCCAAGAAACACAAAAGCGAGGAGGTCCAGTGGACCTTTTTAGGTCCGAGCCAAGAAACACAAAAGCGAGGAGGTCCAGTGTAATTTGATAGATTTCTGAAGCTGTTCCATCCGTGTAAAAATGAAAAGAGCCTAGACTGCTTGTCCTAGGCTCTATCTATTGATATAATAATCTTATGATTCAACAAATTTTGTTTATTACGCTTGAAACTATTTTTGAAACGGTTTGTTTTAATTACAGTTTACAGCACGGCTATTACTTTTTTACAGCCTTTTTTGGTTATTTACTGTTTCGTCGTCTTTGGACAACTTACGTTGTTTCACGCATTGCGCGTGCAGCCGACAAGTCTACCAAGAAGTAAGGCTCACTTCGCCAGCGGTCAACCATTTTTCCTGACCATCATCAGTAAAAACGAGAAGTTGGCCCTTATCGCCAATTTCCTTGGCAATACCAGTATAAGTCCTTCCAGCTTGTTCAAAGGTCACTTGTTTGTCTAAAACGAGGGACTTTTCTTTATAAACTTTGACCAAATCGCTAGTAGGAATGGTTAAAAAGAGTTTCCAAATTTCTGAAATGAGCTGGTTTCGAGTGATGCTTGGTTTTTCAGAAGTAAAAAGACTAGTAGCTTTATTAGCTAACTCTTCAGGGAAATCAGTGATTGAGAAGTTAAGCCCAATCCCGATAATGACATCTGTGATGCGACCAGATTCGATAGAACTAATGGCTTCGGTAAGGATACCAGCCATTTTTTTGTTGTTGAGGTAGATGTCATTAACCCATTTGATTTCTGTATTGATGCCGGTTAGACGCTGGATAGCTTTGACAATAGCAGCTGCCACCATCATCGTATAAGGGGGTAACTCCTCAAAATGACAGTTGGGCTTTAAGTGGATACTCATGTAGATACCACCTTGTGGACTGGCAAAGAAGTGACGTTCAAATCGTCCTTTGGCTGCCTTTTGACTTGATGCCAGATATAGTGCAGGCGTCGGATTAATCTTTTCCATGCCATGTTTAGCATCTAGTTGGGTAGAGTTAGAATCTGGATTAAAGTAGACTGGAATGTTGAGTTGCTTAGAGATGTCTTGAGGAAGAAGAATATCTCCCTTTTCTAAATAGTAGCCTTTCTTGCGGACACTTGTAATGTCAATTCCTTGTTCTTGAAGTGTTTGAATTGCCTTCCAAATGGCTGTCCGTGAGACACCAAGGCTTTTAGCCAAGCTCTCTCCCGTCACAAAATCAGGACTCTTCGATAAGATGTCATAAACGTGTTCATAAGTTTTCATATCCTAAGTATAATACAAAAGATGGTAAAATGCTCACTATAACTTATTGATAAGGCTTGATAATAAATAACTATATGACTAGACTGAAAAAACATGATATAATGGACGGTAGTTATTAAGTCCCGATAAGGCAACAGTCATCCTAGAGTTGGCTGTTGGTTCTTTGTAACTTTTTAACGGCGTTTAGCTCTACCAGGAGCATAGCGTTTTACCTATTAGGAGACGGTTAAATCCGTGCTATCTAATACTATTTTTCATATTAAAAGGGGGACATTTTATATGTCAGAACGTAAACTTTTCACGTCTGAATCAGTATCTGAGGGGCATCCAGATAAAATTGCAGACCAAATTTCAGATGCCATTCTTGATGCGATTTTAGCAGAGGATCCAGATGCACACGTTGCAGCAGAAACAGCTGTCTACACTGGTTCTGTCCATGTTTTCGGTGAAGTTTCTACAACAGCTTATGTGGACATTAACCGTGTGGTTCGTGATACTATCGCTGAAATTGGTTATAACAATGCAGAATACGGCTTTGCGGCAGAATCTGTAGGGGTTCACCCATCATTGATTGAACAATCACCAGATATTGCTCAAGGTGTCAATGAAGCACTTGAAGTTCGTGGAACTGGTGATCAAGACCCACTTGATCTTATCGGAGCTGGTGACCAAGGTTTGATGTTTGGTTTTGCTATTGACGAAACTCCAGAGTTTATGCCACTTCCAGTTAGCCTTTCACATAAATTGGTTAAAAAATTGGCAGATTTGCGTAAATCTGGTGAGATTTCATACCTTCGTCCAGATGCTAAATCTCAGGTTACCGTTGAGTATGATGAGAATGACCAACCAGTACGTGTTGATACAGTCGTTATCTCAACGCAACACGATCCTGAAGCGACTAACGACCAAATTCGTCAAGATGTCATTGAAAAAGTCATTAAGGCAGTTATTCCAGCCGAATACTTGGATGATGAGACTAAGTTCTTTATCAACCCAACAGGTCGTTTTGTTATCGGAGGACCTCAAGGGGACTCTGGTTTGACTGGTCGTAAGATCATTGTTGATACTTATGGTGGTTACTCAAGACACGGTGGTGGTGCCTTTTCTGGTAAGGATGCTACTAAGGTTGACCGCTCAGCTTCATATGCCGCTCGCTATATTGCTAAAAACATCGTAGCTGCTGGTCTTGCTAAGAAAGCAGAAGTACAATTGGCTTATGCTATTGGTGTGGCTAACCCAGTTTCTGTCCGTGTTGATACCTTTGGAACGGCGACAGTTGCTGAAAGCAAACTCGAAGCTGCTGTCCGTGATCTCTTTGACTTGCGACCTGCTGGTATCATTCAAATGCTTGACCTTAAGCGTCCAATCTACCGTCAAACAGCGGCTTATGGTCACATGGGACGTACAGATATTGATCTTCCGTGGGAAAAATTGGACAAGGTTGAAGCGTTGAAAGAAGCCGTCAATCATTAAGAAATAGAATTAGAAATAAAAAATCAGAATTTTAATAGGAATTCTGATTTTTTTATGTGCAAAGCCATTTAAATACAAAAGCCTGTTTAATTATTATTTATTAAAATATAGATAAATATCATTTGATTAGTATTTGTTAAGTAGGAACGTTTAATTCAAACGACTTCATTATAATGGTTGTCACATACATTAAAATTATAAAAAATTGAAAAAAAGGTTGAGAAATAAAAATAACATGTTATAATTATAGCGTCTATATGAATGGGGAATATTGGTAGTAGTAACTCGAAGCCAACCTGTTTGTAATATTTTAACTCTTTTGGGGAGAGTTGAATGATTACATGTTGGTACTTGGTACTAGTTGATATGGTATTGGGTTATCATACCGATATTTTGATTTGTAAGATAGGGATAGAGCGTAAGTAAAGGGGACGCTCTTTAAAATGGGGAGAAGTTTTTATGAAATATATGTAAATTAGCAATACTGCTGGATTCAAAAACACTTTTATTAGCAAAGCGTTTTTTCTCCTGCAGTTTTTTTTATTTATTAAATAGTGTATTTTTAAATTCGAGGGAGAAGACTAAATAGCTCAAAACCATTGATATCCTTAGGTGATATGAGTTGACTTTTGTCTTAACTTCTTGAATTTTATACGTAATGATAGTCTTTTTATTGAGACCTTTTTCTTTATCTACTTTACATCATTTGCAAAACAAGACCAATAGCGAGGGCATTCCCTTTAATGCTTTTGGAGGAAGAATATCTCATTTTCCTTATTATTGGGGATAATAAAGTGATAATGTAGAGTGTTATTTGTCAATATTATATTGATTTCGTATAGGTCATAGGGGGGATCTTATGGGAAAATTAAATATTATGGTTGTCTTTGGGACAAGACCAGAGGCAATTAAGATGGCGCCGTTAATTCTTGAGTTGAAAAAACATCAAGAAACCATTAATACTATTACAGTAGTCACAGCTCAACACCGTCAAATGCTTGACCAAGTTTTGGAGACTTTTGAGATAGTTCCTGATTATGATTTGGATATCATGGGAAAAAACCAATCACTTCAGGAAATTACTTCTAAAATTTTGGCTAATTTTGATCCAGTTGTTAAGAAGGAACAACCTGATTTGGTTTTGGTTCATGGTGATACAACAACAACATTTGCTGCTGGCTTGGTTGCATTTTACAATAAAGTAAGTATTGGTCACGTTGAGGCTGGGCTTAGAACTTATGATAAATATTCACCATATCCAGAAGAAATGAATCGTCAGATGACTGACAGCCTTTCTGATTTGTATTTTGCACCTACTCAAGAAAGTAAAGCAAACTTATTGTCGGAAAATCATAAAAAAGAGGCAATTTATGTCACTGGTAACACTGATACGTACCGTGTCAAGTAGACAATTGAAATAAATAAAATGTGAGGAACCAGGTTGCTTTGGGTTAAGCAGTCTGGTTTTTCTTATCGGCAATAGTTTTCCAGTAATCTCTATATTTTTTAGA
>NZ_JAQFJQ010000021.1:0-33091 GCF_030440175.1 Streptococcus sp. SV2
TCTCATAAGTTCTTCCTAATGATGGTTTGGTTGCTTTTCATTATAGTTCTTATGGGACTTTTTGTCTGCATTCAAAAAGCTCTATAATCTCTATAGTGATTTTACCCACTACAGAAATTATAGAGCCAAAAAAGTCAAGAGGGCCTTAGTAATAAGGCTCTTTTTCTGTAAAAATATGGTATAATAGAGTCAAATTTTGAATAGAGTGAGTTTTCTGATAATGAATAAATCTTATTTTTACTTGGTGATGAAAACGCATGAGTTGGAAGTACCATATACTGCTAAACTTCGACGAGTGCGTGTTCTTCTCCCCAAAAATTATGAAACAGATACAGATCGTTCTTACCCTGTTGTGTATTTTCATGATGGTCAGAATGTTCTTTATAGTAAGGAAGCATTTTCAGGTTATTCTTGGAAAATTATTCCGACTCTCAAGCGTAATCCGGATATTTCTCGTATGATTGTAGTGGCTATTGATAATGATGGTCCAAATCGTATGAATGAGTATTCTGCATGGAAGTATCAAGAATCTAATATTCCTGGTGTTCAATTTGGAGGAAAGGGAGTTGAGTATGCAGAGTTTGTCATGGATGTGGTGAAGCCTTTCATTGATAAAGAGTACCGTACTCTTTCAGACCGCCAGCACACTGCCATGATTGGTTCTTCACTTGGTGGTAACATCACTCAGTTTATGGGCCTTGATTATAAGGACCAGATTGGGTGTCTAGGTGTATTTTCTTCAGCTAACTGGTTGCATCAAGATGCTTTTGACCGTTATATGGATCGTCAAAAATTAGATTCTGATCAGCGTGTTTATATTTATGTAGGGACAGAGGAGGCTGACGATACGGACAAGACCTTGATGGCTGGTAATATTAAGCAGGCTTATATTGATTCGTCACTGAGTTATTATCATGATTTGATTGCCCGTGGTGTTGACTTGGAGAATATCAAAATTCACATTCAATCCGGTGCTGAACATAATGAAGAGGCATGGGCTGAGAATTTACCAGACTGTTTACGCTTTTTCGCTGAGAAGTGGGACTAGTCTTTAATGTCATAACTATTTAATAGCAATTTAGGAAAAGGATTTAAACTATGAATATCGAACATCTTAGCCACTGGAGTGGCCAATTGAACCGTGAAATGTATCTTAATCGTTATGGGCACGCAGGTATCCCTGTGGTAGTTTTTGCTTCATCAGGTGGAAGTCACAATGAATACTATGATTTTGGTATGATTAATGCTTGTGAACGCTTCATTGAAGAAGGGCGTGTGCAATTCTTTACACTTTCAAGTGTAGACAGTGAGAGCTGGCTTTGCGATTGGAAAAATCCACACGATCGTGCAGAAATGCATCGTGCTTATGAACGTTATGTGATTCAAGAAGCCATTCCATTCATCAAACACAAGACTGGTTGGTTTGATCCTATGATGACAACTGGTTGTTCAATGGGTGCTTACCATGCGCTTAATTTCTTCTTGCAACACCCAGATGTTTTCAATAAAGTAGTAGCCCTTAGCGGTGTTTATGATGCACGTTTCTTTGTTGGTGAATACGGAGGAGATGAGGCTATTTACCAAAACTCACCATCAGATTATATTTGGAATCAAAATGATGGTTGGTTTATCGATCGTTATCGTCAATCTGAAATTGTTGTGTGTACAGGTCTTGGTGCTTGGGAACAAGATGGTCTTCCTTCTTATTACAAACTTAAGGAAGCTTTTGAACAAAAGAATATTCCAGCTTGGTTCTCTGAGTGGGGATACGATGTAGCCCACGATTGGGAATGGTGGCGTAAACAGATGCCATATTTCCTTGACAACATGAACCTATAATTTTCTTATCTACTGAGTAACTAAAAAAGAGGAATCAGAAATGAATTATATTGTTATTTCACCTTACTATCCACAAAACTTCCAACAGTTTACTGTTGAACTTGCTAATAAGGGAATCACTGTTCTCGGTATTGGTCAAGAGCCTTATGAACAATTGGATCAGCCTTTGAAAGATGCGTTGACTGAATACTTCCGAGTGGATAATTTGGAAAATTTGGATGAAGTGAAACGTGCAGTTGCCTTTCTCTTCTATAAACATGGACCAATCGATCGTATCGAATCACATAATGAATACTGGTTGGAATTGGACGCAGCCCTTCGTGAACAGTTTAATGTATTTGGTGCTAAGCCGGAGGACCTCAAGAAGACAAAATACAAATCTGAAATGAAAAAGCTTTTCCAAAAGGCTGGTGTCCCAGTTGTACCAGGTGATGTGGTTAAGACAGATGCGGATGTGGATAAGGCTGTAGCCGAAATCGGACTTCCAATGATTGCTAAACCAGACAACGGTGTCGGTGCAGCTGCAACATTCAAACTTGAAACTGGGGACGATATCAATCATTTCAAGGCTGAGTGGGATCATGAAACAGTTTATTTCTTTGAAAAATTTGTGACTTCAAGTGAAATCTGTACTTTTGATGGTTTGTTGGATAGTAATGGCAATATTGTCTTCTCAACAACTTTTGATTATGCCCACACGCCACTTGATTTGATGCTTTACAAGATGGATAATTCTTACTACGTTCTTAAGGATATGGATCCTAAGTTACGTCAGTATGGTGAAGCTATTATCAAAGAATTTGGTATGAAGGAACGTTTCTTCCATATTGAATTCTTCCGTGAAGGTGATGATTATATTGCAATTGAGTATAATAATCGCCCTGCCGGTGGTTTCACTATTGATGTTTATAACTATGCTCATTCTATTGATTTGTACAAGGGTTATGCGGATGTCGTTGTTGGGGAGCCTTTCCCAGCATCTCACTTTGAACCACTTTACTGCTTGGCAACATCACGTCGTGCAAATTCTCACTACGCTTATTCAGAAGAAGAACTCTTCGACAAATACCGTGATCAACTTAAGGTTAAGAAAATCATGCCTGCTGCCTTTGCAGAGTTGCAAGGTGATTACCTCTACATGTTGACAACACCTAGTCGTGAAGAAATGGAACAAATGATTGAGGACTTTGGTAAAAAAGCCTAATTTGTATATGCTAAAAGCGCTTCAGCGTTTGAACTGAAGTGCTTTTGTCATGCCTTATTTTTCGTGAAGTTCTTGGTTTTTCAGAACCAGTTCTGAAACTTTGGCGAATTTTTTAAGTTTTTTGAGATCTTCTGGATGGGTTACTAAGCTGATGACACTACCTTCATTTCCCATACGACCAGTACGTCCTGCACGGTGAGTGTAGGCTTCCCGATTTCGAGGAATATCGAAGTTGATGACCACTTCAAGCTTTTCAATATCGATTCCTCGTGCCAATAAATCAGTTCCTAGTAAAAGTGAAATCTCATGATTTTTGAATTTTTCCAAGATAACTTTACGGAATTTGACATTAATATCACTGGCAAGTGATACTGCTGAAGCCCCATTAAATTGAAGGCGCTCTTCGGTAGCGCCAAGGTCAGAAAGACTGTTGAAAAATACAAGACCACGGAAGTCAGGAATATTGGAGAACTTACGAAGAAGTTCGACACGGTGACGTTTATCAACACTGATATAATAATGTTTAATGGTGTCAAGTTTTTGGTCAGATAAGTCATAAACAATAGTATTTTCCACAAGATCTTGATCGTCAATTTTGTTAGTCGCTGAAATGTAGATCATTTGATGGTCACGAGGGACATGGTGGCTGATTTTTGTTACGAAATGGTATTGGCTATCACTAAGAAGCTCATCAAATTCATCAAGGATGATGGTGTTGACGTTCATCATCTTGATTTTTTTGAGTTTAATCAGTTCGAAGACACGACCAGGGGTTCCGATAAGAATTTCTGGTCCTTTCTTCAGACGTTCAATCTGGCGTTTTTGGCTAGAGCCAGAAAGGAAGAGTTGAGCAGTAATCCCTAGTGGCTCAGCCCATTGTTTGGTCACATCAAAAATTTGTCCAGCAAGCTCAGAATTGGGTGCTAGGATAAGCAATTGCTGAGCTTTTTTTGGCTTTAGAGAAAGGAGAAGTGGGAGGAGGTAGGCCAGAGTCTTACCTGTTCCAGTTGGGCTGATACCCAAAACATTGTCCCCTTCTGTAATTGGTGCAAAGAGTTCTTTTTGAATGGCAGTTTCTGTTGTGATTCCTTTTTCTTTAAGGAGGTCTTGCCATTGTTCAGGAAAGTTTGTAAACATAAAAGTCTCATTTTCTATATGGATTTGCTTTTATTATATCATGATTTAGTGTAGAATAGATGAGAAAGACTCTATTAGATAGGAATTTACCATGCCTAAAAAACCGATTATTATTGGGGTTACGGGTGGCTCTGGTGGTGGTAAGACCAGTGTTTCTCGTGCCATTTTATCCAATTTTCCAGATGAAAAAATTGCCATGATTGAACATGACTCGTACTATAAGGATCAGTCTCATTTGACTTTTGAGGAGCGTGTGTCAACTAACTATGACCATCCCTTTGCCTTTGATACAGATCTCATGATTGAACATATCAATGAGTTGATTGCTGGGCGTCCGGTGGATATTCCGATTTATGATTATACGCAACACACTCGTAGTGCCAAGACTTATCGTCAGGAGCCTCAGGATGTTTTCATCGTTGAAGGGATTCTAGTACTTGAGGATAAACGCTTGCGTGATTTGATGGATATCAAGCTCTTTGTAGATACTGATGATGACATTCGTATTATTCGCCGTATCAAGCGTGATATGGAAGAACGTGGTCGTAGCTTGGATAGTATTATTGAGCAATATATCAGTGTTGTAAAACCCATGTACCACCAGTTTATCGAGCCTACGAAACGTTATGCGGATGTGGTCATTCCTGAAGGTGTCACAAATACTGTTGCTATCGATTTGATAAATACTAAGGTAGCAAGCATCTTGAAAGAAAGTAAGGAAGCCTAAGCAAGAGCTTGGCTTTTTTGGTATAATTAAAACATTATGATTATTTTACAAGGAAACAAAATAGAGCGCTCTTTTTCAGGAGATGTGCTCTTTGATAATATTAATATTCAGGTGGATGAGCGAGATCGTATTGCCCTTGTTGGACGTAACGGTGCTGGGAAATCAACCTTATTGAAAATCCTAGTTGGAGAGGAAGCGCCGACAAGTGGTGAGATTAATACGAAACGTGATTTGAACCTGTCTTATCTGGCTCAGGATAGTCGTTTTGAGTCTAGCAATACCATTTACGCTGAAATGTTAAATGTTTTTGCCAGTCTTCGTGCCGATGAAAAACGTCTGCGTGACATGGAAATGAAGATGGCTGAGTTGACTGGGGCAGACTTGGACAAGCTAATGACCGACTATGATCGCCTTTCCGAGGATTTCAGACAAAGAGGTGGTTTTACTTACGAATCTGATATCAGAGCCATTCTCAATGGTTTCAAGTTTGATGAAAGCATGTGGGAGATGCCTATTTCAGATCTTTCTGGAGGACAGAATACCCGCCTGGCCTTGGCTAAAATGTTGCTAGAGAAGCCTGAACTTTTGGTACTGGATGAACCGACTAACCACTTGGATATCGAAACTATCGCCTGGTTGGAGAATTACCTAGTTAATTATCAGGGTGCTCTAATCATTGTCAGTCACGACCGTTATTTTTTGGATAAGGTAGCGACAGTAACCCTAGATTTGACCAAACATAGCTTGGATCGTTATGTCGGAAACTATTCAACATTCATGGATCTCAAGGCTGAAAAGTTGGCCACTGAAGCCAAAAACTTCGAAAAGCAACAAAAAGAAATTGCTAAGCTGGAGGACTTTGTTAATCGTAATATTGTCCGTGCCTCTACAACCAAGCGTGCCCAGGCCCGTCGTAAACAACTTGAGAAAATGGAAAGACTGGATAAGCCAACAGAAGGCCAAAAGTCAGCCAATATGACTTTCCATGCGGACAAGGTCTCCGGGAATGTGGTCTTGACAGTTAGGGATGCTGCCATTGGTTACGATGATGAGATTCTTTCGGAGCCTATTTCTCTGGATGTTAAGAAGATGGATGCCATTGCCATTGTAGGGCCTAATGGTATTGGCAAAACGACCTTTATCAAGTCGGTAGTGGGGCAATTGCCTTTTATCAAGGGAACGTCGACCTATGGTGCCAATGTTGAAGTAGGTTATTATGATCAAACCCAATCTGCCTTGACGCCCTCAAATACTGTCCTTGATGAGTTGTGGAATGATTTTGCAACCACTCCTGAAGTTGAGATTCGTAACCGTCTGGGTGCTTTTCTCTTCTCAGGTGATGACGTCAAAAAGTCGGTTTCCATGCTTTCTGGTGGGGAGAAGGCTCGCCTGCTCCTAGCCAAACTATCAATGGAAAACAATAACTTCCTGATTCTGGATGAACCGACCAACCACTTGGACATTGATAGCAAGGAAGTCTTGGAAAATGCCCTTATTGACTTTGATGGAACGCTTCTCTTTGTCAGCCATGACCGTTACTTTATCAACCGTGTGGCCACTAAAGTGATGGAAATTTCTGAGGATGGGGCAACCATTTATCTTGGGGATTATGATTATTATCTTGAGAAGAAGGCTGAGCTTGAAGAGTTGGCACGACTTGAGGCGGAAGAAAATCAAGGACAAGAAGAGGTTCAAGTAGCTTCGGCAGGTGCTAATGATTATCAAGCTCAAAAAGTCAATCAGAAAGAGATGCGTAAACTAAGCCGACGCATTGAACAAATTGAAAACGAGCTAGAGACCATTGAAGAACGCTTGGAGGAAATCTCTGCTGCCATGCTTGAAACCAATGACGTGGCGGAATTATCTGACTTGCAGAAAGAGCTGGATGAGTTATCAGTCAATCAAGAGGCTCTGATGGAAGAGTGGAGCGACTTATCAGAACAATTGGAAGGTTAAGGAAATATGAGAGCCTTTTCATGTTTTGAGTTGTGAAAGGCTTACATTGTTGGTATAATGGTCTTAGTATATAAAAGGAGACTAGCTTTATGAACAAAGTAAAGAAAAAAGTGTATCGTAACACAACATCTTTCAACATGATGGCTTGGGGATCATTTGCCTTCTTTGTAATCTTGATGTTGGTAGGCCTCTATACCCTTAAAGAGCCTTTGATGGTTAAGGGTTACTACCTCATGGGATGTGTTGGCTTGATTTCATCTTCCTTTACAGTATCTAAGGTTGTCCGTGATAATCAAGAAGATGAAGAAAACTATAACAAACTCATCGCCCAACAAACTTTCGAACAATAAGAGGAGGAGCCTGAAAAGGCTTTTTCTTTTTGAATAGTGCCATTTAATTATTTACCCAAATAATCAAAAAGTGTCTTTAGTAAATATAGATGATTATAATAAAAACCATCTTGCATATGAAATTGATTTTCATGATTATAAAAATTTTTATATTTTAGATACTCAAAATCATCAAATTTCTGAGAAAACAAAATATGATAATGAAGAGAATACCGTAGTAACCACTGCTTCTTATACAGAAGATATGAATACAGCAATTGATTTTACATTTGATTTTGGTGAAGGTGGTAGTTATTTAATGCATGCATAGAATACAAGAAATACAAATAATTTCTTCGTAAAACAATCGAAGAAAGCTAGACGAGACTTCCTGTTGTGAGAAAAGTGGTTGAATCATTATAGAATTAGTCATGGAACTTCGAAGAAGGTCGCTGACGTCCGTACTCACTTAAGGGAAGTCTCAAAAAGATTTTATTTATAGAAGCCTGAAAAGGCTTTTTCTTTTTTGCAGAAAATGCACAAATATTCTGACTCTTACCTAAGGGAAGTGTTATAATGGAATGAGAGGGTCTGAGCACCTTGTTTTATGGTATCGGACCTTATGCCTTATAAGACTAATCATCGTATAAGAATACGGTAGTGAAAAGGTAGGTAATATTATGGAATTCAAAGTTAAAGATGGTCAAATCATCTATTATCGGGATCTTGGTAAGGGTTTTCCAATTGTCTTTTTACATGGCAATAATTTGTCTGGAAACTACTTTGCTAAGCAAGGAATTCTATATCGAGACTATCGCTTAATTTTTATTGATAGTCGTAATCACGGTAGATCCAGTCGTCAGAGTGTTAAGATGACCTTTGAACAGATGGCTGCCGATTTGGAGGAAATTTTGCAATTTTTAAATATCAAAAAGGCCTTGTTTGTTGGTCACAGTGATGGGGCCAATCTAGCTATGGTTTATGCTAGTCGCTTTCCTGACCGGATTGCGGGTCTCTTACTAAATGCGGGTAACATGACCTTTAATGGCTTGACCAGACGTTCTAGGTTCTTGGTTCATTTACAATATCTTTGTTTGAAGGCCTTATCGCCATTTTCAGCTAAAATGGATATTATGGCAAAAGTAACAGGTCTCATGTTGCATGATTTACCCTTGGATAGGGAGCAATTACACAAGGCACCCTATCCTGTTTGGGTGGTTATGGGGCAAAGGGATGTTATTAGTTTTAGGCATTCCAAAGAGATTTCGGAACTCTTTCCGATTCATAAGCTGTATGTTGAGCGTCGGCAAGGACACCGTTTAGCTCAACGAAAATACAAGGTCTTTAATCAAATGATTCGTGATTTAGTGAGAATTAGTCGAAAAGAGGTGGTGGCATGAAGAGTCTTTTGGAGAGATTACAACCTTTAAAAACAGCAATCAAATCCATCTTCTTTATCTCAATTACGGTTCTTGTCGTTATTGAACTGGTCCGGTTGAAGCGAACCATTACATTAGAATCGTTAGAATCGGCTCTGTCAGGCTTGTCTATTTGGCACCTTATTCTCATGATTATAATTGGGTTAGTCGCCGTACTCCCCATGTTGTTTTATGATTTAATCCTGAATAAGGAGTTAGAGACGGATTATTCCAAACCCTATATTTTAGAGACGAGTTGGGCGGTTAATACGATTAATAACCTGGCTGGTTTTGCTGGTTTGGTTGATGTCGGTTTACGGTATTCTTTCTATTCTGAGGATGGGCAGGAAAAGACGGGTATTAAAGCACTGTCACGTTTATTGCCTTACTTTATGTCGGGATTGTCACTCTTGAGTGGCTTGGTATTTGTTAGTTTTTGGTTTCTTCCTCTGAGTCCAGATTTAAGAAAGTATTGGCTGCTTTTGTTAGGGATTTTCCTTTATTTGCCCTTTATTTTCTTTATTTCCAGTCGGGAAAAGTTGGCCTATTTTGGGCAGGTACCTTTGAAAACGAGGCTAAGTCTTCTTTTGGCTTCTACAGCTGAGTGGGGAACTGCTCTTGGGAGCTTTGTCAGTGTCGCCTATTTGATGGGATTACATGTTCATCTTTACAATCTGATTCCGCTCTACCTGCTAGCTGTTATCATTGGTATTTTCTCAATGATTCCAGGAGGGATTGGTAGTTTTGATCTTATTGTCATTACTGGTTTGACATCCATGGGTGTTAGTAATGCCATGGCGGTTAGCTTGCTCTTACTTTATCGTTTGACTTACTATGTCATTCCATTCTTATTGGGAGTTGTCTTCTTTTTCAAACACATGGGAGGACGTATTAACGATAAGTACTTTAGGGTTTCTTCACGGGTATTTGCAGGGAGCCTATACCGTTTCTTGGTCTATCTCTTGCGTTTTTTGGGAATCTTCTTGATTTTGTCAGCTTTAATTCCAGATCGGTTGGCTTATGTCTATTTGATTAACCGATTTGATCCAATTCAGGAACAGTTGATTTGGCAGTTCCCAAGTATTTTATTTGGAACCCTCTTTATTTTCATGGCTCGTCTCATTAAGCGTCGGGTTAAGGGAGCATTTCCTGCCTCTTTATTAACCTTTGTCTTAGCCTTGATTTATGTCAATCTTAATGGCATTTCCTGGGCCATGACCTTCTTGATTTCACTTTCTTTGGTGATTGTGCTAATTATCAGAAAGAAATTGATCCATCGTTATTTTGTGTATAGCTGGGAAGATAAGACTAAAGATTTCCTCTTTCTTGCCTTTACTATTTTGGTTCTCCTTGTTTTAGGGGGAAATGGCTTCTGGTCTCATCTCTTGCCACCGAAGAGCCGTGATGTTCTTGGACATTTTATCCATATCTGGTTTAATATTTTATTGGCAGCTGTCATCATTGCAACCATTGTTTGGGGGCTCTTGAAAATTTTGGCACCTCGTAAGACTTTCGGTCAAAAAATGGATGATGAACGTTTTACAGCTCTTTTGTCAAAATATGGAGGTGCATCAGAAAGTGCTTTGGCTTACCTACATGACAAACACCTCTTTTGGTATCGTGTTGATGGACAGGACCAAGTAGTTTTCCAATTCGCTCAAACCAGTAACAAGTGCGTGGTTATGGGAAATCCGATTGGGAATGAAGATTATTATCGACCAGCATGGGAAGCCTTTCTAAGCGCTTTATCTGATTGGAATCTGCAAGCCCTATTTTATGAGGCAGATGAAAGCATTACCCTCATGCTTCATGACTATGGATTTGACTTCATGAAGTTTGGGGAAAATGCTATGGTTGACTTGACGACGTTTTCGGTTGAAGGAAAGCATGGTAAGAAATTCCGTAAACCGACTAATCGCGTGGAAAAAGCTGGTTTCCAATTTAAATTGCTTCAACCGCCATTTTCAGAGACTCAAATGCAGGAAATGAGAGCTGTCTCAGATGTTTGGCTTAATGGTCGTAAGGAGAAAGGTTTCTCTCTTGGTTTCTTCGATGAAGCCTATCTGCAACAAGCGCCGATTGCCATTGTTGAAAGTGAAGCAGGCGAAATTGTTGCCTTTGCCAATATCATGCCAACCAAAAATAAACGAGTGGCCACGATTGACCTCATGCGATATGACTTTGAAAAGGCACCTGAAGGCATTATGGACTACCTCTTTGTCAAACTCTTCCAATACTTCCAAGCAGAAGGCAAGCAGTACTTTGATATGGGAATGGCTCCCCTAGCCAACGTTGGTACTGAAGAAGATAGTTTCTTAGAGGAAAAGGTTGCCAATCTGGTTTATGTTTTTGCACAGCGTTTTTACTCTTTCAGTGGCCTCCAACGTTATAAGGAAAAATTCTCTCCAATCTGGTCTCCAAAATATATTGTCTATCCAAAAAGAACCTGGCTCTTGTTTGATATGATTGCTATTCTAAGGATTGATAATCGTAAAATTGAAGACAGAATGAAGAAAAGACGTCTTTGGAAATAGAGATAACATGAAAATAGCGAAGCCAATCAGCTTCGCTATTTTGATATGTAGAAGCCTTACTTTTCGAATTCTGCTTTTGATTTAGTATCTGCATACTCTTCAGCTACCTCGCTTGAGAGAATGTCATCATAACTTGGCAGTGAAATGTTCTGGCCATATTTGTTTCGAAGAGCTGTAGTTACCAGTCGGTATGCGAGGTTGGCATTACGAGAAAGAATTGGGCCGTGGAAGTAGCTACCATAAACATTCTTGTAGTGAACACCCTCGGAACCATCTTCCTTATTGTTACCATTACCGTAGACCACCTTCCCAAGTGGTTTCTCGTCATCCGAAAGGAAGGTACGTCCTTGGTGATTTTCAAAGCCATAATATGTTTCATCGAATTCTTCGTTATGAATCTTGATGTCACCGATGTAACGGTTATTTTCTTGATTGAGGGTGTAGTGGCCCATGACACCAATGCCGTCAATGCGAACCCCGTTAGCTTGGATGTAATATTGTCCAAGAAGTTGGAAACCACCGCAGATGGCTAGGATGACCTTATTATCTTGGATGAATTGATCAATAGCGTCACGTTTAGATGGTAGGTCTTTGGCAACGATGGATTGTTCGTAGTCTTGACCACCTCCAAAGAAGACCATGTCGTAGTGATCTTTGTCAAAGTCGTCCCCAACAGAAACGATGTCGAAGGTCATTTTAGCACCAAGTTTTTCCCCCACATATTTGATCATAAGGACATTACCATTGTCCCCGTAGGTATTGAGCAGATTACCATAAAGGTGGGCAACATTTAGGTCGTAGGTGTAGTCACGATTTTCTGGAGATTTGAGAGAAGTATAGGTCATTAGTTCATCTCCTTTCCGACAGCATGACGTTGGGCAAGAATGTCACGAAATTCAAGCATGGCAGTATAGGTAGCTAGGATATAGGCATGGTCGCAATCTTGCTTTTCAATCAAGGCCATAATATCTTCGAGCTTTTCTGCTTGCGTAATCTTATCCTCTGGGTAGCCAGTCACACGAAGACGGCGGGCAATTTCAGAGTGACGGACACCACCAGCATTAATCTCAGGAATATCCATGTCGAGAATGCTTTCAAAGTTGGCATCCCAAATCCAGCTAGTATCAATACCGTCAGCATAGTTGGCGTTAAGAAGAACTGACAAGCTAAATGGATAATCTGCAAGCTTAATCATTTCGAGAGCTTGGCTAGCGCCAACTGGATTCTTAATGAGTACGAGGGTACATGATTTGTTGCCAATCTTAAAGGTTTCTTGGCGTCCAAAGACAGCACGGCTCTTATTAAACCCAGCCTTGATTTTTTCAGGAGCCACACCGAAGAATTCAGCAACAGAAACCGCAGCAAGGGCATTGTAGATGTTGTAGAGACCACCGACATTAATCTTGTAGTCTTGTCCATCAATGACAAATTCAGAAGTCGTGTTAGTGATTTTAGTCAACTTCGTTAGCTTATAATCTAATTCTGGACGGTGGAAATCGCAGTTAGGGCAGGTGTAGTCACCCAAGTTAGCGTAAGTATTGAGGCGATACTGAAGAATACGCTCACACTTAGGACAGACAATGCCTTCAGTATTATAATGGGCCAGCTCTGGCGCATGCTTTTCAGTATCAAAACCATAGAAACGTACGGGATTGATCACTTCTTTAGAGTTGAAGAGGGGACTGTCCCCATTAGCCAAAATAGTAGCCTTGGGTGCCTTGGCAGCACCATCTAAAATCATCTGATAAGTAGTATAGATTTCACCGTAGCGGTCCATTTGGTCACGGAAAATATTTGTGAAGACAAATAGACTTGGGGTGATGTACTCTGTGATTTTTGGTAGGCTAGCTTCGTCAATCTCCAAGACAGCAATTTTCTTACCTGATTTAGCTCTTTTAGCGGTTAGGAAAGTAGAAGTAATCCCTGTGATCATGTTGGCTCCACTAGGATTGGTCACAATGTCACCAAAAGCTTCTTTTAAAATTCCAACTGTCAAAGCTGTTGTTAGAGTCTTTCCGTTGGTTCCTGTAACAACGACGATTTCATAATCTTTTGCCAGTGTGTCTAAAATGTTTTTGTCAAATTTAAGGGCGATTTTTCCTGGGAGGGTTGACCCACGTCCTAATTTGGAGAGGACAAAGTGGCTAGTCTTTCCTGCCAAGATACCCATGGTAGTTTTTATAGTCATGAATTTATTTTATCACAAAAAGTAGTGATTGTAGTCTCAAAATAGTTTGAATTCGTGGTATAATAGGAACTGTTTAAAAATTAAAAGAAAGTGTGATATGTATGGGTATACTGTCGTCCATTGATATTGATTTTTGGCGGTCACTCTTTGATAGTCCGTTGAAAGTTATCGTCAATAGTTTGGACATATTGATTGTTGCTTTTTTAATTTACCGCTTTATTAGGGCCCTGAGGGGAACCAAAATCATGACCCTAGTTCAAGGGGTAGTCTTATTTATTTTTGTAAAATTTATTTCTGATTTTATAGGCTTCACAACGATTTCTTATTTGATGAATCAGGTCATCAACTATGGTGCCATTGCGGCGGTTGTAATCTTTGCGCCAGAGCTTCGTTCTGCACTTGAAACCTTTGGACGTACGCCTCAGCATTTTTTGCAAAATAAAGAAGTGAGTTCAGATGAGAAACTGGTTCAAGCTTTTGTTAAAGCCGCTAAGTACATGAGTCCTCGTAAGATTGGAGCCCTCGTCTCTATTGAACAGACGCAAACTCTGCAAGAACAAATTGTGACAGGAATTCCGCTTGATGCAGTTGTAACAGGGGAACTGTTGATTAATATTTTTATCCCTAATACACCGCTTCATGATGGGGCAGTTATCATCAGAGATAATAAGGTTGCGACAGCTTGTTCTTATCTACCGCTTTCGGAATCTAATAAAATTTCTAAGGAATTCGGAACACGTCACAGGGCCGCTATTGGTCTTTCAGAGCAAACAGATGCTCTTACCTTTGTCGTATCTGAAGAAACAGGTGCGATTTCCATTGCTTATAAGGGCAATTTCTTGCATGGACTGTCCATTCAAGAGTTTGAGCAAGAGTTGAGTCTTATTTTGTTGAAAGAGCAAGAACCTCGTCAGTCATTCTTCCAACGTTGGATGGGAGGTAGCAAAAAATGAAACGCATTGTCCGTGTATTAAAAAATGATCGTTGGTGGCAAATACTAGTTGCGCTCTTCTTTGCGGTTACGCTATTCGTCACGGCTTGGTCTGGTAATACGCAAAATAAAAGTAATAGCTCAAGTGCTTCGAATACCTTCACGCAAACAGTAGAATCTGTTCCTGTAGATATTAAGTACGACAGTGATAATTACTTTATCAGTGGTTATTCTTATGACGCTGAGGTTTATTTGACCGCGACTACTCAGTTGGCTTTGACGACTGAAGCAACAAGCGATACGCGCCATTTTAAGTTAGTTGCAGATTTGTCAAATCTTGGTCAAGGGACAAGCCGGGTTCCTATTCAGGTTAAGAATTTACCAGCTGGAATGTCTGCCCAAGTATCGCCATCGACCTTGACAGCAACAATTGGTAAAAAAGCTAGCAAGACATTTGATGTGGTTGCAAATATCACACCAGATAAGTTGGCTAATGGCTACGAAGTAAAAAAGGTTAGCTTGGATGAAACCAAGGTAGAGGTGACATCAAGTGAAGATATCATCAATCAAATTGACCACGTTCAAGCAGTTTTGGAAGGCGGTGCCAACTTGTCTGATGATTATGATGGCAACTTATTGTTGCAAGCCGTTTCAGCTAATGGGACAGTCTTGGCTAGCTCGATTTCTCCAGCTAAGGTTCATGCCAAAATTACTTTGAGAAAATTGAGCAAGTCTGTCCCTGTTAAGGTAGAGTTGACTGGAGATAAGGCTAGCAATGTGTCTAGTATCAGTTATAGTTTTGATCGAGGCCATGTGACTATTGTTGGTAGTCAGGAAGCTATGGATAAGATTGATAGTATCACTGTTCCAGTAGATATTAGTCATGTGACTAAGGATACTACACAAACGCTTAAGCTTTCGGCCGATGGTGTGACAGTGCAACCAAATACGGTTAAAGTTAATTTGAAGGTCACCCAAAAATAGAGAATGGCCATTTTCCAAGTTTATGTAAGATAGATAAAATGGAGAAGGCATAATCTGGGAAAATTGGCGCAATAGCCAAAAAAGTTATACAAGAAGGGTTGAAAATATCGGTGAAATCAGATAAAGTTAAACTATCTAGGTAGATTTCACTAGATTACTTTTGCTCTTGTTAGACAGCATCAAAGTTTAAGGAGGATTTAGTGCTGGGGCACTAAAAATAAAATTATGGGTAAATATTTTGGAACAGACGGTGTTCGTGGAGAAGCTAATGTTGAGCTCACGCCTGAATTGGCCTTTAAATTAGGTCGCTTCGGTGGTTATGTGCTTAGCCAACACGAAACTGGCCGTCCTAAGGTCTTTGTGGCACGTGATACACGTATTTCAGGGGAAATGTTAGAATCAGCTTTGGTGGCAGGCCTTTTATCAGTAGGTATCGAAGTCTACAAACTTGGGGTACTTGCGACTCCAGGTGTTTCATACTTGGTACGTACGGAAAATGCCAGTGCTGGTGTTATGATTTCAGCCAGCCATAATCCAGCTCTTGATAATGGTATTAAGTTCTTTGGGGGAGATGGCTTTAAATTGGATGATGCGCGTGAAGCGGAAATTGAAGCCCTTCTTGATGCAGCAGAGGATACTCTTCCACGTCCGTCAGCTGAGGGTCTTGGAACACTTGTAGATTATCCAGAAGGTCTTCGCAAGTATGAAAAATTCTTGGTGGCAACAGGTGTTGATCTTGGTGGACTGAAGGTTGCCTTGGACACTGCTAATGGTGCAGCTGCTGTGTCAGCTCGTAATGTTTTCCTTGATTTGAATGCCGATATTACGGTTATCGGGGATCAACCAGATGGTCTTAACATCAATGCTGGAGTGGGTTCAACACATCCAGAGCAATTGCAAGCCTTGGTTAAAGAAAGTGGTTCAGCCATTGGTCTTGCCTTTGATGGGGATAGTGACCGTCTCATCGCTGTTGATGAAAATGGTAATATTGTTGATGGCGACAAGGTCATGTACATTATCGGTAAACACTTGTCTGAAAAAGGTGAGTTGGCTAAAAATACAATTGTGACAACTGTTATGTCAAACCTTGGTTTCCACAAGGCACTTGATCGTGAGGGAATTAACAAGGTCGTGACTGCCGTTGGTGACCGTTATGTTGTTGAAGAAATGCGTAAAAATGGCTATAACCTTGGTGGTGAACAGTCTGGTCACGTTATTATCATGGATTACAATACAACTGGTGATGGTCAATTGACAGCTATTCAATTGACTAAAGTCATGATTGAAACAGGTAAGAGCTTGTCTGAATTAGCATCAGAAGTGACGATCTACCCTCAAAAACTGGTTAATATCCGTGTGGAAAATAGCATGAAAACTAAAGCCATGGAAGTTCCTGCGATTGCAGCTATCATTGAAAAAATGGAAGCTGAGATGGCTGGGAACGGTCGTATCTTGGTTCGCCCTAGTGGTACAGAACCTCTTCTTCGTGTTATGGCAGAAGCACCAACAGATGATGAAGTGAATTACTATGTTGACACTATTGCGGATGTCGTCCGTGCGGAAATTGGGTTGGACTAAATATGATTAATAAGCTTAAAGCTTTTATGGCCACAGAAGTTTTTAAATACCTTTTCTTTGGTGTTTTGGCGACTGTAGTTTATATTGTTAGTCGTACCTTGATTTTCGCTGTGATTCCACAAGGTACCCTTTCTGCAGTTCTGGCAAGTGCCATTGCCATCGTTTTTGCTTTTTTCACAAATGATGTTTTTGTGTTCAGTCAAGCAAAAGCTGGTATGGCTACACGCTTTGTTAAATTTGTGGGAGCTCGTCTCTTAACCTTAGTTCTTGATATGGCTCTCGCCTATTTCTTGGTAGATACCTATCCAGAGATTATCGGTCAATTTGTTGGTCATAGTCATGCTTGGGTAAATGGAATTGAAAGTGTATTCTCACAAGTTTTGATTATTGTTCTTAACTACGTTATTTCAAAATTCTTTGTCTTTACTGGAGACAAGACATAAGATACAAGGAAGTTGCTAGGAAATGTAATAAAAGCATTTCTTACCAACCTCCTTTTTTGATATAATGAAGAGACTTTAAAAATAGAAAGATAAAAGATGTACGTACAATTATCTCAACGCCTTAAGGACGTAGCAACCTTCGTCCCTAAAGACGCAAAACTTTTAGATGTAGGTAGTGACCACGCCTACCTCCCTATTTATTTACTTGAAAAGGGCTTGATTCACTCAGCTATTGCTGGTGAAGTGGTGAAAGGCCCTTATGAATCTGCTCTTACTAATGTCTCAGCTTCTGGTTTCAAAGATAAGATTGACGTGCGCTTGGCTAACGGCTTGGCAGCTTTTGAACCCTCTGATGCTGTCACGACTATCACGATTTGTGGTATGGGGGGACGTTTGATTGCGGATATTCTTGATTCTGGTAAGGATAAACTTAAAGGTGTGGAACGTCTGATTCTGCAACCCAATAATCGTGAAGACGACCTTCGTATTTGGTTGATGGAAAATGGTTTTGTCATTGTCACAGAAGCTATCATGACCGAAAATGGCAAATACTACGAAATCATGGTGGCTGAGGCTGGTCAAATGACTCTATCAGATAAGGAGGTTCGCTTTGGACCTCATCTCATGAAAGACCAGTCTCAAGTCTTCCAGCTCAAATGGCAACGTGAAATCAATAAATTGGAGATTGCTTTAGGATCCATTCCTTTAGCCAACCAGGCTGATCGTTTATTTGTTGAAGAGAAAATCCAAACCATTAAGGAGGTTTTGAACCATGTTAGCTAGTGAACTTATCAAGTCTTATGAAAGCTTTTGTCCACAGGAACTTTCCATGGAAGGTGATGTGGTTGGTTTGCAGATTGGCAGCCTGGACAAAGAGATTCAGAAGGTCATGGTTACCTTGGATGTTCGTGAGAATACAGTAGCCGAAGCCATTGAAAAAGGTGTGGACCTCATCATTGCCAAACATGCCCCTATTTTCCGTCCGGTTAAGGATTTGGTGTCTTCGCCTGACCGTGATATTTTGCTGGACCTGGTTAAGCATGATATTGCAGTCTATGTGAGCCATACCAATATTGATGTGGTTGATGATGGTCTCAATGATTGGTTTTGTGGCTTACTTGATATTAAGAAGACCACTTATTTGACGGAGACTGCTGACAATCAAGGAATCGGTCGAGTGGGTGATATTGTGCCACAAACCATTGAAGAACTTGCTCTTAATGTCAAGTCTGTTTTTGGCTTAGATAGTATTCGCCTGGTTCGTTATAATCATGAAAATCCTCTTGTTAACCGTGTGGCTATTTGTGGTGGTAGCGGTCAAGGATTTTACAAGGATGCTTTGACAAAGGGCGCACAAGTCTTTATCACGGGTGATATTTATTACCATACTGGTCAGGAAATGATTACCAATGGCCTCTTGGCAATTGATCCTGGTCACCATATTGAAGCTCTCTTTATCGCAAAGATTGCTGAGAAACTTGAGGCTTGGAAGCTTGAGAAGGGCTGGAATGTGACAATTCTTGAAAGTCAGTCGTCAACTAATCCCTTTGACCATCTCTAGGAGGATCTATCTGTGACTTGGCTTTTACATCAACATGTGGTCTTGTTGGCCTTACTTGCTGGTCTTTTCACTTGGGGTTGTACCATTGTCGGCTCGGCTATTGTTTTCTTTTTCAAGCATATTAGCCGTAAATTGTTAGATATCATGATGGGCTTTGCGGCTGGAGTCATGATTGCGGCCTCTTTCTGGTCACTCTTGGACCCTTCTTTAGCTTATGCTAGCCAAAATGGCTATGGGAAGTGGTCTTGGTTTCCAGCGGCAGCTGGCTTCTTACTTGGTGGTGTCGCTCTTCGTTTGATTGATGCTGTCGTCCCTCACTTGCATTTGGGAAATGATATTTCAAAAGCAGAAGGAATTCAACCTCGTAAGAAGAAATTGTCAAAGACAGCCCTGCTTTTTTTGGCTATCACCATTCATAATTTTCCAGAGGGATTAGCAGTCGGTGTGACTTTCGGAGCCTTGGCTGGTGGCAATATGACATTCGCGGGTCTGATGGGAGCCATTGGTCTAGCTATAGGGATTGGTTTGCAGAATGTCCCTGAAGGTGCAGCCCTTTCTATCCCAATTCGAGCAGATGGAAAATCTCGACTTAAGGCCTTTTATTGGGGGTCTATGTCAGCTATCGTTGAGCCTATAGGTGCAGTTATGGGTGCGGCTCTTGTCATGTGGATGATGGCAATCATCCCTTACGCTTTGGGCTTTGCGGCTGGTGCCATGATCTTTGTAGTAACGGAAGAATTGATTCCGGAATCACAGACTAATGGTAATACTGATGTAGCAACCTTGGGCCTTATGGTTGGCTTTGTTGTCATGATGGTCATGGACGTGGCCTTGGGCTAAAAAAATACTAAAGAGCTGTGCCTATGTGTATAGGACTCAGCTCTTTTCAAATAGATGGAGTAAAAAATGAAGATTGCAATTGTTGGCGCAGGCATCGTTGGTTCAACGGCTGCCTATTACTTGTCAAAGGAAAAAGAAGTAGAAGTTACTGTTTTTGACCATGGTCTTGGACAGGCAACCAAGGCAGCAGCAGGAATTATTAGTCCCTGGTTTTCCAAGCGTCGTAATAAGGCCTGGTATCGCATGGCTAGACTGGGAGCTGATTTTTACCAAGAGTTAGTTTCAGATCTTGAAAATGATGGTTATGACACGAGCTTCTATGATCAGTCTGGTGTGGCCCTTCTTAAGAAAGACGATAGTAAATTAGATGGTCTGTATGAGCATGCTGAGACGAGGCTAGAAGAATCACCCATTATTGGTGAACTCTCTATTAAAAATGCGAGTACCCTTCCTGAATTCACTGGCTTTAACCGTTATCTCTATGCCTCTGGGGGAGCCAGAGTCGAAGGTGCAGAACTGACAGCTACTTTGATTAAGGCTTCTGGTTTTGAAAAGTTAGAAGGTCAAGTGACACTCTCTCCTCTTGACGATGGTACTTATGAGATTGATGGTCAAACTTTCGATAAGGTCATTCTCGCTTGTGGTGCCTGGCTAGGTCAAACGCTTGAACCCCTTGGTTTTGAAGTGGATGTTCGTCCTCAAAAAGGTCAGTTACGAGACTATTTCTTTAAGGGCATGGATACTGGTAAATTACCAGTTCTGATGCCAGAGAGCGAATTAGATGTCATTCCATTTGCGGGTGGAAAGATTTCGGTAGGTGCCAGTCATGAAAATGATCAAGGCTTTGATTTGACGGTTGATGAAGCTGTTTTAGAAGTTCTGGAGGAGGAGGCTAAGACCTATTTCCCTGACTTAAGTACTGCCAAGTCCTTCTCGGAACGTGTGGGAACGAGAGCCTACACGAGTGACTTCTCACCTTTCTTTGGAGAAGTTCCAGAGCTTAAAAACGTCTTCGTTGCTTCAGGTCTAGGCTCCTCTGGTCTTACAACAGGGCCATTGATTGGAAAAAATCTGGTTGATTTGGCCATGAACCGACCTGGTAACTTGGACAGTGCAGATTATCCAGTCGCTAATTACATTAAGAAACAGGATTAAGACTAGTTATCCTTCCCAAAATATTCAGAATCAGTTAGCTTTCTCTCACTATCGAGAAAGGCTAGCTGATTTTTTATTAGAATACAGAACACCTATTTCTTATTTAATTAGAAGATGATAAAATATTAAGTGTTCATCGCTTGTAGGTGAATACTAATAAAAAATGGGAGGGGACTATGTTCCAAAAAGTTAAAATTTATATGGCTGTCTTACTAGCCTTGTTGGCTATCAGTTTAGGCCTGTCAGTAAAGTCAGTAGCAGCCGAAGACTTGGCTGTAACAAAGACAAGTATTGTCTTGGAAAGTTATGAGTTTGGGCCAGCTGTGACCAAGGTTATCTTTGAATTTAATCAAAAGGTAACGCCAGAGGTTGTCCACAGCTCAACCCAGGTTACAACAGCAGGAGTTAGTCGTCAGGTGACGAATTCTTATGTGTCCGACGATCAGGGGCATGTGGTCTATTATGATAACAGCAAGTACGTGACGCTTGAATTGAGCCTACCTTCTTATAATCGCTACAACATGGGTGGAAATGCTGAACCTATGTATTTTAACCTTTCTACTTGGACTAACCAATGGCTGGAAAGTTATATGGTATCGATGAAAGATTTGTCAGTAGTGGCAGAAGGTAGTAGTCAGTCGCAAATGGTGTCTTCTGAGCAAGATGCCATCAATAATCGTTTGATGCCAACAACGGAGGTTTTCGATGAGCGAGGGCAGGTAGGTAATATGCAGTATGCGGCTTATAGTGCCCAAACCGGTACAGGAAATAGCACCAAACCTTTGATAGTCTGGCTACACGGCATTGGTGAAAGAGGGACAGATATGAATATCCCCCTTCTTTCAAATGACGTCTATGCGCTTACCCAGTCTGATATTCAAGGCCATTTCTTAACAACTGGTGATCAGGCGCGTGGGGTCAATGTGCTTGCTGTTCAAACGCAGACACCTTGGGGGTCGGATAATGCAGCACAACTCAAAGAGACCATTGATACATACCTAGCTAATCACCCAGAGGTAGATAAGGGACGAATTTATCTTGCAGGGGTTTCCAATGGTGGTGGTATGGTCTTGACTATGGGAGCAACCTATCCAGATTATTTTGCAGCTCTCATTCCAATTGCTGCTCCCTTAACTGTTGACCAATCTGGGATTGATAAACTGAAGGACCAGCCTATGTGGTTGATTCACACGAAAGCAGACGCAACAGTTCAACCAGAAAATAGTGTCTTGCCTCTATACAAGAGTTTGATTACCTCTGGAGCTTCTAACAAATGGTTTTCATACTTTGAAACAGCTACCGGGACTGATCTTCCTGGTACAGAGTATGATGGGCATTGGGCTTGGATTTATTTCTTCCATGACCAGGTGATTGGCGTTCAGCATCCTGAAAATACGAAAAATTGGGATGGTTATAGTGGTATGGTAGCCACTGACCCAACCTATGGCGGTGGCTCTCGAGCTAGTGTCAATGGGCAAACCTATAACAGTATCTTTGACTGGATGAGTGCACAAAGGCACTGAAGAAGATGATGATTACGCTTTCTAAGGAAAGTGCTACAAGAGGTTATCTTCAATCTAAAAGGGTTTCAATCGAAATCCTTTTTTCATTGGATTAAGAAAATGGACACTTGTGATTTTCTTAATGAAAGCTTAAGAACATAGGGTTTACCGTGACAAGAGGGCTGAAAAATGCTAAAATATAGGTAATATATTAGAGAAAAAAGGAGCCTTCTTATGAAAGGTATTATTCTTGCAGGCGGTTCAGGGACGCGTTTGTATCCATTGACTCGTGCTGCATCAAAACAACTGATGCCGATTTACGATAAACCAATGATTTATTACCCACTATCAACGCTTATGTTGGCTGGTATTAAGGAAATCCTCATCATCTCAACACCACAGGACCTTCCACGTTTTGAAGAGCTCCTTGGTGATGGTTCTGAGTTCGGTATTTCCCTTTCTTACGCAGTACAACCAAGTCCAGATGGATTGGCTCAAGCCTTTATCATTGGTGAAGACTTCATTGGTGATGATAGTGTTGCCCTTGTTCTTGGGGACAATATTTTCCATGGCAATGGTCTTTCTGCTATGCTTCAACGTGCCGAAGCTAAGGAAAAAGGAGCTACAGTCTTTGGTTATCAAGTTAAGGATCCAGAACGTTTTGGTGTTGTTGAATTTGACGACAATATGAATGCCATCTCAATCGAGGAAAAACCTGAGCATCCAAAATCAAACTTTGCTGTAACTGGTCTTTATTTCTATGACAATGATGTTGTGGAAATTGCCAAAAATATCAAGCCAAGTCCTCGTGGCGAACTTGAAATCACGGATGTTAACAAGGCTTACTTAGAACGTGGTGACCTCTCTGTTGAACTTATGGGACGTGGCTTTGCTTGGTTGGATACAGGCACTCACGAAAGTCTCTTGCAAGCTGCTCAGTACATTGAAACAGTTCAACGTTTGCAAAATGTTCAAGTGGCTAACCTTGAGGAAATTGCCTATCGCATGGGCTACATTACTAAAGAGCAGGTCCTCGAATTGGCACAACCACTTAAGAAGAATGAATACGGGCAATATTTGCTCCGTTTGATTGGAGAAGCATAATGACTGAACAATTTTTTGGTAAAGAATTAGCTGCACGTAAGATTGAAGCCATCCCAGGTTTACTTGAATTTGATATTCCAGTACATGGAGATAACCGTGGATGGTTCAAGGAAAACTTCCAAAAGGAAAAAATGTTGCCGCTTGGTTTTCCAGAATCATTCTTTGCAGAAGGAAAATTGCAAAACAATGTTTCTTTCTCACGAAAAAATGTTTTACGTGGTTTGCACGCTGAGCCTTGGGATAAATACATCTCAGTAGCAGATGAAGGAAAGGTTCTTGGAACATGGGTTGACCTTCGTGAAGGCGAAACGTTTGGAAATACTTACCAAACAGTCATTGATGCCTCAAAAGGAATCTTCGTTCCTCGTGGTGTTGCCAATGGTTTCCAAGTTTTATCTGACAAAGTATCCTACAGCTACCTTGTGAACGACTACTGGGCACTTGAACTCAAACCAAAATACGCCTTTGTCAACTACGCTGACCCAAGCCTTGATATCAAGTGGGAAAACTTGGAAGAAGCAGAAGTCTCAGAAGCAGATAAAAATCACCCATTGCTCAAAGACGTAAAACCCCTAAAAGCAGAAGATTTGTAAAAATGAACCTTGCATAGCAGTATCGCGACTGCAAGGAGCGTTATAAGATTGTTCCTGCCCTAGTGAAAACAAGATTACCTCAGGGAATCTTGTAGGAAAATCCGGAGACTTAGACTCCGGATTTAGCCATGAAACCGAAGGGTTGCTGGCGTCCCTCACTAGCTAAAGGAACGATTAAGGAACAAAGAAATTTGGAGAAAAAATGACTGAATACAAAAATATTATCGTAACCGGTGGTGCAGGTTTCATCGGTTCAAACTTCGTACACTATGTCTACAACAATCATCCAGACGTACATGTGACTGTCCTTGACAAACTCACTTACGCTGGGAACCGTGCTAACATTGAAGAAATCCTTGGTGACCGTGTTGAATTGGTTGTAGGGGACATTGCTGATGCTGAATTGGTAGACAAATTGGCTGCTAAGGCGGATGCCATTGTTCACTATGCGGCTGAAAGTCACAATGATAACTCATTGAATGACCCATCTCCATTCATCTACACAAACTTCATTGGTACCTACACACTCTTGGAAGCAGCTCGTAAATACGACATTCGTTTCCATCACGTATCAACAG
Organism: Streptococcus sp. SV2; assembly: GCF_030440175.1. Classification (NCBI taxonomy): domain Bacteria; kingdom Bacillati; phylum Bacillota; class Bacilli; order Lactobacillales; family Streptococcaceae; genus Streptococcus; species Streptococcus sp. SV2. The sequence goes on from NZ_JAQFJQ010000021.1 coordinate 24,602, forward strand.
ACGAAGTTTATGGTGACCTTCCGTTGCGTGAAGACCTTCCTGGACATGGTGAAGGTCCTGGTGAAAAATTCACCGCAGAAACCAAATACAACCCATCATCACCATATTCATCAACTAAGGCTGCTTCAGACCTTATCGTTAAAGCATGGGTGCGTTCATTTGGTGTTAAGGCAACTATTTCAAACTGCTCAAACAACTATGGACCATACCAACACATCGAAAAATTCATCCCACGTCAAATCACCAATATCTTGTCAGGAATCAAACCAAAACTTTATGGTGAAGGTAAAAACGTCCGTGACTGGATTCATACTAACGATCACTCAACTGGTGTTTGGGCTATCCTTACTAAAGGCCGTATCGGTGAAACTTACTTGATTGGTGCTGATGGTGAAAAGAACAACAAGGAAGTGCTTGAGCTTATCCTTGAAAAAATGGGTCAACCAAAAGGCGCATACGACCGTGTTACAGACCGTGCTGGTCACGATTTGCGATACGCTATTGATTCAACAAAATTGCGTGAAGAACTTGGTTGGGAACCACAATTCACAAACTTCGAATCAGGTTTGGAAGAAACGATCAAGTGGTATACAGATCACCAAGACTGGTGGAAAGCTGAAAAAGAAGCTGTTGAAGCTAACTATGCTAAGACACAAGAAGTGCTTAAATAATTGAAAAATCTATCACTTCCAATCTAGTGATAGATTTTTCTGTTAAGAACTGTTAGGAGAGATGATGAATCGAAAAGAATGGATTGAATATTTTGAAGTGATTAATAATCGTAAGCCCACTATTCAGGAGTGTCAGCAGGCTCTTCAAAATGGTGAGTTTGTTATGGAAGGTAGACAAGCTACTTTTTCTAACAATGGAAATTCCGTGCCTGCAGGAGCCATGCCTTTACCAAATCAAGTGACTGGTCAGATGGTCAACCAAACTTCAGCACAGCAGCTTGTCTTTGTTAAACAGAAAAAGTTTGGGAAGAAGACTTTTATTGGTTTGGGTATTGCTTTATTTCTTGTCCTAGCAACAAGTCTTGGCCTCTTTTTGTTTTCTTTCAAAGAAACAAACTTGAATGGTTTGTGGGTAACTAGTTATAATGCTGGTTTGGTTTATGAGTTAAGTGGGAAAAAATCAAAACTTGTTGCAGGCCATAGGGAAGAAGAAATCAAAGAAATCTCTACTGGTCAGAAAGTAAGACAGAAGTTTGAAACAAGCTTAGAGGACGTCAGTGATTCAAAACTAAAAACGATTGCTGATTTTGACAAGAAATACCAATTACAGACAAAAGAGATCATCCTGGTAAAGACGGATGTGTTTGGCTACTATAATCTGATTCAGAAAGATGGGACAAACTTAGTTCTAGATTTATTCTTATCAGACCTCTACTACGGATCAAGAAGTACCAAAGATTTAAAAAAGATATATCTTTTTCATAAGGTAGCGGTTCCAAAAGTTTTTGTTGGGCAATGGAAAAAATTTGATTCCGATGATGATTCAGAAGGAGAAGGGACTATCTCTGAAAATGGGGTTGTTACTACAGATTCTGATGGTAAAGATATCTTAATTGCTAAGCCTTTAAAAGAATATCTGACGGATCAATCAGGCAGCGTAGATAATGGTAAGGTGCAAAAAGAGTTTGCTAAAATACAGAAGTCTCTTAAGTCACATGGTTATCAGGCTAAGAGTGTTAATGACATCTACCACGATGCGAGCAGATCATACTATTATGTCGTTGTGGATGGTGGCAAGCGCATTATTATCTTGGAGGGCTTCAACCATCTCTCTTATACAGGTTATTTTGAAAGAGAAGACAAATAGTAATTAGGATACCTCTAGCAGATGAATCGTTCTTAAATAATAGTCCAAAGTCTATCATTCCCATAGGAATGATAGACTTTTTTGCTTACACAGACATATTAACTTAAGACAGGGATACAAATAATGACATAAATATTACAAAATTACAAACAATGCTTGATTTTTGTAACAAAATAGATATAATAGACATATAGAAAGAGGTTTATGAAAATGAAAGATAAAGTTATCCGTGTTTGTTCACTTGTTTTGCTGTCAGTAGCTGTTTCTGCAAGCCTTGTCGGATGTGGGTCTAAGTCAGAAAAAGACACCGCAGCATCATCTACAACGTCAACTTCTAAAGTTGTGAAGTCATCAGCAAAAACAAAAGCATCTGAGAAGAAATCTGCTAAAAAGTCTAAGACAGAGGATTCATCTTCAAAGGATTCTCAAGGTCAAGAAGAAGCGAGTACTCCTGAAGCTAGCTCTTCAAAAAATCAAGCTACAGCTGGAAATGATGCTCAATCAGGTGCAAGTAGCAGTGCTGTTTCTGATTCCAATAAGTCTAGTCAAACAACAAGGGATAGCCAAAGTGACACTCCTGTTCCAGCAGCTTTAGTAGGAACTTGGACTGGTACCAGTCCTCAAGCAACAGACATTAGTTTTACAGTTGATGCCAATGGTAACGTCACTTCAAAGGCAAATTTCAATGTTGATTACGAACCTTACCGTCAAAGTTCAACGACTGCTAAAGCCGTTCAAATTTCTGGTAATCTCTACGTTTGGGAAGGTGGCGATTTTTCAACCTTGCTTCCTGGTATTACTGGACTAGGGGGAGCTGGTTTCCAAGCTAAGCCTGGTTTTATTCTTGAAAATGGAACCTACACGCCAGTCCAATTCATCTCTGATTTGGGACCAAGCTTTGATTATAGTAACTACAAAGCTTTCCCATTCTCATTAACAAAATAATAGGAAGAGGCTATCTGAAGAGATAGCTTCTTTTTTGCGTCAAACTCTTCTTTTTCAAGGTCTCATTTCTGCTTAAAAAATGGTAGAATAGTTACATGCAAACAAAACCAACGTCAGCCTATGTGCATATTCCATTTTGCACACAAATTTGTTATTATTGTGACTTTTCCAAGGTCTTTATTAAAAATCAGCCCGTTGATGACTACCTACGGGCTTTGATTCGTGAGTGGGAGCTTTTAGATATCAAGGAACTTCGCACCCTTTACATTGGTGGTGGGACACCGACAGCTATTTCTGCCGAGCAATTGGACTATCTTTTAAGCAATCTTCAGAAGAACTTGGATTTGTCTAAGCTGGAGGAATTTACCATCGAGGCCAATCCTGGTGATTTGACACTTGATAAGATTGAAGTGCTCAAAAAATCAGCTGTTAATCGGGTGTCTCTAGGGGTTCAGACCTTTGATGACAAGCACTTGCGTCAAATTGGTCGCAGTCACAATCAAGCACAAATTTATGAAAGTATTGATAGTTTGAAGGCTGCTGGTTTTCATAATATTTCCATTGACCTCATTTATGCCCTACCTGGTCAAACAATGGATCAGGTCAAGGAAAATGTGAGAAAGGCTATAGAACTGGATATTCCACACCTAAGTCTCTACAGTTTGATCTTGGAACATCACACGGTCTTTATGAATAAGATGCGTCGGGGTAAGCTCAATTTGCCAACTGAAGACTTGGAAGCAGAGATGTTTGACTATATTATTCAAGAGTTGGAAAAAAATGGTTTTGAGCATTACGAGATTTCCAATTTTACCAAACCTGGTATGGAGAGTCGACATAATCTCATGTATTGGAATAATGATGAGTATTATGGTGTTGGGGCTGGGGCCTCTGGTTATGTCAATGGTGTTCGTTACCGTAATCGTGGTCCTATCCAGCATTACCTAAAGGCTATAGCAGAGGATGGGCATGCTAGACTTCATGAGGAGCATCTGACTAAGGCGGAGATGGTGGAGGAGGAATTCTTCCTTGGCTTACGGAAAAAATCAGGCGTGTCTATCAAACGGTTTGAAGAGAAGTTTGGCTTATCATTTGCAGATACTTATGGGGACATTGTGGAAAAACTACAAGCAGATGGGCTTTTGGTTAAGGATCCAGATGTGATTCGTATGACCAAACGGGGACTCTTTCTGGGAGATAATGTCGCTGAGCAATTTATATTGGAGGATTAGATGGGCTTAAAATTTAGTATTCCTTATCAGATTCCGTTTTATGAGACGGATATTACACATCAGGTGAAATTACCACATTTGTTGGCATTCTCCTTGCAAGTATCAGCCATGCAGTCTGAGTCTCTTGGAAATGCGGACGACGCAGTTTTTGATCAATATGGTCTGGTTTGGATTGTGACGGATTATGCTATCGAAATTGACCGCCTGCCTCGTTACAATGAAAAGGTGACCATTACAACGGAAGCTATTTCCTATAATAAGATTTTCTGTTACCGTAATTTTTACATCACTGATGAAGCTGGTCAGCAAATCATGCTCTTTAAGACCACTTTTGCCCTCATGGATTATGAGACACGTAAGGTAGCTGAGGTTCCAGACGAGTTGGTGGCACCTTATGAAGCTGAAAAAACTAAAAAGTTGCTTCGTGGTCCTCGCTACAAGGTTTTGGAAAATCCCGTTGATACCTTATACCGTGTGCGCTATTTTGACTTAGACATGAATGGTCACGTTAACAATAGTAAGTATTTGGAGTGGATGTTGGATGTTTTCGATTTGGACTTTTTGACCAAGTATACACCAGCCCACATTGACCTCAAGTATGTTAAGGAAATTCATCATGGATCAGAAATTTATTCGGGTTATGAGTTTGACCAAGAAAGTTTGAGCAGTCAACATCAGATTTGTGTTGATGGCAATATTCATGCTCATGCCATCATCCAATGGAAGGAAATAGGAGACGAGTAAGATGACATATAAGGGTTATTTGATTGATTTAGATGGAACCATTTACAAGGGTAAGGACCGTATTCCTGAAGGGGAGGCTTTTGTTAAGGAATTGCAGCAGCGCCAGATTCCCTATCTTTTTGTAACTAATAACAGTATGCGTACACCAGAAATGGTACAAGAACTTTTGCGTAATCAGTGTGAGCTTGAAACGCCTCTTGAGACTATTTACACAGCTACCTTGGCGACAGTTGACTATATGAACGATATGAATCGTGGCAAGACGGTTTATGTTATCGGTGAGACTGGACTTAAATCTGCTATTGCGGATGCGGGCTATACGGTAGATGAGGAAAATCCTGCTTATGTTGTGGTGGGCTTGGACCGTGAAGTCACTTATGAAATGTTGGTAAAGGCAACGCTTGCTATCCACAAAGGGGCTATATTTATTGGAACTAACCCAGATTTGAATATCCCAACAGAACGTGGTCTTCTTCCAGGTGCTGGTTCCCTCCTGGCCCTTATCGAGGCGGCTACCCGTGTGAAACCAATCATTATTGGTAAGCCTAAAGCTATTATCATGAACAAGGCTCTTGAAATCCTTGGGACAGAACGTAGTCAAACGATTGTGGTTGGTGATAATTACTTGACCGATATTACAGCCGGCATTAAAAATGACTTTCCAACACTTCTAGTGACAACTGGATTTACCAAGGCGGAAGAGGTTGTGGATTTGCCAGTAAAACCAGACCATGTACTTTCTAGTCTAGCGGAGTGGGATTTTGATGCGAACTAAGATTGAAGCAGTGTTGACTCCCATTTGGCTCTTGGCCTTATCTATTCTATTGACGATTTATCTGGCTTGGGGCTTTTATTATTTTGATATTGACTGGATGCATCTTTTGGACTATGTCATTATCGGCAAGACAGAGCTTTGGCATAATTTCAATGTCCTCATGCAGTACCTGACCTTTCCTTGGGTTGGTCATCTGACCATGCCTGATTTTCCGTCGTCAGAGAGTGGGCTTAAGCATTTTCATGATGTCAAGTGGCTCTTTCACTTGGTTCAGGGGCTAGTTATCCTACTGGCTTATCCAGCTGTGACCTTTCTTTGGCGAAATGTGAAGAAGGGGACCTTTGGTCTTTATCGTAGACTTTATCTGAGTCTTGCTGTTTTGCCAGTCCTGATTGGCCTTGTGGGTCTTTTTCTTGGATTTGATGAGTTTTTTACGCTCTTTCATGAAGCCCTTTTTCCTGGAGATAGCAGTTGGCTCTTTAATCCACTATTGGATCCGATTATTAATGTTTTGCCTGAAGACTATTTCCTTCAATGTTTTGTGATTTTCTTTTTTATCTACGAGGGCATCATGGTAACTTTGACTTGTCTTGCCCATAAGCAGCTTAAACGGTATTTAAAGAATAAGGAGTAATGATGACGATTCGTGATAACCATTTGCATACCCATCATTCCTATGATTCGGATGCGGACTTTACTGATTATTTAACACATTTTGATGGCGAGATTGTAACGACGGAGCATTATGACCTCTCTAATCCTTATACCAAACAAGATGATGTACCTGAGTACGAGGCCTATAGTCGTGAGATTGAAAGTCTTAACCGTAAGTATGGCAATCGTATTAAACGGGGCATCGAGATTGGTTATTACCAGCCTAGAGAAAAGGATATTTTGGCCTTTTTGGATGGGAAGGACTATGATCTCAAACTGCTTTCGGTTCACCATAATGGGGTCAATGATTATCTTGATGATGAGGTAGCTGATATGGATAAGGCCAGCATTATTCAAGAATATCTAGACAAGTTGGAGTATGCTATTGGTCGAGTAGACGCAGATGTCCTAGCCCACTTTGACTATGGTTTCCGCCTGTTTGAGGTGACTGTTGATGAATTAAAAGCCTATGAGGAGCAGCTCAAACGCATTTTCCAGAAAATGATGGCTAATGATTTGGCTTTTGAGCTGAATGCAAAGAGTATGTATCTCTATCATCACGAAGATCTTTATCGTTATGCCTTGGGCCTTGTTAATGATTTGGGATGTTGCAAGTATTCTATCGGCTCTGATGGTCATAAATTAGAGCATTTCCGTCTGAACTTTGATAAGATTCAGGAGCTCTTGAGAGAATTTGACATTACAGAAGATATGATTATCTAACGTAGACAGCTTCAGTTGAGGCTGTCTTTTCTTAAGCAAAACTTAAACGAAAGGCGTGGTTATGGGATTTATAGAAGACTTTAAGCTTTCCTTGTTATGCTTAAGACAAGCAATAGGAACTTATAGTTTCTGACTTATCTTTCACATTTGGAGGTCTTCTATGAAATTTCTCAAAAGGCATGCCTATGCCTTGCTCTTCACCCTCTTTCTGATGGGGGCAAATGTCTACTCTCTCTTAAAGGTCTTTGTCATCCCTTCTGCGGTGTCGACGGTTTCAGCCACGACCAGTAGCTCAAGCACAGCTTCGTCAACAGCGTCTACCAGCACTGGTAAGGTAACTAAGACAGATACGACCTATAAAGATGACAATATGGATATCAAAATCACAACAGGTAAAACCAGTGATACCACTTACTATGTGGCAGATATCAAGCTGTCAAGTGCCGACTACCTTAAAACAGCTTTGGCGCAAAATACCTACGGGACTAACATCACCGACACGACATCTAGTATTGCCCAGCAAAATAATGCTATCTTTGCCATCAATGGTGATTATTACGGAGCCAACCAATCAGGTTATGTGATTAAAAATGGCCAAGTCTATCGTGATACTGATCGAAACAGTGACTATGAGGATCTAGCGGTTTACTCAGATGGTAGCTTTAAAACCTTTAAGGAGGGCGACACTACAGCTCAAAAACTGGTCGATTCAGGTGTAGTGAATACCTTTGCCTTTGGTCCAACCTTGGTTGAAAATGGTAAGGTAGCTGTCTCAGAAAATGAGGAGGTCGGTCAAGCTATGGCTGACAATCCACGGACAGCTATCGGCGTTATCGAAGAAAGTGACGGTAGTGTGCACTATATTGTCATTGTCTCGGATGGTCGTACCAGTGAGTCGTCAGGGTTGACTCTTTATGAGATGGCAGAATTGATGAAATCTTATGGCGTGACGACAGCTTACAACCTTGATGGTGGTGGCTCATCAACCATGTATTTTAATGGTCAAGTCATTAATAAGCCAACCACGAACGGAAATAAAATTTCAGAAAGGGCGGTGATCGATATTGTTTACATCGGTTACTAAAAAATCAGCCAGCAAACACTTTTTCACCTACATCGGTCTAACCATTTTTAGCTTAGTATTTACCTTTGTCTATGAGCGCTTTTCTTATGGTGAATCATCTATGTTTATGCGTATGATGTTCTTTGCACCATTGGCTGGAGCTTTGATTTATCTACTAACAGGGATGGGAATGTCTTGGGTAAGAAATCGTGCCTCAAAACTTCTCTTTAATTCAGCCATCGCTGTTGTTGCCAGTGCCTGTCTGGTTAAGGGAATTGTTGAAGTGTCAGGCCGTACGACTAGCGTGGATATGCCCTATTGGTACGTTGCTTCAGGACTATTTTTCTTGAGTTTGATAACTGGTATTATCAGACCTAAAAAACTGGCTTAAAAATGAAAGCTTGGGGCAAGGTGATATAGTCCTACTTAAGTAGACAGTAAAAATACATAAAGTACTGTTTACGAAAGTAGGATTTTTATTATGTCTAGAAAAAGTAAGGTTTCTTTTGAAGGCAAGCTGAGGGCTGTTACCTGGT
>NZ_JAQFJQ010000022.1:0-28164 GCF_030440175.1 Streptococcus sp. SV2
TCTAAAAAATATAGAGATTACTGGAAAACTATTGCCGATAAGAAAAACCAGACTGCTTAACCCAAAGCAACCTGGTTCCTCACATTTTATTTATTTCAATTGTCTACTTGACACGGTACGTATCAAGATGCCTTCCTTGCTTTTTCTTTTTCCGAATCAAATACTAATTTTTCTGCAAATGTTAGTGTTAATTTAAGGATTATGACTTATAATAAGCTTAAAGAAAAAACGAGCTTTTGTTGTAGATACGAGGAGGAAGGGAAGACAATGTCATTACTAAAGAAAATCCATCCCGAGCAACCACTTAAGGAACTGAGATGGTTCGACATCGGTATGGTAACGCTCATCATGTTTGGACAGTTTATCGTGCGTTCGACCCAGTTGTATATGGCTAGTCTGTCGCCAACCATTTCCACAACAATGACTGAAACAGCGACAAATACGGTTAGCAAAGGAGCAGCCTACTCAAGTAATTTCAGCTTACAACTGATTCTTTTGTCCTTGGCCCTCGTCTATCTTTGGATCCGTCATTTTGACTTCAAGCAACTGCCTATCCGTCTAAAGTGGTCTGTCCTATTTTGGGTACCTTTTATTTTCGCTATCATGGGTCTCTTGGCCGATATGGTCAGCACGCTGTCAGGCCAGTATAACTACTTTAGTCCTCAAGTTTTAGCCTTTATTAGTCCTATGGCTGTGCTTAATAAGTTTCTGGCCTTGTCACCTATGGCTATTACCTACGGATTGCTTAACGGTTTCTACGAGGAATTTTTCTTCCTAGGACTCTTGACCTCAGTAAAGGACAAGTATAAGTGGTGGGTCTTGCTCTTTTCAACCCTTGTCCGTGTGTCCTTCCACACCTATCAGGGTATGCTATGGGCTCTGGTTATCGGTGTGGTATTTGGTCTACTCTATTATTTTCTTTATAAATATAAGGTCAAAAACCTGCTTCCATTCTTCCTAGTCCATGCCTTGGCTGATATGTTTGGCTCAAGCCTCATTTATCTCTTGGTTAATTGGAATTATTAGCAAAACAACTCCCTTCGTTGCGTGTACGAGGGGAGTTTTAAGGTTGATTTCTAGTAGAGATATTAAAATGCTATTGTCGTTAAAGTTGTACAATGAGAATTTGCTTAAAAAATAGTTTTTAATTTTGTTAAAAATATGAGATAATAGTGGCGGACTATACTTAAACAGCAATTTTAGAGGGAGACAATGATGTCAAAACGATTAATTTCAAATCGTCCGAGCGATCTTAAGCCTCTTAAGCAACTTTTCTGGGAAAATGCAGAGAAAGCTCGGATGGGCGACTATTGGAAAGATAAGAAGAGTTACAGAGAGCTTTCCGAAGCGACGGGAATTCCTTCAGGAAGCTTACGGATGCTTTTTATGAACAAGCCTAAGGGAAATATTCCAAAGATTGTAACCATTACTAATGGTCTGGCTAAGGTGACCAAGAAAAATATCACACTTGGTATGCTTTTATCTCAAGACAACCAGCATGAAGTTTTTGAGTTTCCAAGAAAGCCTGACCAGGTCACGCAAAACCTGTGGAATAATATTCGTAAGAAATTACATATCACAGAGACTATGGATGCTGAAGAAGTCAGAGAACGCATGACGCACTTTGTGGTGTCATCTGGCATGGCACAAACCAACTATAACTTAATCAAGCAAAGAGGGACTGTTTCACTAGATACTCTGGAAAAATTTTCCAAAACTCTAAGAGTTGAGCCTTATGAATTGTTAGCAACGATTAGACGTAAGGAAAATGTGGATAAGATTGCACTGCCAATTCATAGGGAAAATGACAGCGAATCACACATTGATATCGGAAAGCTAAACACCTTTATCAAACTCCAGCCCTACTCACCTAGTGGCCCTGAGGCAGCTTCAGTGGACTTGAGCCCACAAAATCTTTATCGCTATTACTCTAAGGGAAGCGCTGGTGACATGTCCATAAAAACGGCTTATAAGTTTAAGAGACTTGTGGATATTTACGAAGCGGAAAATGGTAGCCTTGACTCTTCAAGCAGAGTCCTAGATGCCAAGAAACTTGAAAAACTCCTTTATAGCGGCATGACGACTGGTTATGCGATTTCAAAAACGGGTTTGATGAATGCGACCAATGGTAATCTCTATATCAAGGGCAAACGTCCCATCGAATCCATGAAGTTAGACCGTGCCTTCGGTTTATATAAACACTTAAAAAGATTGAAAAAGAACCAATAATTCTTTACCTACCAAAAAGCCCAAATCAATATTTTGATTTGGGCTTTTTGGTTGTTTTTTTAGTTTGAATAACTCATGAGATTAATATGAGTCAATTTTATGACCTGTTTTACACTTGCTTCGCACGTCCATTTTCATCAAAGTGATAAGTCACACCATTGATGGTACGTGTTTGGTTGGTGACGAGCTCACCAGAGTTTTCATCGTAATAACGAGTTCCCTTGTAGTCTGTTACGAAATCGCCCTTCACTTGCTTACCTTCATAATCAAAGTAGAGATGTTGACCATTGATGACTTGATCGAAGAGGAGAGCCTTACCATCCTTACCGAAGTAGTACCAGTGTCCATCTGCATAGATGAATTGGTTAGTTACCGCAGCTCCAGTTTCAGTGTCAAAGTAGTAAGTTGGGTTGTTTTCTGCTCTATTTGGGAATGAAATGTAAAATTTAGGTCTTATAATTTCTCCTCTAGCCTGGTCGTGCGTTTCGTATTTGTTCATTGGATTGTTAGAGAAGAAATAAAGCTTACCATCAATTTCTTTAAGGCCCTTTGCTTTTTTTCCGTCTTCCTCTATATAGTACCAACGACCATAAGATTTAACAAAACCAGTTTTTTTCACAGCTTCGCCAGTTTCGTCATCATAGTAAGGTGGCTCTTGGTATACGTTAAAGGAACCACGAAGAACTCTACCATATCGACCAACATAGTAATCCTTACCATCAATAGTTATATTCCCAGTTCGTCCATTACTGCTAATGTAGTATAAATCGTCACCAATCTTAATAAACTGATCACGAGGGAGTTCTTTTCGTGCTCCACTATCTTTATCGTAGTAGTAACCATCTAGAACAGTATCTTTAGCTTGTACACCATTATAGTCAAAGTAAACGTGTACCCCATCGATGGTTTGTGAGCCTTTAAGGATATTACCTTCTGCATCTGCATAGTACCATTTACCATCATGGCTAAAGTATTGACCTTTTACAAGAGCTCCAGAATTTTTATCATAGTACTTAACTGGGCTAGTATAGGAGTTTGCTTTAACCGCATGCCCATTACTATCGGTAAATTCTCCTTTAATTTGATTACCATAATATGGATCAAAGTGAACCTGTACCCCGTCAATGGTTTGATCGCCTTTAAGGATTTTTCCTTCTCCATTAAGGTAGTACCAGTTGTCGTTGATGTAAACGTAGCGATTGGTACCAAGGTCTATTTTAGCACCAGAATCTTTGTCGTAGAAGTAGCCATCATCGCCAAAGACACCTTTGGCTTGTTTACCATCATAAGGGTCAAAGTATACAGGAACATTGTTAATGGTTTGAGAACCTTTAAGCCGTTTACCGTCATTGCCTACGTAGTACCAGTCCTTGTCGACTTGGACATAACTATTGGTTACGAGACCACCAGTGATTCCATCATAATATTTATCGTTAGTAGCGAAATTTCCTTTGACTTGGGCTCCAGTTTTCTCATCAAAGAAGTATTCAGTGTTGTCAATGACTGTTGCTCCTTTGATGGCCTTGCTATCGGATCCGATAAAGTAGGTTTTGTCTTTAACTGTTACGAAACGATTAGTAACTAGATTTCCAGAGTCTTTATCGTGAAATTGATTGTAATAGTCAAAATCTCCCTTAACTTGGATACCGTTGTAGTTAAAGTAGACATGAGCACCATCAATAGTTTGTTCACCTTTCAAGATCTTTCCATCGTTACCGACGTAGTACCAATTTCCTTTGACCTGAACATAACGATTTGTACCAAGGTTGACACGAATACCGTCTTGATCGTAAAAGTAACCATCATCACCAAAATTGTCGAAAATCTGGCTTCCCTCGTATTTATCGAAGTAGACTTGTTTACCGTCAATTGTTTGAGGACCGGTTAACCGAATTCCTTGGTCGTTAACATAATAACGTTCATTTCGATGTTTGTAAGGATTGTAAGCGATAACATATTGATTGGTGGCAAGAGCGCCAGAATCCTTATCGTAGTATCGAGATTTATTATCTCCCTCATCTCTGACAAAATAACCTTTAACTTGAACACCGCCTTGATTGAAGTAAACCTTAACGCCATCGATGGTTTGTGGTCCCTTTAAAATAGCACCATCATTTCCAGCATAGTACCATTCCCCGTTTAATTCGAAATAGCGGTTAGTACCAAAATCTACTTGTTTACCATATTTGTCATAATAACGGCCATTAGGAGCAAACCTATCCTCAACTTGTTCACCATACTGATCAAAATAATGCCACGCTCCATCAATTTCTTTGGAACCAATTGCCTTGTTACCATTTTCATCAACGTAATAGGTTCTACCATAATTTTCAACGAATTTATTAGTAACAAGAGCACCAGAGTCTCTGTCATAATAGTGACCGTCCCAGTCAAAGTCCCCTTTAACCTGAACGCCGCCTTGATTGAAGTAGACCTTAACGCCATCGATGGTTTGTGGTCCAGTTAGATCTTTACCGCTAGCATCTTTGTAATGCCAGTATCCATGCTTATCGCTGTAGTATTGACCACCAGTGACGTTTGTTTCATTAGGTACTGAAGCTGTCTCATTGGCAGCTCGGTCTGTAGTTACAGCATCACGTGTTTGTCCTGTGGCTGATTCCGCAGGTGCTTGACTTTCGCTTGCAGTTGTTGAAGCTGTTTCACTGGCAGTTTCAGAACTTGCTGTAGAAGTTGAGGCTTGTTCTGAGACATTTGTGGTGTTTTCTGTGCTAGCCACATTTTCAGTAGTAGCAGGAGCTTCGACAACCTTTGTTTCTACGAGGTCTGCTGTGGTTTCCACATTGGCAGTGGTAGCAGCAGTCACATCAAGGTTTGATGAGTTATCAGCTTTAGCTTCCTCAGCGAAGGCAGGTCTTGCGATAAAGGCAAAACTTGCAAGAGCAGTTGCACATGAGAATGCAATCAAACGTTTTTTGGACTTAGGTCCAGTAAAATTAGAATGTACTTTCATACTTTTTCCTCCATTTCCTAAGTCCTATTATAGCGCTATTTTAGAGACTTTCAAGAAAAAATAAGAAATTTAGACAAAAATAAGAAAACGATTACATTGTGATGCGAGTGAGAGAGGGGATGATTTTAGTTGCTACAGACTTTTCTAAAAACAAAAAAATCCAGGACCTATGCCCTGGATTTAGGAGATTATGAAAAAGAAAAGTTTTAGGATGGTTATAGTATATAAAGCAAAGCCTAAAGTTTTCTTAAAGTGGAAGATGGAATTACTTTTTCATAATGCTTACTGCTCACTTACACTAATTGAGGAGTTTTCCATTTCCCTCAGCATCAAAATGGTAGGTCTTACCTTCGATAGTGAGGGTAGTGTTCTCAGTACGTGCACCACTGTTAGGATCATAATAATGAAGTTTATCATTTACAGTGACTAGTTCCCCTTTAGCTTGTTTGCCATCTCTATGGAAATAGACATGAGCCCCATCAATAGTTTGTTCACCGGTTAGTGAATACCAATTAGGTCCAAAGTAATACCAGTTACCATTAACCTCTTTATATTGATTTTTTATAGCAGTAGCTGTTTCCTTATCAAAGTAATAGATATGGCTACCATTAGGAATAAGTGATGGGAAATAGTCTTTAGTCAAGCCATTCGCACTAACCCTACCATCAGCATATTTATTTGTCGGAGCATCAAACATATAAAGTTCTCCGTTGATAATGTGAAGCCCTAATGGGACGTGACCAGAAGCGGTAATGTAATATCTATTACCGTTTTTGGCCTTAACGAATTGAGGCCCTTTGACTTCTTTGTTATTCAAATCGTAGAATGAAGAGTAGCCGTAAGGATATAGAAATTCTTCTCTAGCAAGGTGGGGATCTGCACCGCCCGTAAAGGTATACTCTTTACCATTGATAGTTCGAACTCCCCCTTCTCTAAGTCTTTTGCCTTTAGCATCAACATAATAAGTCTTTCCATTCAAATCGACAAATTGTTCCTTAAGGCGGGCACCACTATCTTTATCGTAAAATGAATCGTTTTCAGCAAAGTTTCCTTTAACCTGCTTACCAGTACTATCGAAGTAGACCTCGACACCATCAATGACTTGTTCACCAGTAAGGCGTTTGCCGTCATTACCAATATAATACCAATTATTGTTTATGTTTTGATAATGATTTTGTCCTAAGTCTACTCGGTCTCCTGAATTTTTACTGTAATAGTAGCCATCCGAAGCGAAGTCGCCCTTAATCTGTTTACCGTCTTGGTCAAAGAAAACATTATGACCATCAACGACATGGGCACCTTTAAGAGGAGTACCTTTAGCACCGATTCTATACCAATTGTTATTGAAGTTAACATAACGATTGGTTACTTGTACTCCTGAATTTTCATCATAGTACGCTCCATTTTCAGCAAAGTTCCCTTTAACTTGCTTGCCATCTTTATCAAAGTAAAAATTGTTGCCATTAATGACTTGTTCACCTTTTACAATTTTACCTTCGTTATTAAGATAGTACCAGTTACCGTTCACTTGAACAAACTGATTGTTGCCAAGATTAACGCGTGCTCCAGAATCTTTATCATAATAGAAACCGTCATCTGCGAAAATCCCTTTAGCTTGAACCCCATCTTTGTCAAAGAATACGGTTACGCCATTAATGACTTGCTCTCCTTTAAGAGCTTTAGAGTCTGAACCGATATAGAACCATTTATCTTTATTTTCAAGGGTATTATATGAGTTACTCTGGTCATTGATTTGAACATAACGATTAGTAACAGGTTCCCCTGTAATTGCATCATAAAAAAGTCCATTAGGTGCGAAATTTCCCTTAACTTGGATACCGTATTCACCGAAGTTGAGATGCTTACCATTAATAATTTGTTCTCCCTTAATTGTATTGCCTTCGTTATCGAGGTAATAAATAAGGGTTCCTGATGGTTGCTCTAAGGAGACAAAGCTATTTTTGACGAGTGCTCCAGTGTCTTTATCATAATAATAACCATCGTAGCCAAAGTCTCCTTTTGCTTGGTGTCCTCTATAGTTAAAGTAGACACGAACGCCGTCAATAACTTGTGGACCTGTTACCACTTTTCCGTCTGCCCCAAGATAATACCAATGGGTCTCTAGAGTTGGAGCCATAGAGCCGTTCGATTCGTAGCGTGTTAATTGAATATAACGGTTTGTCACGAGCTCGCCAGTATCCTTGTCATAGAATTGGCCGTCAGAATTAAAATCCCCTTTAATTTGATATCCGTAATAAGGGGTAAAGTAAACTTTCACACCATCAATGACTTGTTCACCTTTAAGTATCTTTCCATCTTCATCAACATAGAACCAATGGTTATCGATGAACACGTAGTGTTTTTTCCCTAGATCAACTAAATTACCATCTTGATCATAGAAACGCCCATTGTCAGCAACGCTATTACGCACCTGTGCTCCATCATACTTATCGAAATAGACAGATTTTCCATTGATGATTTGTTCACCTTTTAATTTGTCGCCATTTTTATCAACATAGAAAGGATAGATAGTGTTGTTATAGTTGTATTTAGTGCTAAAAACATAGCTATCTGTTACAAGGTTACCATCTTTATCGTAGAAGTGTTCATTGCTAGCAAATCCGTCTCGAACTTGAAGGCCGTTGTAATCATTGAAATAAACTTGTTTTCCTTGAATGGTTTGTGCGCCTTTTAATGGTTCACCATTTTTATCGACATAGTAAACACCACCAAGATGATTAATATAACAATCCGTTACAAGAGCACCAGAATCTGCATCATAGTATTGTTTATTTTTTGAAAAGTTTCCCTTGACTTGTATGCCATTTTCATCGAAATAAACGTTGATCCCATCGATTTTTTGTGCACCAGTTAGGTTCTTACCACTAGCATCCTTATAATACCAGTTACCAAGGCTATCACTATAATATTGACCACCGGTAACATTGGTTTCACTATTGGTATCTGCGGTTGCTGATGCAGCCTCACTGGCAGCCCGGTCTGTAGTTACAGCTTCGCGTGTTTGGCCTGAGACCGATTCTGCAGGTGCTTGACTTTCGCTTGTAGTTGTTGAAGCTGTTTCACTGGCAGTTTCAGAACTTGCTGTAGAAGTTGAGGCTTGTTCTGAGACATTTGTGGTGTTTTCTGTGCTAGCCACATTTTCAGTAGTAACAGGTGCTTCGACAACCTTTGTTTCGACGAGGTCTGCGGTAGTTTCTACATTGGCAGTGGTAGCAGCAGTCGTATCAAGGTTAGATGCATTGTCAGCCTTAGCTTCCTCAGCGAAGGCAGGTTTTGCGATAAAGGCAAAACTTGCAAGAGCAGTTGCACATGAGAATGCAATCAGACGTTTTGTGGACTTAGGTCCAGTAAAATTAGAATGTACTTTCATACTTTTTCCTCCATTTCCTAAGTCCTATTATAGCGCTATTTTAGAGACTTTCAAGGAAATATAAGAAATTTTGATAAAAATAAGAAAACGATTACATTGTGATGCGAGTGAGAGAGGGAATGATTTTAGTTGCTACAGACTTTTCTAAAAACAAAAAAATCCAGGACCTATGCCCTGGATTTAGGAGATTATGAAAAAGAAAAGTTTTAGGATGGTTTTAGTATATAAAGCAAAGCCTAAAGTTTTCTTAAAGTGGTAGAAATATTATGTCTTTCCTTTTTAATTCACTTTCTCAGTAGCCACACCGTTTTCATCGATGATATAAGTTTTGCCGTCTTTTTCGAGAGTGGTATTCGTCCACATAGCCCCACTGTCTTTGTCAAAGTAGTAAGTTTTACCATCAATGTCTACTAGGCTACCTTTGACTTGCTTACCATTTTTATCAAAGTAGAGTTGAACACCATCAATGGTTTGACGGCCTGTTAGGAGTTTGCACTCTTTGTCGTAGTAGTACCAGTTCCAGAAATCATCGCGAACAAATTGGTTTTTAGCCGTAAATTCAGTCACTACTCCCTCATTATCAATTGTGTAGGTCTTATCATCGACTTTCAAAGTGTCGTTAGTAAGGATAATAGTGGTGTACATACCAGCATATCTTTCTGTTCGATATGATTTTGTTAGACGATAGCGCTTGCCATCGATTTCTTTCCACGTAGGCTTGTTAATACTTTCCACCTTTGGTTGGAAGTAGTGAAGGTAACCATCGGAGCCTCGTTGGATGCCCTCTAGGAGGACGCCGTTTTTATCAGTTCCATAGATTCCAGAGAAACTAGGCCCGCCCCAAAATGTTTTTTTTGAAAAAAGGGCTCCAAAATAGTTTTTTTCTATTTTACTATCTGTGACTAGATAAAGTTTGCTGTCATAACCTATGATACCATCAAGAACTTGACCCTTTAAAGCAAAGATATATTCTTTTCCATCGATAATTTGTTTACCAGTTAAGACTTCGCCGTTAGCATTGGTACGGTAGGTAGAAGTGTTTGCATGGAACATTGAAGGAGTTTCAACAATGCCATATTTGTTCTTGACCAATTGTCCTTGGTAATCAAAAAGATAAATCTTCCCATCAATTGTGACAGTATCATTTTTAGCCATAAGTCCGTCAGGTTTGAAATAATAACGTTTACTGTCAATGGTATGCCATCCAATAAATTCAGCACCATCTTCGCCTAAGTAATTAGTATAAGTTGTATATTGAGGTTCTGTCCTATAGCCATTGAAAATTGAAGTGTGATGCCACTGATTCGTTAATAGAGAACCATCATTCTCATCGAATCGATAGTATTTTCCACCAATCTCTCGTTCTTGTCCTTTGACTTGTTTCCCATCTTTATCAAAATAAAGGATGACACCATCAACATTTTGCCAACCAGTCAATTTTTCACCGTTGGCAGTGTAGTAATACCAATCTTTTTGGTTGTCAGATTGGAAATGACCACCGGTCACGACCTGAGTAGGTAGTTGTGTTTTTTCGGTTAGGATACCATCAGCATCTGCTAGATAAGTTTTACCATCTACTTCAATACTTGTATCAGTTACCTTACGCCCATTATCTTTATCGTAGTAGTAGTCCTTGCCATCAATAGTGACTTTTTCACCTTTTGCCTGGATGCCATTGTCATGGAAGTAGAGGTTGAAGCTGTCGATGGTTTGTGGGCCAGTTAGTTTGTGGCCCTCGTTGTCTAGGTAATACCAGTTACCCTGATCATCGGATGTGAACTTGCCACCTTGTGAGGGTGTTTCCTGTGAAGTAGTTACGTTGTCGCTTGTTTCAGATGAGACTTCAGCACCCCTATCAGCAATAGTTGTTTCACTAGATTGAGCGGTTTCAACCTTTTTATCGGCCTCGTTACTAGGCTGTGTAGCAGTTGCTTCTGTAGGCTGACTAGTCGCATTAGTAGATGCAGTGTCAGTTGAGACTGTCCCACTAGGAACATTATTAACAGTAGTGCTTGCTGGAGCTACTTCGGTTCTTGTTATAAGGCTAGCACTAGTCTCAAGATTGCTGTCAGAGACGACATTTTCAGGACTGTTAACAGCAGTCGTTTCTGGTTTGACTTCATCAGCTCCGACCTGTCCTAGTCCAATTAGTGAAGCTCCGATAGCCAAACTTGAAGCAGCGATTGTGATCCAATGTTTCTTAACTTTATGAAGTTTGAAACGAACTTTGTTTTCCATAATTTTCCCCCTTGTATGGTGGCTTGGTAAATTCATGCTGCGACATTAAAAACATCATGAATACCAAAAATTAATTTACGATTATATTTTAATCCTATTTTCTAATAATTTCAATAGAAAGCGGATACAAAAACGCCATGATTTTATAAAAAGATTCTTATATTAGTGATAGTTATAGCCTATAAAAGAGTTTTCCTAATTTATTTATTTTTTCGTCTATAGATATGCTTGAAATGGTAATTGTCCCCATACAGTTTGGGAAATAGAGTCTTTTTTTCAAAAATCATCCTGTGTAAAATAAAGGGCATAAAAACATGAGAGGTGATTGCAATGACAAATCGTTACGACTTAAATAAAAATTTGGCACAGATGCTTAAGGGGGGCGTCATCATGGACGTTCAAAATCCTGAGCAGGCACGTATTGCTGAAGCGGCGGGAGCAGCTGCGGTCATGGCCTTGGAACGCATTCCGGCTGATATCCGTGCAGTAGGTGGTGTGTCACGTATGAGTGATCCTAAGATGATTAAGGAAATTCAGGACGCCGTTAGTATTCCGGTGATGGCTAAGGTGCGTATTGGTCATTTCGTTGAAGCACAGATTTTGCAGGCGATTGAGATTGATTATATCGACGAGAGTGAGGTTTTGACACCGGCTGATGATCTTATTCATGTGGACAAAACCAAATTTGATGTGCCTTTCGTCTGTGGGGCCAAGGATCTTGGTGAGGCTCTTCGTCGTATCTCTGAAGGGGCATCAATGATTCGTACCAAGGGTGAACCTGGTACTGGTGATATTGTTCAGGCTGTTCACCACTTGCGACTCATGAATCAAGAAATTCGCCGTATTCAAAATCTTAGAGAAGATGAACTCTATATTACTGCTAAAGACTTGCAGGTGCCAATTGATTTGGTTCGTTATGTCCATGAACATGGCAAGTTGCCTGTTGTCAATTTTGCGGCAGGTGGTGTAGCGACACCAGCGGATGCTGCCCTAATGATGCAGTTGGGGGCTGAAGGTGTCTTTGTTGGTTCAGGGATTTTCAAGTCAGGAGATCCGAAAAAACGTGCGGAAGCCATCGTCAAGGCAGTGACTAACTATAATCGTCCCGATATTTTGGCGCAAGTGTCAGAAGATTTGGGTGAAGCCATGGTTGGTATCAACAAGGATGAAATTGACATCTTAATGGCAGAGCGAGGAAAATAGATGACAAAAATTGGAATACTGGCTTTGCAAGGTGCTTTTGCAGAACATGAGCAGGTCTTGAAAGCACTTGGGGTTGAAACGGTTCAAATCAGAAATCGACAGGATTGGGAAGCTCACGCTGATTTGGACGGGCTCATTCTACCAGGGGGAGAGTCGACAGTCATGGGGAAACTCTTGCATGATTTAGACTTGTTTGAGCCGATTAAGACGAAAATTGATGCTGGACTACCTGTATTTGGAACCTGTGCAGGTCTGATTTTGTTGGCCAAAACCATAGTGGGGGACCAAACAAAACATTTGGCAAGTATGGACATCAATGTAGCCAGAAATGCCTATGGTCGCCAATTGGGCAGTTTTGTCACAAATGCTGACTTTAAGGGAATTGGTGAGATTCCCATGGTCTTTATTCGTGGACCAATCATTGAAACCGTTGGACCAGAAGTTGAAGTTTTATCTCAGGTCAAGGGAGCCATCGTGGCAGCCAAGGAAAAAAATATGCTTGTCACCTCATTTCATCCAGAATTAACAGGTGACACAAGGGTCCATGCCTATTTTCTAGAGATGGTGGCTCAGGTCAAACAAGACAAACTATAATGCTAAACTCTTCATATGATTACTCTTCCACACAAAAAATCCAGGACCTATGCCCTGGATTTAGGAGATTATGAAAAAGAAAAGTTTTAGGATGGTTATAGTATATAAACGAAACCCTAAAGTTTCCTTAAAGTAGAAAATAATTTATCAAAAATAGGTAAAAAGGAAGTTGACAGTTGGTCGACTTCCTTTTCTTATCCCCAAATCCTAATAATTTTGTTGCTCTCATAATCAAAAGAAAGCGCTCTATCCATGTTATAATGGAAATTATAGTTTTTATTCAGAATATTTTGTAAATACTTTTCAGTTTTCCTTGATGTTGATGGGGTATTGAGTGAAAATGTTGTATCTGTAATGTATAAAGTTGTCAGATTTACAAGAAAGTGAGGACTGAGCCTGTGAAGAAGAATTCGAAACGAAATATAGTAGTGGTGTTGTTTATCACACTAGTTATCGCTATTTTAGGAGGAAGCATTTATATGGGACACAAACAAGAACAACAAAAACAAATAGCTAAAGAGCACGCTTTGTATAAACATGGTTTTAGACTTTTAGAAGAGCAACTGGCTACCTATATCAAAGAACACTATGAGGGTGTGAGTAAGATTGAGTTTTCACCTATTTATGAAGATGGTGGAGACGGCTATAGTATGCATACGCTGAATGTTGTTTTTGCTATTTCTGATGAACATGGCAATAGAGCAGTTGTAGATGAAGACGGGAACATACCTTTTGGTACAGCAAATGGATTAACGATGGATTTTGACGGTATTGATGGTAGTCAAGTCATTGAATTAGATAAATACGATAGTGATGAGGTCGTGGACGTATCAAATGATGATAAACTACCCCAGAAAGCTAAGTTAGAAAGTTATGATATGTTAGATACAACCATACAATATTTAGTTAAGAATGGGAAATTGGTTGATGTCAAATCATCAGATAAAGGTAGCTTAGGTGTTAAAGTAGTTTATAACACAGAAATTAAACGAGGTAGTTATAGTAAATGGCGTTAACAGATAAAAACTATCCAGAGTTAAAAGAAAGGGAGGATTGAGCCTGTGAAGATGAATTCGAAACGAAATCGAAATATAGTAGTGATGTTGTTTATTGCACTATTTATCATTCCAATAGTTTTTTCTCTTTTTTTAGGAGATAGGTATGCAGAACACCGTTTGTACAAACATGGTTTCAGACTTTTGGAAGAGCAGATAGCTGTTTATATCAAGGAGAATTATTCAGGTGTCAGCAAGGTAGAATTTACCGATATATACAATTATGGCGATTCTGGACTTTATGTTTATCCCATTATCACGGATAATCATGGAAATCGGACTTTGTTAAATGACAGTATAAATGGTGCTTATGGAACGTTAAGAGGTCTCTATGCACTTGAATTTCACCCTAGCAGTAAAAGTGAGATTATTTATTTAGATAACTCAGCTAATGGTACAGAAATTGATGTTTCTGACTGTCAGACCTTACCAGACAAGGCGAAATGGAAAAAAGATAGCCTGACTGATAGGAATTTTGAAAGATTATTGAAAGCTGGAAGTATAAAGGGAGTAGAAAAAAGCGACAAGGGTAGCCCAGACATGAAAATTGTTTATAACTTGAAGATAAAGGAGAAATAGATTTTGAAAAAATTTAGACTAGCTCTTGCAACGCTATTATCTTTAGTCATCCTCACTGGATGTGGACTAATGATAAATTATAGGGGAAAACTTGAGAGTAAAATAGGCCCTGCAGCGGAGAAAGTGTACCCTACTAAGAATTTATATGAGTTGTTTGATACCTTTCCCAAAGGGTTTACCATTCGTGTGAGTGATTCGTATGACCAAGATAAGATTTACATATATCGTAAAATAGTGTTATGTTATATGGAAAACCTAAGAATAAGCGTATAGAGGGATATGTTTCATTAAGTAAAGAAGGTACTGAGGTTGAACGTGTCAATCTTGTTTATTCTCCAGATGGGAAGTTAAGTACGGAGAGCTCAAATTACTCAGATGAGTTACTGCCTTATAAGGAATTTTTATTTCAAAAGCTAACATTGAATAGAAAAGTCTTTTCTAAACTAAAAGTGATTTCAAAATCTTATAATTGGGAGACAGGAGATGGTGAAATAGAATATGGTATCAAGGATAAGGATATTAATGAATTCTTACACTTAAATAAGGACGAAGAGGTTACCATGGCTGTTAAAGCAGATAATGATTTATTATCAGATAATGATGTATTATCAGATGGTGATTATTTCTTACCAATTTGGTTTTATCAAAATCAACTGGAATATCGGCATACAGAAGGGATTATAGGTAGTCTGGAGGAAAAAAATAATGACTAATACAACTTATAATTTGAAGATGAAGGAGAAATAGATTTTGGCGACAGGATGGGCACTCGTTTCCTGATTAGTAGTGGTATCTATCACTGTAGTAAATATTTAGTAAAAAACTCTAGGTATATTTCTAAGTTACTTAGAGTTTTTTGCTACTTTTGATTGTGAGAGAGAAAAAATATTTTCAAATAGGTTTCTAAAAGCGTCAAAAGTCGTGTTAGACAAGCTTTTAAGCGTTTACGCAAGTTGTTTGGCTTGTTTTTTTTTATTTTCTAAAATTATCAATATAGTGTAAGCAAATAATAAGGTTTACGTAAAATATTCGCCATATAGGGCTTACTTTGGTTACAAAGGATGCTCATTCGCTCTAATGTATGAGGATTGAAAACAGATGAAAGCGAGGCTTTCTTTGTCATTTAACAAAAAATAAGAGATTTTAAAAAAAGAGCTTTCTAAGATAAAAAGGTATGGTTTACATAGCCTTACCTTGCTTTTCCGTGAGAAATATGACTAGAAGGTTAGTCTTATGAGATTAGGGTTATGCTACTGTAATTGTATTCGCTATTGATATGGCTTATCATATTAGGTGTTAAATGGAAAAAGCATAGAAAGGTGTATGTTATGGAAAAGAAAGTTGGATTTAAACTACACAAGGTTAAGAAAAATTGGGTGACTATCGGAGTTAGTACTCTGTCAATGGTTGCTTTAGCGGGTGGTGTCTTTTTGACAGATCAATCTGCAAAGGCAGATGAGGTGCCAGTTCCTAATAAGGGCGGTTATGAACAATCAGATGCTGGTATTGAATCAAGTGCATCACTGGTTAATCAAAGCTATACACCAACCTTAACAGAAGATGCTACTTACGTGTCAGCGGTGCCATCAAACTCTGGAAGTCAAATGACTGCAAGATACGAGGCGTCATCATCTTATTCAACAGAAGGCTCATCAGCGTCTGTTATTGGTGCTGGAGTAACTAGTGGTGGAGAGGTTGTAAGTACTGGTCAAGGAAGTGTGTCATCAGGTACTTCACAGGCTTCACAAGGTGCACAAGTTACTGAAACACAGACCTCTAATACAACAACACCTGGTTCAGGTTATCAATCAGGTAGCAGTTCTGCGTCAGTGAGTGTTAGTTCGTCAAGTTCTTCAAGCTCATCAAGTTCTGCATGGTATTCTTACTCGTCTTCATCATCATGGTCTTCATCATCTGATGCTAGTGGATTTGCAGCATTTACGACGAATTGGCCTGATTTGAATGCCATTAATTTAAATGGTCGTCGTAACACAACAATCACGATTACAGCTTCTGGAACGACTCCAAATGTAACCATTATTTCAAATTCAAATAAATTGATTCCTAATGTGTCAGTGACAAATTCAAATGGTTCAACACCGAATGTCACTATCATTACACAAGGAAACAAACAAAATAATTCAGGCTATCAAATCATCTCAGGTGAGACAAAACCAAGTGTAGATTCAAACACTCACAAGTCATCATTTGTCCGTGTAGGTGAAAATCAATGGTATTATTTTGACCAAAACGGCCAAAAAGTGAAAGGTGAACACGTTATCGATGGTAAGACTTATTACTTCTTAGATAATGGTCTTCAAGCTCGTGACTATCTTCTTAAAGGTGGCGACGGCTACACTTATTACTATGATAAAAATGGTGTCAAAGCCATTAATGGTTTCTACGATTTTGCAGGCTACCGCAAAGATGTCCGCTACTTTGATTGCTATGGACATATGGCAACTGGCCTCGTTGAAATGTCTGGTGTGACCTTCTACTTTGACACGCAAACAGGTATCCAAGCTAAAGACAAATTTATTCGTTTTGCTGACGGTCATATCCGCTACTTCATTCCAGATACTGGTTACATGGCGGTTAACACCTTTGTTCAAAACAAAGAAAACCAAGCTTGGTACTACCTAGATGAACATGGATATGCTGTGACAGGGAAGCGTATCATTAATGGTAAGGAATACTGTTTTGATGCAGAAGGCCGTCAAATCAAAGGTCAATTGGTGAATCAAGGCAGCACAAGTTACTACATTTCTGCTCAAACGGGTGAAATGGCTGTGTCACGCTTTATCTTTGAAAATAACAACTGGTATTACGCTGATGCTTCAGGAAATCTCGTTCAGGGAGCAAAAGTGATTGATGGCAAACAGTATTACTTCAACAAAGATCACAGTCAGCTAAAAGGTGGCTGGGCAGAAGGGCGTTATTATGACGCTGTCACTGGTGAAGCAGCCATCAACCAGTTCATCCAAATGGCAGCTAACCAATGGGCTTACCTCAACAAACAAGGCTACAAGGTAACAGGCCTTCAAACCATTAACGATAAAGTTTACTACTTTGGAAGCAATGGTGCGCAAGTTAAAGGTAAAGTGCTTACTATCAATGGTAAGAAATGTTACTTTGATGCCCACACAGGTGAGCAGGTTGCCAACCGTCTTGTCGAAGTGACACGTGGTTGCTGGTATTATTTCAACGCAGCTGGTCAAGCAGTGACAGGACAACAGGTTGTCAATGGGAAACACCTTTATTTTGACGCTTCAGGTCGTCAAGTGAAAGGTCGCCATGTTTATGTTGGTGGTAAACGTCTCTTCTGTGATGCCAGAACTGGCGAATTGCGACGTGGTCGTTAATATTAATATGATTTAAGAATCTAGAGAACTTTTTCCCTTTCCAATTTTAATTATTAATTTTTCCTATTAAACCTCTAGATTATTAAATAATTCAAAGCCAGCAGTTGCTGGCTTTTGATTTTTCTTGGCGAATGAGGTGATAGCAGTAGCTCTTTTTAGCAGTGTAACATTTTATATATCAGGAGAAATAGAAAAAAGCCAGCAAAGACAGCTGACTTTTTCAATAACCCGATATAAAATGCGAGCCAAGGTTTCACCTTGTTTCCTCATATCAATAGTATTATGTTTTATCCAAAAAGTCAACTGATTTTTTGAAAATTGATTCAAAGAATTTTTTTAAAGACGTTGAATGATTTATCATCTCACTATTCTCATCATATCTGTTTAATACTTCAATTCCCTCTTTATACCGTCTCTGATTAAGTTCGTCGGAGCAAATTTTTGAGTGTATATAAAACAAATTAACTAAATCAATAATTTTGGGATACTTAACTAATCCGTTATTGATACCCATTGTATTTGAAAATGATTTGGTAGATGGATAAGGTCTTGGAATCATATCCTCTTTTAAAAATAGATTGATTAAAAATACATCATTATGAGCACAAGAGTTACGGATGTTCTTAATGAATCTGTGTTCCTTAGCATAAAGTTTCTCGTATTTAGGGGTTCTAGATTCAATATAGAACTCTAAAAATTGGACTAACGTTCCAAAATCAATAATTTCCATAAGGACCCAAGATGAAATTTGTGTTCTTTTACGAAACATGTCTAATCGATATTTACTGCTTCTAAAATGTGACAGTACCTCATTGAACTTTTTAGGGAATTTATCTTGAAACTCTTTAACAATTGTATAGCCATCCTCGTTATCATCATCAGTTAGGATTCTCATAAGGTTAGTTCTTGTTGCATGTTCAATGTCTAAACAAAGCATGAGTAGATATTCTCTCAAACGTACATCTAATTTAGCAGTGGCAACGAGATGATCAAATGTTAACTTATCATATCCCCCTTGAGGAAGTTTAGGGAAATTTTTTCTATAACTAGAAATTTTATAATAGTAACTTCTAGTTTTGAGATAGTTTTCAATTTGATCTTCAGTATAGCTACCAGGAGATATATTTTTATCCTCAAGTTTTTGAATAAGATCTTTAAAAGATAATTTGGGTTTCATTATTTCTCCTATTTTTCTCAATACTTACACCCCTATATATTTGAGGTAGGTACGTTCTTAGCAGGTTGTAAGATGAGGTGTGTAATCGTTATCATGGTTAGATTAGAGCAAAGAATTTCACGAAAAGAAAACTTTCTTATTTTTTGATAAAAGACCTTTTATATTTCACACAATATAAAATATAAAGTGTTCAAAAATAAAAATTTCTTCGAAAAAGATAATAAGTTGAGATGTGCTACCCTTGTCTCTAATTAAAAGGAAAATTTAAAATTACTCGTTAAAATAAGATGACTTTGGCTTACGTTGAAAGTTCTGAAACCGACCAAGGAATACTGAACTATCCTATTATAACCGGCTGAAAACGGGCTATAATTCTCAGAAAGACTCAGCTATTTTTGATTAAAGAGTAAGGGTGTTATGGAACTTAATGTCACAGATAAAACAACTTGTGTAAAAATACCAGCCAAGAGTTTTGCGGGCTACCAAACATGGAAAGCGCCATGACCTTCGAATGAGTTGATCCACGCAGGTTTTCACAGTTATATGTCAGTATCTCTAGCCAAATCCTTTATTTCATCTTAGAAATGAAGGTTTTTTTATTTAAATTTACATTAATTTTGTAGGCTTGGGAGGAGTTGTTAAAAAGTCCCTAGCCTAATGATTATCGTTAGTTATGTCATCTCTAGTTTAGGAGTTACCTCATTTAGACCACCTTTCTGAGAAAAGAAAGGTGCCTACATTAAGCTGACATTATAGTTGTGTAATTGTATTCCCTTGTCAAATAGCTTATGATAGAAATATTATAAGGAAAAAGGTTATATATTATGGAACAAGAAGTACGCTTTAAACTGCATAAAGTGAAGAAGAATTGGGTAACGATTGGGGTAACAGCACTCTCAATGGTTACCGTTGCTGGTGGCACTTTGTTGGAAGACCAACAGGTTCAGGCCGATGAGCAAAATGCTGCGAATCAGTCGGGTGATAGCAGTCAGGATTTGCTTCGAGAAGCGTCTGCCACAACGAATGATACAGCAACTACAGTAGCACCAACTATCTCAGCAGATGCCAATACTGCTAGCGTCAACATTCCTGTCGCAGATGCCACTAACACGACAACAGCTGCCACAGATAGAGCAGCGGCACCTACTACAACTGCAGCGACAGTTGATACTAACTCAGGTCAAGCAGCACCAAGTACAAATGTGCAAGCAACTGCGGCTGATACGAGTGCTACACCTACAGATACAAATAATGCGACTGCAACAGCTACGACAGACCGTGCAGCAACAACTGATACGGCAAATACAGAAGCTCGTACACGTAGTCGCCGTGACTTGGCAGAAACTCGAGAAGCCAACACCAACACATCGACTGGTATTCAATGGATCAACGGCAAACAATACTATGTCAATAGTGACGGTAGTGTGCGTAAGAACTTCGTCTTTGAGCAAGATGGGAAGTCATATTACTTTGATGCTGAAACAGGGGCTCTTGCGACCAAGTCACAGGATGAATTTTCAACAGAACCTATCAAGGCAACTGTGGATTTTCCATCTGGAAATCAGCTCTACAAAAACGATAACAAATCTTTGGACCAACTCGACACCTTCATCACTGCGGATACTTGGTACCGTCCAAAGAGTATTCTCAAGGATGGTAAGACTTGGACAGCTTCAACTGAAGCGGACAAACGTCCACTCTTGATGGTTTGGTGGCCTGACAAATCAACTCAGGTTAACTACCTAAACTACATGCAAAATCAAGGTCTTGGTGCGGGATCATTTTCAACCAACTCTAGCCAGGAAAGTCTAAATCTAGCTGCTAAAGCTGTTCAGACTAAGATTGAAGAACGTATTGCGCGTGAAGGCAATACCAACTGGTTGCGTACAAGTATCGACCAGTTCATCAAGACTCAGCCAGGTTGGAATAGTAGCACTGAAAATAGTTCCTACGACCACTTGCAAGGTGGACAGTTGCTCTTTAACAACAGTAAGGGTGATACTGGTAACCGTACTAGCTACGCCAACTCTGACTATCGTTTGCTTAACCGCACACCGACTAATCAGACGGGTACACGTAAGTACTTCAAGGACAATTCTATCGGTGGTCTTGAGTTCTTGCTTGCCAACGATATTGATAACTCAAACCCAGCTGTTCAGGCGGAACAACTTAACTGGCTCCACTTTATGATGAATATCGGAAGTATCATGGCCAACGATCCAACAGCCAACTTTGACGGTTTGCGTGTCGATGCCTTGGACAATGTGGATGCCGACCTTCTCCAAATCGCTTCAGATTACTTCAAAGCAGCCTATGGTGTTGACAAGTCTGAAGCCAATGCGATCAAACACTTGTCATACTTGGAAGCGTGGTCTGCCAACGACCCATATTACAACAAGGACACTAAGGGGGCACAACTGCCGATTGATAATGCCCTTCGTAATGCTCTTACCAACCTTTTGATGCGTGATAAAAATACACGTATGCAGCTTGGGGACATGACTGCTTTTATGAATAGTAGTTTGAATCCACGAGGTGCTAACGATAAGAACGGTGAACGTATGGCCAACTATATTTTCACCCGTGCCCACGATACTGAAGCGCAAACCATTATCCAACGTATCATCCGTGATCGTATCAACCCAAGTCTGTTTGGTTACAATTTCACCCGTGATGAAATCAAGAAGGCCTTCGAGATTTACAATGCGGATATCAATACAGCTCACAAGACTTATGCGTCTTACAACTTGCCATCTGTCTATGCCCTCATGTTGACCAATAAGGACTCTGTAACACGTGTTTATTATGGAGACCTCTACCGTGAGGATGGTCACTACATGGCGAAAAAGACGCCTTACTTTGATGCCATCGATACCCTTTTGCGTGCCCGTATCAAGTATGTAGCTGGTGGTCAAGACATGGAAGTGAAGAAAGTCGGAAATGACGGCCTCTTGACATCAGTTCGTTATGGTAAAGGTGCCAATAACAGAACTGATTGGGGAACTGCTGAAACCCGTACGCAAGGGATGGGTGTCATCATGACCAACAACTATGATTTCCGATTGGGTAGCAATGAAACTGTAACGATGAATATGGGTAGAGCCCACCGTAATCAGCTTTATCGCCCATTACTTTTGACAACAAAAGATGGTATAGCAACCTACCTCAACGATTCTGATGTGCCTAAAAACCTTCTTAAACGTACCGACTGGAATGGGAACTTGACCTTCAACGCCAACGATGTTTTTGGTGTTGAAAATGTCCAAGTCTCAGGTTATCTCGGTGTCTGGGTACCAGTCGGGGCTAAGGCTAACCAAGACGCACGTACACAGCCAAGTAACCGTGCCAATAGCGATGGTCAAGTTTACAAGTCTTCAGCAGCCCTTGATTCGCAAGTTATGTATGAAGCCTTCTCAAACTTCCAAGCTTTTGCGGACAATCAGCCAGAACTCTACATGAACCGTGTCTTGGCTAAGAACACTAATTTGCTCAAAGCTTGGGGTGTTACGTCTGTTGGACTTCCACCACAGTACGTTTCAAGTAAGGATGGTACCTTCCTTGATTCAACAATTGACAATGGTTATGCCTTTGATGACCGTTACGATATGGCCTTGAGTCAAAATAATAAATACGGCTCACTTGAGGACCTCCTTAACGTTCTTCGTGCCCTCCATAAAGACGGTATTCAAGCCATTGCTGATTGGGTGCCAGACCAAATCTATAACCTTCCAGGAAAAGAAGTGGTAAATGCGACACGTGTTAACGGCTACGGAAACCATCAAGGAGGCTACCAAATTATTGACCAAGCCTATGTGGCAAATACCCGTACAGATGGTACAGACTATCAAGGTAAATACGGTGGTGCCTTCCTTGATGAGCTTAAAGCTAAGTACCCATCTATTTTCAACCGTGTACAAATCTCAAATGGTAAGCAGTTGCCAACGAATGAAAAGATTACCAAATGGTCTGCTAAGTACTTCAACGGAACTAACATCCTTGGACGAGGCATCAACTATGTCCTTCGTGATGACAAGACCAACCAGTACTTCAATACTTCAGCCAACGGCCAACTCTTGCCAACACCACTTCGTGACACAGGTGCCATCACAAGCACTCAAGTCTTCCAACGTCGTGGACAAGACGTTTACTTCCTTCGTGATAACCAAACCGTTAAGAATGAATTTGTTCAAGATGGTAGTGGTAACTGGTATTACTTCGGTGGTGACGGTAAGATGACCAAGGGTGCTCGAAACATCAATAACAAGGATTACTATTTCTTTGACAATGGTATCCAATTGCGTAACGCCCTTCGTCGTGCTAGCAACGGCTATACCTACTATTACGGTCTAGACGGTGCCATGGTTAAGAATGCCTTCGTTGATTTTGATGACAAGCATAAGCAGGTCCGTGCCTTTACGACTCAAGGAACAATGGTAGTGGGTAACCTTCATTGGAGTAGCCACCATTTCTACTTTGACCGTGAAACGGGTATCCAGGCTAAGGATCGCGTTGTTCGTACAGATGATGGCAAATTGCATTACTATGTTGCTGAAACTGGTGACATGGGACGTAACGTCTTTGCGACAGACAGCAGCACAGGTAAACGTTATTACTTTGACGCTGATGGTAACACTGTGACTGGCTCACGTGTCATTGACGGTAAGACTTATTACTTTAACCAAGATGGTAGTGTCGGTACGGCCTACAGCAATCGTGCAGATTCTATTATCTTTGAAAATGGTAAGGCTCGCTACATCACACCAGCAGGCGAAATCGGACGTAGCATCTTTGTCTACAACCCAGCAACTAAGGCATGGAACTACTTTGATAAAGAAGGTAACCGTGTCACAGGACGCCAATACATTGATGGTCACCTCTATTACTTCAAGGAAGATGGTAGCCAAGCTAAGGGTGAAAT
This sequence comes from Streptococcus sp. SV2, assembly GCF_030440175.1. Lineage (NCBI taxonomy): Bacteria > Bacillati > Bacillota > Bacilli > Lactobacillales > Streptococcaceae > Streptococcus > Streptococcus sp. SV2. Next base: position 23,718 of record NZ_JAQFJQ010000022.1, read on the forward strand.
TATCGAGGAAAACGGCATTAAGTATTACTATGAGCCAGAATCAGGTATTCTTGCTAGCGGACGCTACCTCCAAGTTGGTGATGACCAGTGGATGTACTTCAAACAAGACGGTTCACTGGCTATCGGCCAAGTTCGTGCTGATCATGGATACCTTAAGTACTTTGATAAAAATGGTATCCAAGTCAAGGGTAAAACCATTGTTGAAGATGGTAAGACTTATTACTATGATGCCCACAGTGGAGCTCTTGTCACAAGCAGCTTTGCTGAGATTGCACCAAACCAATGGTCTTACTTCAATACTGATGGCCAAGCCCTTAAAGGCAAGTGGACTATCAATGGCAAGGAATACTACTTTGACCAAAATGGTATCCAATACAAGGGCAAAGCCGTTAAGGTCGGTAGTCGTTACAAGTACTATGACGAAAACGATGGTCAACCTGTAACCAACCGCTTTGCTCAAATCGAGCCAAACGTTTGGGCTTATTTCGGAGCTGATGGCTATGCCGTAACAGGCGAACAAGTCATCAATGGCCAACACCTTTACTTTGACCAATCAGGTCGCCAAGTTAAAGGAGCCTACGTCACAGTCAATGGCCAACGCCGTTATTACGATGCCAACACTGGCGAATATGTCCCAGGAAGATAAGCAGTAGTAGGCCCAGTGACTGTCCAGAGAACACAGAGACGAGAATGAGGGAAAATTCTCAAGAAAAAAGATCGTGAAAACGGTCTTTTTTTGTATCTCTATTTCGATTTTTTCGAAATAGTCTTGACAGTAGTCTATGAAAAGCGTAGAATATTTTTCAAAAAAAGAAAATAGGTGTGCTCACCAAGATAGCATTTCTTTCCGAATTCGATGATAGTATAAATCAAATGTTTACCTTGAGAAAAGCAGGATCTATTTAGGGAGTGTTCTAGTTGACAAAAAGTAATAATATCCAAATTGAAGATATCTTAAACAATATCTATAATCTGATTCTAAATCCAGAAACAACTGAAGAAGAGAGAAACTTGCTCGTAACGTTTAAAAACGAAATAGAAGTTGGAAAGAAGGATAATGGTGAACTTCTTGCAGAGTTACGCAGAGCTATTCAAGTTCTAGCTGTCGACAATCTTTCTAAAGGGATTTCACTGAGTTCAGGATTGAGTGAATTGAGTAAGACACTCACAGAATTCCAAAATGAATCAGAACGTAACGCTAATCTAGCAATAGGATTGTCATCAATCGCCATGTTTTTGAGATGATTTATCTGTTTGTGATGCTTAATAATTAAAATGACAAAAAAGATCGTGAAAACGGTCTTTTTTGTGCTCCTATTTAGATTATTTTCGAAATAGTCTTGACAGTGCTTTCAGAAAAGCGTAGAATCTATTTCGAAAAGTATGGAAATAGGTATTCTGACTCAAGTCGTATTGATGCTCCGTTTCAATGAAAGGATAAATCAATGGAAACATTCCTTTTTATGACAATTCTTACCATGTTAGTTATCGCCGTAATTGGTTTTATCATTCTGAAGAAAAGATGGCAATTTTCAATCAAGCTCTTCTTAGTAGGTCTGATTGGTTTTGCCTTACCTGTCATGATGATTGAAGGACCTATCAATGCTGTGGCTCTTTCTGGTCTTGCTCACTCTTCTAAATGGTTGCCCATTCTTTATGGAGGATTTATGGCTGGCCTTGTTGAAGAAACAACACGCTATTTGGTTTTTAAGATTCTCGAAAAGAAAAGAAGTTTGATGACGTCTGATATTGTAGCCTACGGTTTTGGACATGGTCTTAGTGAATTTATCTTGATTGGAGTGATGGGCTTACTCACTAACATAATTGTTTTACAGGCCATCCATTCAGGTCAGGCCAGTCAGTTACCTTCACTTCTAGTAGGTCAGGTCAAACAATTAACAGGCTTTGCTGTTGTTATGTCTCTCTTTGAAAGACTAGTTGCCTTACTACTACAAGTCTTGCTTACAGCTTGGGATTTTCTAGCAGTCACTAAGCATAAGCTCTCATTCTATTTTGTGGCGATATTACTTCATGCTACCATCGATTTTTTGGCAGGTGCTTATCAACAAGGAATAGTTAGCAATCTCTTACTAATCGAAGCCATTTTAGCTATTTATGTTCTAGGTGTAGGACTCCTGACAAGCAAAATTTGGAAGAAGGAGGGAAGTCATGGGATTATCAGAAACACTTAAAGCTATCTCTGCCCCTGTGAGGAGAGAAATTTTAGACTATCTAAAGTCTGGGCCCAAGTCTGCAGGTGAAATCAGCCAGCAGTTTGACTTGGCTCCCGCAACAGTTTCTCATCATTTGTCTACCTTGAGAAAAGCAGGACTTATTGAAGAAGAAAAGCAGAAGAATTTTATTTACTATAGTTTGAACTTGACTGTTTTTGAAGAAATTCTAACCTGGATTCAGTCACTTGGAGGAAAAGAAGATGAAAAATAATATGCAAAGAGTCATTGGCAATCTAGTAATACTCACACCGGTTATTGTCGGACTAGTCTTTTACAATCAACTCCCAAACCGGGTGGCTATCCATTTTAATGTGGAAGAACAAGCCAATGGTTTTATGGATCGTAATCTAGCAATAGTTTTCCTTCCCTTTATTGCTCTTGTCATTTATAATCTCTTATTTTCATCTTTTAAACAAATAACCATTTCATTCTTAAAAGAGTTTATGTTATGGCTTATTCCGTTTTCTGCAGTCATCATTCAAGGTCTCATATTGACTTTTGCCTTAGGAGGCCAAATTCAAGTTCGATTGACTGTCATTTGGTTAGTGGCACTCATTTTTTTAGTAATCGGGAATTATCTTCCTAAAAGTATTGGCCTAGCAACTAAAAATCACAATGAGGTCAGTAAGTCAGTAGCGAGAAAGCTAGGCTACCTAATGGTTACAATGAGTCTTGCCTTGTTAATCAGCCTATGCTTTAACCCCTATACTACAATTATTATGTTAGGTGTTTTTGTAGTTCTAATCTTGAGTATCTTGTTACCCAATTTTCGCTATTTAAGTAAAGGATGTAAGAATGACGTATAAAAGCGATCTGATAGAAGATAACAAAAGGGCCGAGAATCAGAGCTTTCTCTACTTCCTACACGAGGAGAAAAAATTTGACGTAAAAGCACTTGATGATTTGTGTCACTACATCATAGAACTGGATACAATCAGCCTAGAGCAGTTGAGAGATATTCATTATATTGAAAATCAAATACTACGCCATCTCGTGTATCATTTTGATGATAATGATCTAAGTAAGATTTCAAATCTCCCTTTTGAGTATTGGGAGTATATAGAGCCCTTTGAACGCTTGGTAGCAAGTTTGTATGAGGGTGAAGTCAAGGAAGAATAGTTGATGTTGTAATGGTTTCAACCTAGTAGACCATCAGTAAAGGAGTATAGATGAAACATCGTATTGCAATTTTGTCAGATATTCATGGAAATACAACAGCTCTTGAAGCAGTTATAAAGGATGCACAAGAGTTGGGTGCGACAGAATATTGGTTAATGGGGGATATTTTGTTACCTGGACCAGGTAGAAATGAACTATTTGAGCTCTTGTCTTCTATTCCTATAACAGCCACAGTTCGAGGAAATTGGGATGATTGCGTTTTGGAGGCTTTGGATGGGGAGTATGGTCTGGAGAATCCTCAAGAAGTTCAGCTCTTGCGACTTACCCAGTACTTGATGGAAGAGATGGATCCTAAATATGTTGATTGGATACGTTCTCTGCCTCTGGTTGTGAAAAAGGAAGTCAATGGGATTCGTTTTTCTCTGACGCATCATTTACCGGATAAAAACTACGGAGGTGAGTTACGTCCAGCTAATGATACCAGTCATTTTGATCAGTTGTTAGATGATCAAACAGATATGGCAATTTACGGTCATGTGCATAAGCAATTGCTTCGCTATGGTAGTAAGGGGCAACAGATTCTTAATCCTGGTACGATTGGGATGCCCTATTTTGATTGGTCACCTCTGCAAAATCATAGGGCTCAGTATGCCATAGTCGATGTCGAAGAAGATGGTCTTACTAATCTCCAATTTCGGAAGATTGCCTATAATTATGAGGCAGAGTTGCAGTTAGCCAAAGACAAATAGTTGCCTTATATCGAGCTTTATCAAGAATTACGAAGAATTGACAATTATCCAGGCCATAACAAAAACTTGCTCGAGCGTTTAAACCAACAGTATGGTTATGCTAGAGATGTTAAGGAATATTTTGATTTGAAGTAGATTTTACTAGGTAGCTTTTTAGGGCTACCTTTTTTGCTGTCAATTACTTAATAGAAATATCAAAAAAGCCACTGGTATACAAAATGATATAGTCCTACTTAAGTAGACAGTAAAAATACATAAAGTACTGTTTACGAAAGTAGGATTTTTATTATGTCTAGAAAAAGTAAGGTTTCTTTTGAAGGCAAGCTGAGGGCTGTTACCTGGTAT
>NZ_JAQFJQ010000023.1:0-25962 GCF_030440175.1 Streptococcus sp. SV2
GGTTTTAGAAACTTTATTAACTTTAGGAAGCGTGTTTTCATCACTCTGAACATACAAAAAGAGAAAACCTATCAGGTTCTCTCTAGATGTTAGCTTTTCGTCACCCACTACAGTTGACAAAGAGCCAAAAAAAACAGAGAGACTGAGCTCTCTGTTTGATTGGAATTGATTCGGAAATAGTATTTAAATACAACACGAAATCCTTACTGATTTCTGAATCATGGCGCAGTGGTTGATTGCTCAAAGCAATGCTTTGAGGTGGCAGATAAGACTTACGAAGTAAGTTCTTCCTTTCATGTTTACAACAGTCGTACTTCCTAATCAACTGTCCGGGGGTAGTATAAAAGTCCTGTGGACTTTTATAGCCTGAGCCTTAAATCATAAAAGCGAAGGAGAAATCAAACTCTTCGAGTTACTGATTTCTGAATCATAACGCAGTGGTTGATTGGAACTACTCATGTTTGCAACATTCGTACTTCCTAATCAACTGTGCGGGGGCGAAACTACGAAATCAAACTCTTCGAGTTACTGATTTCTGTTTCGCTCCCTATTTCAATTCAAATTTCAATTCTGATGTTGGGTGAACCAAACCACGTTCGTGAAGGGTTTCTGCGATTTGGACTGAGTTCCAAGCGGCACCTTTAAGGAGGTTATCTGAAACAACCCACATGTGGATACCTTTTTCGGCATCCAAGTCTTTACGGATACGTCCAACGAATGTATCACGTGAACCTACAGCGTTAACAGCTTGTGGGTAGACTTGGTTAGCAACGTCGTCTTCAAGAACTGCACCAGGGAAGGCTGCAATCGCAGCTTTCACTTCGTCAATTGGTGCCACTTCTTTTGTTTCAATATAGACTGACTCTGAGTGAGCTGACAAGACTGGAATACGTACACATGTTGCTGATACAGCAATGCTGTCGTCTTCCATGATTTTCTTAGTTTCGTTTGTCATCTTCATTTCTTCATAAGTATAGTCATTTTCAGTGAAGACGTCAATTTGAGCCAAGGCGTTGAAGGCGATTGGGTAGTGTTTCTTATCGCCACCACATGGCAAGATGTTGGCTTGGACATCACGTGGATTAACGCCATCATTCAATACTTCTTTCAACTCACGTTGGGTTTCAAGAATAGCTCCCATACCTGCACCTGAAACAGCTTGATAAGTTGACACGATGACACGGTCCAAGCCCCATTTTTGACGAACTGGTTCAAGGGCAACCATCATTTGAATGGTTGAACAGTTAGGGCAGGCGATAATACCGTTGTGGGCATCAAGCGCATGTGCATTGACTTCAGGCACAACCAATGGTACGTCTGGATTTTGACGGAAGTAAGATGTGTTATCAACAACTACTGCACCTGCTTTAACAGCGTAAGGTGCATATTTGGCAGAGGTTGACCCACCAGCTGAGAAGAGGGCAATATCAACGCCTTCAAACACGTCTTCAGTCGTTTCCTCAATAGTCACATCGTGACCTTTGAACTGCAAAACTTTTCCTGCAGAACGTGCAGACGCAAGGTAGCGAACCTTATCAATTGGAAGTGTTGATTCTTCCAACATTTTGATCATTTGAGCACCTACGGCACCTGTAGCACCGACAACAGCAACTGTGTATCCCATAGTTAAACCTCTTTCGGAATTTTCTATCAATTTAGTTTAGTGAATCTATTATACTACGTTTAAGTCCAGTTGAAAAGGGTAAAAAATCCAAGAATAAAGAAAAATCCCCTACCAAACGGTAAGGGATAAGAGGCATCTTTCGATGAGAGTAGCAGGTTCACACAACTACTCAAGGTCCGCTCCTGCGTTACAATCTAATGTAGACCTCCTCAGCGCAAAAGGCTCCTAAGAGCCAATCGACTCATCGCATGTTTCTATTCTAGCATAATAGGCGACAGAGTCAAGCCATGAATTCCATTAAGGTATCGTATCTTAACCATCTGCCTTATTTGCCATCATCATGACCATCTTTGTAGCCACGGAGGTATGCTGTTTTCTCTGAAGTTGTTGTGAACTTACCAAGAAGAGTTGATTCCTTTGAGTAGGAATCATAATTATCGATGCCTTTTTCGGCATCCGCAAAGCCATCTTGGTAGCCCTTGGTATAAGCGTTATTATTAACTTTTGAATGGTATGAATTTCCATAGCGATGATAAGAGCGACGGCTCATATACATCCAGAACCAAGGATTACGGATGACATCTTGTCGGTAATAACGGTCACGGGTTTGATAGTCGTCATTATTGTCAAAAATACTTTTGGCCTGTTCATCCGAAAAATCATCGTTTTGCTTTGAATATTTTTTGAGTGTCTCATCATCACTAACCTTTGCACCCGATTGAAAGTTAGATCGTTCAGAGTCATTTAGCTCAGGAGATGACATCTGTGGCTTTGTGTATCCTGAATTTGTATCCGATTTTGACTTGCTAGAACTGTTACTAGAAGACTGACTGTCTGAATGCCTCTGACTGCTACTTGATTTAGAGCTAGTATCACTGTCCGCACCCGAACTATGCGAGCTGCTAGAACTAGCGTAATTGTCATGGTCACTACTTGACTTGTAGCTCTTACTGGCCCCACTATCAGACTTAAAACCTTTTCCTGAATCACTATCATAATGATGTCCCTTGCTAGAACCAAAGCCTGATTTGGATCCGCTTCTGCTACCCCTGTTTGAAGAACGAGAGCCACCTCGTCTGCTTCGTAGAGAAACGATATTCCCAGACGTTTCTTGAGCTTGAATGTCTTGTGCTGTTGTCAAAATTAGGCCTGACACCAAGGTCACACCTAAGAAAACCATTACTTTTTTCATTAAAAAATCCCCTTATTCATCTTATGGCCTTATTATACCACAGAAGAAAAATCGGGGAAATCCGTAAAATTACATTAAAGGTCCTATCAGAGAAAAGAGATAGCCACCTAAACGATGGGCCATAGGTATTTTAGACAAACTTTCCAAAGTTACCTCCTCTGAGAGAACCTGGATTTCTTCAAAATCTTGTTCAATCTTAAGCACTTCTAGATTTTTATAAAGATAAATCCCATTTTCAAAATTTTGATAGAGGCTACGGTAGTCTGTGTTAATGGTCCCAACCACAGCCTGTTTGGCATCCGAAACATAAACTTTAGCGTGAACAAAGCCTGGTGTATATCGAAAAATACGGACGCCAGCATCTAACAAGGGTTTAAAGTAAGTAGTCGCAATATCAAAGGCATACTGCTTATCTGGAATCCCTGGCATAATGATACGAACATCTACACCTCGTCTAGCAGCAAAGGTCATAGATTGAACCAATTCATCATCCAAAATCAGATAAGGTGTCATGATATAGACATAATCGGTAGATGTATTCAGAAGATGTAAATAAACATTTTCTGCAACCTTGTGGTAGGTCAAAGGTGAATTGGCATAAGGGAGAACCAAACCCTGACTCTTGCTTTTTTGAGGTTTTTCTTGTAGATAGTGCTCCATATCTGTCTTGTCTTCTACTCCAGTCACCGTCCACATGGTCAAAAAGAGAGCTTTTAGCGTTTGGACAGCTGAACCATCTAGGCGAAGGGCTGTGTCCTTCCAATGTCCAAAACGTTGACGTTTATTGACATATTCATCAGCAATATTAACGCCACCAGTATAAGCGACCTGACCATCAATCACTGTGATTTTTCGGTGGTCTCGGTAATTGTAATAGGTTGATAGGATGGGCTTGACTGGTGAGAAGGTCTGAGCTTTAATGCCAACCTTGTGCAGTCGCTCGATATAATCGTAGGACAAGGTGGTCATCTCATTCATCCCATCAAACATGACACGAACGTCCAGGCCTTCCTTAGCCTTTTCCTCCAAGATGGCTAAAATCTCTCCCCACATGACTCCTTCATCAATGATGAAATATTCCATGAAGATATAACGCTCTGCCTTTTTCAGATCCTCCAACAAGGCTGGAAGCATATCATCTCCAAGTGGGAAATAAGTCACTTCAGTATCTCTATAAATTGGAAAATGAGCAGGACTATGCTCCAGAAAATAAGCCAGTCTTTGCAGTTGCCTATCGCTATTAGAAAGATAGTCCTCAACCTCTGGCTCAGTAGCCAAATAGTCTGAAGCCTGAACTGTTGCTTCCACAAGACGCTTTTTCAAACGTCTAACACCAAAATCAGCGAGCGAAAAATAGAGCAAAGCTGTCCCAAAAATGGGAAAGAGGGCAATAATGATCAACCAAGAAAGTTTGGAACGAGAGTCCATGGAACGATTGAGCAAATAAAAGAAGGTAAAAACACTCAATAAGTGTTCCCATAAGATAATAGATGGGAAATGCTCTTGTAGGCTAATATATGAAAAGACAAGAAAGGCCAATTCCAGTAAGAAGAACAGGAAAATAGGTACTTTGCGATTAAGAAGAATTTTAGCCCATTTAGACGGCTTCTGAGGCAATAGCCTAGCACTTATTTCTTGGGACATACAGGCTCCTTTAGAATGAAAAAAATCGGCTTTGTATTCCGACCTCTTTCAGCAATTTATTTAGTCTTAGTGTCATTCTAACATAGGTAAAAGGCATGAGCAATTAACCTGTATTATTGATAGCTAATAGCTCATTTTTCTATTTTTCTAACAGGACCATCTAAGGTCTTTTGCATCCAAACAATATCATGCCATCGCTCAAACTTGTAGCCCACTTTTGGAAAATGAGCAGCTTGGACATAACCACGTTTTTCATGCATGGCGATACTAGCCTCATTTGGAACAGCTATGCAGGCTAAGAAACGCAGAAAACCACGCTTTTTCAACTCTTTTTCAAGGGCATCGTAAAGTTGGCTTCCCAAACCTCGACCACGGGCATCTTCGTGCAAATAAATGGACAATTCTGTTGTCCAATCATAGGCTGTACGAGCATAATAGGTTGAAGCATAAGCATAGCCGAGAACTCGGCCATCCTCTTCTACCACTAGATAGGGGAATTTTTCAAGCGTCTTGCTGATGCGTGCTTCAAACTCTTGAACGCTGGGAACCTCGTATTCGAAAGTAATAGCTGTCTTTTCAACATAGGGTGCATAGATGGCCTGAATAGCTGGTGCATCGGATAACTTGGCTGGACGAATAGTTAACATCATTTTCTCCTTCGACTTCATTACCTTTATTTTAAACTATAAGAAAAGAGGGCTCAACCCTCTTCTAACAGATATTGTCACTACATCAACGGAGCAACTAATCTAGTCAATAATCCCAAAGCCTTTTGATGGAACGGCAGATTTTCAATCTCGGCGACACTAACTCGATGACACTTAGCTTTGGTCGCTTGGAAATCTTCCTCAATGGAAACCACTGATGACGTCCTATAAAGATAAGTCGCACACTCAAAGTGATGATAAAGACTGCGGTAATCCAAGTTGATTGTTCCTACAACAGCCCTACTATTGTCACTCACAAAGATCTTGGCGTGAACAAAACCGGGTGTATACTCATAAATCTTAACACCAGATGCTAAAAGTGTTGGGTAGTAAGTCTTAGCTAAGTAATAAGCTGACTTTTTATCAGGAATACCAGGCATGATGATACTAACATCAACTCCACGCTCAGCCGCAAACTTCAAAGCATGTAGTAACTCGCCATCTAAAATAAGATAGGGCGTCATGATATGAACAAAATCACGCGCATGATTAAGAATATCAATATAAACATTCTCACCAACCTTATCCTTATCCAGTGGGATATCCCCGTAAGGAACAACAAAACCAGGAGTATCAAAGGTCTCATGCTCAACCATATATGGTGTCACATCCAGTGTTTCATGTGAGTAAGTCCACATTTGAAGGAAGAGGACTAAGAAAGTATCAACCGCTGGACCCTCAACCATGAGTGCAGTATCTTTCCAATGGCCAAAGCGCTCAATCTTGTTGATATATTCATCAGCTAGATTAACCCCACCTGTAAAGGCTACTTTACCATCAATCAGCAAGATTTTTCTATGGTCACGGTAATTGTAATAGGTTGACAAGAAAGGCATTACTGACGCAAAAACACGAGATTGAATGCCAATTCTCTCCAAACGTTTCTTATAGTCGAAACTCAAGGTTGAAAATTCAATCATGCCATCATACATGACACGTACTTCCACCCCTTCTTGAACCTTCTGTTTCAAGATAGCTAGGATTTCACCCCACATCTCACCTTCGTCAATGATGAAATATTCCAAGAAAATGTACTTCTCCGCTTTAAGGAGCTGTTTCTTCATTTCCTCAAATTTGGCTTCTCCGCTTGGAAAATAGGTCGTCTTACTATGACGATAGACAGGAAAATGCCCATTAACATTTTCAAGATACTGAACCAAATTGTAGTTACTCGTGTGACGTTGCTTAAGCTCTTCGAGAGCTTTATCATCCTGTTTCAATATTCCACAACTGCGGTCAATATTGCTCTGAATCGCACGCTTCATCCCAGTATAGCCCAAATCTAGTTTTGTATAGGCTAGGAGTAAGGTTCCGATAATAGGGAAAGGTAAAACAATCAGCAACCAAGTATTAACAGCCGTTGATTCCATATCACTTTGGAAGAGATAGATGATGGCTAGAATACGAAGGACCACTTCTGTCACCTGCAGGTGCACTCTATACTGACTCAACCAAAGGTAAGACATAGCTACAACAACAAGCTGCAGTAAGATGATAAGGAAGATAATCGTAGCACGACTAAAGATACCTCGAAGAAAGCCACGACGCCCCCTATCATAAAGACGTTCAATTTTAGCTTCGTTTTTGATAGCAGGACTCCTTTCCCTTTTTAATTATTCTTATTATAACAAAAAAATGGCTTAATGAATTTAAGTTTCTTTAATTGTTATCTTCGCCTAACTTATCCAATAGGGCCTGTGCTACTTTTTCAGGAATGCCAAGGGCTTGGATATCCTCAACGGTAGCTTTTTGGATAGCTGTCATAGACTTGAAGTGTTTGAGGAGTTTTTGTTTGCGCTTAGGTCCTAGCCCCTCCACTCCATCAAGTTTGGAGCTGAAACTATTTTTACTACGAACTTGACGGTGGAAGGTGATAGCAAAACGGTGAACTTCATCCTGAATACGGTGAAGGAGGAAAAATTCCTCGGATTGCCGTGGCAAATCAATGACCTGCAAGGGATCCCCAAAGAGCAATTCGTTGGTTTGGTGCTTGTCATTTTTCTGAAGCCCCGCAACTGGGATCGAGAGATTCAATTCATTACGCAGGACATCCTTGGCCACATTGACCTGTCCTTGACCACCATCCATGATAATAAGATCTGGTGGCGTTAGCCCATCGCGTTTGACACGACTATAACGGCGACGAATGACCTCACGCATGCTGGCATAGTCGTCAGGCCCTTCAACCGTCTTAATCTTGTATTTGCGGTACTCTTTTTTATTGGGTTTCCCATTCTCAAAGACGACCATGGCGGATACAGGACTCGTTCCCATGATGTTAGAGTTATCGAAGGACTCGATGCGGACCGGTGTCGGAATTCCCATGAGTTTGCCTAGATTTTCAATGGCTCCTTGGGTCTTAGCCAAGTCTTTTTCGAGGAGATCAAATTTTTGGGTCAAACTGACACGAGCATTTTTCGCCGCTAGATTAACCAACTGCTTCTTCTCTCCCCGTTGAGGTTTGAAAATCTTGACCTCATCTCCAACTAGAGCCTCAACAGACTCTTGATCAATGTCTCCTGGAATGAAAATCTCCTTAGGCTTGAGATGACGACTATCCAGATAAAACTGACCCATATAGGTTAGGAAATCTTCCTCAGCATCATTATAATAAGGGAACATATTGACATCACGCTGAATGAGTTTCCCTTGGCGAACAAAGAAAACCTGAACACACATCCACCCCTTATCCACGTAGTAACCGAAGATATCACGGTCCTGCATGTCTTGACGGATAACCCTTTGCTTGGTCCTAAGCGTCGAAACCGCCTCAATCAAATCGCGATACTCCGCAGCACGCTCAAACTCCATCTGGTCAGACATATCCTTCATCTTGGCCTTAAGCTGATTAACGATTTTATCATCATGACCGTTTAGGAAATTCTTGACATCCTCAACCAAACCTTGCCAATAATCCTCAGTGGTGTGACAGATGGTGTGGGCATTACATTGACCAATATGGTAATAAAAACAGACCTTGTTGGCAGGATTTTTACATTTCTTAAAGGGGAAAATACGGTCCAAAAGCTTCTTGATTTCATTGGCTGCACCAGAGTCTGGATAAGGGCCGAAATAAAGACCACCATCCTTTTTGACCTGGCGGGTAATCAAAAGCCTTGGATAGAGCTCCTTGGTAATCTTGATAAAAGGATACGATTTATCATCCTTGAGGCGAATGTTAAATTTAGGCATATTCTCTTGGATGAGGTTAATTTCCAAAAGCAGGGCCTCGATATTAGACTCGGTTACGATAAATTCAAAGTCTGCAATCTCAGATACCAAAAGCTCCGTCTTGGTATCATGACTTCCACGAAAATAGCTACGCACACGATTTTTGAGATTTTTAGCCTTACCGACATAAATAATATTGCCGAATTTGTCCTTGTGGAGATAGCACCCCGGGTTGCTTGGGAGCAGTTCCAACTTATGTTTAATCAGATCATTCATGCTTTCATTGTAGCAAAAAAAGAGCTAAAAAGCTCTTCGGAATCATGGCTATCATAGCTTTACTTGGACAAAATCTTCAGGATTTCCTCATAACTTTTGACTTGATAGGTTGGAACAGCTGGAGTCTCATTGACTAGGTTACTTGGATTGAACCAGACACTATCAATACCCGCATTATTACCACCCTGGATATCAGCAGTTAGACTATCACCAATCATGAGAGCTGAGCTTGGGTGAAAATCATGGACCTGATTGGCAATTTTATCAAAAAAGTCTGTAGACGGTTTGTGGGCACCCACCTCATCAGAGATGAAAACATCGTCGAAGAAAGGTAAAATACTCGAAGCCTGCAGACGACCACGTTGAATATAGCTAACACCGTTAGTCGCTGCATAAATCTTGTGGCCACGGTCTTTAACGTTTGATAAGAAAGCATGGGCCTGAGGCAACTCCTGCCCCTGTTGACTCAAGAAATGTTGGTAACGGCCTGCTAAGTGACTACCATCAACCTCCTGTCCAAAATGGTCAAAAAGACGCGAAAAGCGCGTGCGAAGCAACTCAGGCTTAGTGATTAAACCATGATTAAGATCTTCCCACATGGAACGGTTCATGGGAATATAGTGATCCTTGTAAACTTTAAGATCTCGTGAAGCCACCCCAGCCTCTTCAAGAAGGTAGGTCAAAGCCAAATCTTCAGCACGGTCAAAATCTAGGAGGGTGTGGTCAAGGTCGAAAAGTAAATGGGTGTAGGTCATGGTATATCCTTTCTAACTGGAAAATCTTTAGGCTCTATTTTACCACAATCCAGCTACATATAAAGAAAGAAACACAAAAGGGCGACCCGCAGGCCGCCCTCTCAGATTTATGAAAAATAAGTATTGCTTACTTAATAGACTGCTATTATATCCATTGAACCTTAAAGAAAACTTAAAGTCGGTTGTTTTTTTACTATTCCTATAGATTTTTACTTAAACAGCGAATCTCTCTAATTCGTGGTATACTGAAAATACAAGATTAATCAAACGAGGCGTGTTATGAAAAATTTAAAATTTCAATCCGTTTTTGACATCATTGGACCTGTCATGGTCGGGCCTTCCTCTAGTCATACTGCAGGAGCTGTTCGTATTGGAAAGATTGTTTCTGCCATCTTTGGTGAAACACCGACTGAGGTAGAATTTCAACTTTTTAATTCCTTTGCCAAAACCTATCGAGGTCATGGGACTGATGTGGCTCTAGTGGCTGGTATTTTAGGTATGGAAACGGACGACCCTGACATTCCACGCGCTCTGGATATCGCATACGAAAAAGGCATTAAGGTCTACTGGAAAATCAACAAGGATAGTAATGCGCCACATCCCAATACGACTCGTATTACCTTAAAAAATGATAAAAAAAACATTTCTGCCACAGGTGTTTCTATCGGTGGAGGGAATATCCAAGTAACTGAACTCAATGGTTTTGCGGTCAATCTCAAGATGAATACACCAACTCTCATCATTGTCCACCAAGACGTTCCAGGAATGATTGCCCTTGTCACAGATATTTTGTCGCGATATGGCATCAATATCGCCCAAATGACTGTTACTCGGGAAAACGCCGGTGAAAAGGCCATTATGATTATCGAAATTGACTCGCACCAGTGTGATGAGGCCGTCACTGAAATCGCTAGAATTCCTCATCTACATAATGTCAACTTTTTCAGCTAAGAGGGGGATTGCATGTTTTACACTATTGAAGAATTAGTTCAACAAGCTGACCGAGATTACCAAGGTAATATCGCCAAACTCATGATTGCTACAGAGACAGAGCTAACTGGACGGGAACGTCCTGAAATCCTAGCTCTGATGGCTCGAAATCTTGAAGTGATGAAGGAGTCTGTTCAGGCTGGTTTGTCTCCTGAGAAATCACCAACTGGCTTAACCGGGGGAGACGCTGCCAAACTGGATGCCTATATCAAAAATGGAAAGACCTTGGCTGATTCTGCCGTCTTAGGTGCTGCTAGAAATGCCATGGCAGTCAATGAATCTAACGCCAAGATGGGCTTGGTTTGTGCCACACCAACTGCTGGATCAGCTGGTTGTCTACCTGCTGTTCTTACAACTGCTATCGAAAAACTGGGCTTAACCGAATCACAACAATTGGATTTTCTCTTTACTGCTGGTGCATTTGGCTTAGTCATCGCAAATAATGCCTCGATATCTGGTGCCGAGGGAGGCTGCCAAGCTGAAGTCGGTTCCGCCTCTGCTATGGCTGCTGCCGCTATTACAATGGCTGCTGGTGGAACACCTTTCCAAGCCAGCCAGGCCATCTGCTTTGTGCTTAAGAATATGTTGGGACTCATTTGCGACCCAGTAGCCGGATTGGTCGAAGTTCCTTGTGTCAAACGTAATGCTATGGGAGCAAGCTTTGCCCTAGTAGCTGCCGATATGGCCTTGGCAGGTATCACATCTGCCATTCCAGTCGACCAGGTTGTTGACGCTATGTATCAGGTAGGTTCAGCCATGCCAACTGCCTTCCGTGAAACTGCTGAAGGTGGCTTAGCAGCAACTCCGAAAGGAAAAGCATTAGCAAAAGAAATCTTTGGTTGATTTTTTAGAATAATCACAAAAAAACTTAGAAGTATGAATGCTTCTAAGTTTTTTCTTCTTATACAGCCTTTTCAACGTTTTGATCTTAGCTGAATAGCCATTTTGTCAAAAAGTGCCATGTTTCTTTGGCAATACTTGCAAGAAAAGTTGAGAGACTAAATGCGTTGAATTTTTTGAGAAGGTTCTCAACTAGTGGAGTGACAGTCTTAGGTGTTTCCACTGGAGCCTTACTTTCTTCTTCCTTACCAGTATTATCCTGAGATGGATTTGGTACTGTACTTGTATTGTCATGGCTATTATTTTGTCCAGTTGGTTCAGGCTCTGGAGCAACCTCAGGTTGATGCTCAGGTTCATCTAGTTTATTTTCCGGACTTGGTTCTGGACTAGGTTGTGGTTGAGGATCAGGTTTGATCGGTTCGTCAGTGGTGTCACTGCTTGTGTTTGTCATTTTTTCAGTAACGAAGAAGTTTTTGAATTCTACTGCTCCATCCCAAAGACCGACACCTACATGGGCTTGATTGAAGTAATTATCCACGGCATCAAATTGATGATGGAGCACTTCCTTACCATCGACATAGACTGTCATGGTGTCCTTGCCCTTTTCAACCTTGACGTGGTGGTACTGACCATCATTGATTGCTTTATCCAGATGAGCTTCAGCGATGGTTTCAGCACCAAAACGGAAGAGACGTACAGTATCGTTGTCAGCAAATTGGACAGAGTAGGCACGACCTGGTTCTTCACGTTCCGCAGCTACAAAAAGGTTGACCAAACCATGTTGGTATTTGACATCGATATCATAGTCAAATTGCTTGAAGCCATTACTTTCATAGGCCATGAAGAAGTCATTGGCACTGACATTGCTGTCGTAAAGGGTATCGTCATCAATATACCAATTACCAGTGACAGCTTTCAAGCCTTTAAGGTTGGTCGCAAAATTATTGAGAGTGATGGCAATCTTAAAGGTCTTACTCAATGAAGGATTTTCAACTGAGGTTGCTGTAACAGTGAGATGACCTTTATGAAGAGCTTTGAGAGAAAGTTTATTGTCATGTTCAGTATAGGACACCAAACTTGGATCACTGACCGTCCATGTCACATCTTGCTCTTCAGAAGCGGGTGCGAGGTAAACCTGCAAATCCTTACTTTGACCAACTTCGAGGGTCAAATCACCTGCAACTGTGGTGTTCATGGCAACGGCCTTAGTGACTTCCTTCTTGTCAGTCCAAGTACTCTTAATTGGATAAATAGCAATGTTTGCTTTAGCTGGACCACCTTCAACCAAGACACTTGCTCCAACGGCTCTTGGACTTGGGAAAATCTGGTTAGCACCTGCCACCGTATTACCCTTAGCAAAGACTTCCACACTCGCACGATCCACATAAAGATGCAAGTCAATAGAACCATCTTCATTGCGAGTCACTTGTTGGCTATTCACCTTAGCAAAGGCATCAGAAAGAATCGTACCAGATTGGCTACGGTCAATAGACAAAGTTTCCTTGGTTAAATCGTAAACGACCTTTGTAGCTTGACCATCACCGACGCGAAGGTTAAAGCCAACTGCTGTCGTGTCCTTCCCTGGTACAAAGTGAGAAACCACTTCATAAGTGTCACCTGTGAAATCTTTAAGCAGTTCATTGTCAGAAGCTACTCTGACATTTTCAAAATACTGGGCATTATCTGTATCACGAAGGCTTTCATAGGCCTTAACAGGTGTTTGTGTTAAGAGGTAACGGTCGCCTGATTTAACCAAACCAAGGTCAAGGTTAAGGTTAAAGGTACCATTAAATTTTTGACCAACAGTATCTGCAACCAGATTGCAATAATCTTCCCAAGTGTTCATCCAGTTGATTTCAGTCAATTGAGGGATGTTTGGATGCTCAGTTGTCCCAAAATCATGAACATAGTAAGTCATGGCAGCATAGGAATCCTTACCAAAATTCATGATTTCGTCATGGTCTTGGTAGACATCATCAGCTACAAAGGCCCACTTGCCATCCACTTGTTTAAAATCACCAACCTTGTAAGAACGACCACCACGTGAGAGAACCCACTTGAGAGCCCCATCATTGGCTACAATCGGATAGAGGTCAGGGCATTCTGTATGCAAATCCTTGTAGGTTGTTTCAACTTGCCAGTTCTTCAAGTCTTGTGAAGAATAAATGCGGAGTGGACCACCAGCAAGGACCATAAACCATTGGTTATCCCAGCGGAAGACCTTAGGGTCACGGAAATCTTGGTTTTGAAGTGGGTCCTGAGACCAGTCAGCAACTACTTTGTCATATTTTTGCCAAGTTCTCCCCTCGTCCTCACTATAGGCAATCTTAATCCGTTGCCCATTACCATTTGAAGTGATAATAGCTACTAGGCCACCTTCCGGAGATTTGAAGAGGCCTGAGCTATTGGTACTATCAACCACGACAGAGCCTGAGAACATGTGACCTGTTGCATCTGGATAGAAGGCTATCGGCTCTTCATCCCAATGTAGCAAGTCTCGGCTTGTCGCATGGGCCCAGTGCATTGGACCCCATTTGGTATCATCGTAAAATTGATAGAAGAGATGGTAACGTCCCTTGTAGAAGACCAAGCCATTAGGGTCATTAGCCCAGCCATCCTTGACAGAATAATGATACTGATTACGATAAAGCTCGTTGTAATACACATCATCACTTTGTCTACGGTGGATATTAACACGATAAGTCAAGGTCACAGGACGACCAAGCGAATCGGTCACACTACTTTCAATAATAAAGTAATTAGCACCTACAGCCACTGGCAATTGTGAAATATCTGTGTAGACATTTCCCTTGGCATCCTCTACCTTGATAACAGCATTGGGATTATGCTTAGTGATGTCAAAGCCTACTGTCTCAGCATTGTGTCCCACATATTGGATATGGAGTGGTTCTTCAGAGAAGAATTGGGCTTGTTTTTCAACAGAACCTGTCTTTGAGGTCACCACAAGATTGTCAATCAAAGGAAGACTGGCATCATCAAGATTAACATAGCGGGTGTTTTTGAAAATGACATTGGCATTCCAATTAAGAAGTCCAAAGTACCCTTCTGGAAGGACTTGAGGTTGACCCTTGTCACTTTTTTGAAGGACAGCATCACCTGTACTTGCGACAAGCACATCATTGACATAGTAAGAAAGCCACTGATTAGCCGCAACTACTCTAAGATTGTAGGTTTCATCGGCAGTCGGTGTTACATCTTTTTCGTCTACAAGTTGAATATCATGATTATTGACCCAACGCCAAAACTTAACCTTATGGTTACCAGAGTCTACGTTGACCCCGTACATATTTTTATCGCTACTATCATTGTTACCACGGAAAATGAGGGCAGCTGCACCACCAGCTTCCTTGAAGGTTACATCCGTTGAATAGATAAAATTCTTGCCCTCGGATTGAGAATAAAGGAAAGAGTCTCCCTTGTCTTTGGCTTCTGAATGAATACCATCAGCCTGCATTTCCCAGTGGCCATTTTGGTCTGCGGTCATCCCTTCTAGATTGGTAACCGCTTCATTATTAGGCAAATCCGTTTTTTCTGCTGTCACATGAACAGGACTGGTGCTATTCGTTACAACTGGAGATTGTTCTTGACTGGTCTGATTCAAATCGGCTTCTTGCGCTTGGTTAGTCACTTTCTCAGCCTCACTAGCCTGTGTTTGTACTTCTTTTGACTGGTCAGGGCTAGGCTGAGTAGGATTCTCTTGAGCTGTTTTAGCAGATTCGGAAACAAGGGACGGGCTAGGCTCTACCACTTGGGGGACTTCCTTGGTCGTGCTAGGAGCAAGCTCTGCTTGAGGGGTAACTTGATGGTCAGTTTGAGCTACCACTTCTTGAGATACTTGGCTCACAGTTGCCTGTTCCACTTGGTCCGCATAGACAGGACCAGCCAGGGCCAAACCTGCAAAACTTACCAAGGCACAGCCGTAGACCCAAGTCTTCCCACTTTTGCGCATAAACCAATTTTTACAAACAGTATCATTCATGACTCTTCTCCTTCTTTAGAGCAACATTAAATGTTAACTCAGTTTTCATGAAAATTCAAAGTCAATACATTCGCCTTTATTAATAAGCCTATCAAAGTTTCCGGAAATATCTTTAGGGTTTACATTAAAACGGTAAACGCTTACTTTTAATATCATTATATCACTATAATCTGAAAATACCATCTTTTTCTGTAATATTTTTCATATAAATAAAAAACTTCCGAATTTTCCATTCGAAAGTCTCATACTTATGCTTAATCTGAGCCTGTTAGCAGGCTATTTCCAATAATACCAATGGTTACAATAGCAATCCCAAGGAATCCCAAAAGGCTAGGTAGACTATCTCCGAGGAAGAGGCAACCACCCAAGAGGGTAAAGAGAACTTCACCAGCCTGAGTAGCCTCAACTACTGCCAGTTGCTTATGGTTATGCTTAACCAGATTAGTCGCCTCGAAGAAAAGCAAGGTTGCGACAACTCCAGAAAAGACAGCTACAATTAAAGATTGTAAAATCTGTCCCCCTGATGGAAGTCCAGAATCCGTTACAGCAAAAACTGATAAGATCACCCAAAAAGGCGTACTCATCAAGGTCATCCCAAACACGCGCTGCGTCGTTGAAAGCTGATCCTCTTTACAGTGGACCATCATCTTACGATTGCCCAAAGGATAGGCAAAAGCAGCCAGTAAAATCAAGAGACTGGCACGAACCACACCGCTACCAAGACCACTACCAAAGTAAGGAATCTGGATGAGAATAATACCTAAAAGGATAACCAATGTCATAAGCAGTTGCTTACCAGGTACCCTCTGACCAAAGAGAGGTGTCAAGAGCAGACCAGCTAGAATGGTAATCTGCCAAGTGGCTGCCACAAACCAGGACTCACCATAAATGGAGGCTAGAGACAGTGGCCCATAGAAAAGCCCAAAACCAACCGTACTCCAAATCAACCAAGTCAGGGGTGCTTTCTTAATGGCAGACAGAACACCTACCAGCTCACCCTTACGCCAGGCCAAAACAGCCAGCATAGGCAAGCTAAACAAATAGCGTAGACTAGCACTCCACATCCAGGACCCACCTGAAAGGTTCATACTACGGTTGAAAATAAAAGTAAAAGCAAAAAAGAGAGCACCAAGAATACCATACCAAATCGCCCTCGCAAATTGAGATTGTTTCATAATTGTAAACTCCTGTAGATTCTATTATACAGTAATTGAAGCAATAGAAAAAGGAGGTCATTATGATGACTTCCTTAGTTTCGTTTCAATTTTTACTTATGGACCAAGTAAACAATCTATATTTTATTCACCTTTTAGTTGCACTTGCGTATGGGCTAGCAGGTCGCCAAGATGCCTCTTATCTTTTCTAAACATCGTCATTGCCAGTAAGGAAACTGCGAGGAGAGTCGCCGAAATAGAGAGGATAATGGACAATACATCAAAATTACTATAGAAACCATGAATCGTGCCCATATGACCGAGTTGCCAAGGTAAAAATTTAATGGTATTTCTGATCAAGCTAGCCTGAACTGTTTTTTTCTGGTAGACCAGTTGAAGTCCTGCTTTTGTCTTCCCAAAACTCCCATTTTTTGCATAATCCAAGAATGTGAAAAGGAGCATGATTGGCAAAACAGAGGTGAAAAATACAAGCCACTGCGACTGAATTTCTGTAAACTCTGGGACGCCATTAAAAAAAATAATGTATATAAGCATAGAACCTAAAAACAGAAGAGCTAAATAAGCTATAATAAAAAGATAATCGAATAGAAATTCAATCATTCTTTTTTTAAACGAAATAGGATTGATTGCTATAATTTTCATCATCGACTCCCCCTTTCTCATCTCCTATTATAACATTTTTAATATTCTAAATAATATTTGAAAAGAAAATCTGCTGGCTAGCACCCTCGCAAATTGAGATTGTTTCATGACTGTAGACACCTATTATTGCTCTATTGTACAGTATTTGGAGCAATAAAAAAGGAGGCCATTATAATGACTTCCTTGGGTTAAGTTTTCACTTAAACTTGCCCTTATGCTTCTTCCCATACCATTTTTCTGCTGACTTGCCTTCCCAGTCACGGTATTCTTCAGGATATTTCCATTTGTAGTAGGCTTGCAACATATAGGGAAACATGAAATAAATTTCAAAGGCAGCAATTAGTATATTGCACACTAGGAATAAAAATAGAACGCTTAATCCTCCAATCAGACTATCTGCATTTCTTATTGAATCCGAAAATATCGTACGAAAAATTATCCAGAGTGCTACGACTATTCCACCATACTTGACAATGAACCTAAATACTCTATTAAACACTCTATCGGTCGGACTCTCTATTTCAGTACCACCGTATAATAAATTTAGCAATGAGGTAGACTTATCACGTATCATATAAATGATTGTGAAAAGAATTAGTCCTTCAAAAACAAACATTCCCACATAGCCAACAAGACCATAAAGTAAATTCATCAAGAAAAGATTAAGTTCAATTAGCAGCCATATTATAAAAGAAACCATAAAATGAAACTGACCTCTATAGATCAAAATGAACTGTTGGTTGAATCGCTTTCCTAATATAATCAGTAAAAGCCATATTGCCAACCCCATCCAAAACACCCAGTAGGGAAGAAAATTAACCTCGGATAGGCCTACTGTTAAATCTTTAGGATTAGCATGATAAAATAAATAATTATTTAAAGCAACAATCAACCAATTGGGACCCATTATAAATAAGATTGTCAAAATCACTAACCAAACATACGACTTAAAGGTCCCTCTATATTTTTCTTTTTTTAGAGCATCCTGATAATTTTCCTGTGCAAATTTTCCTGAGACACTATCATCTAATAGATTTAAACTCTCTTCAAAACTTGCTTTAAAGATTGATTTTTTCATTTTTACCTTATCAATAATTCCTTGTGCTTTTTAGGCACTTCCAATTAATCTTTATTTCGATTGGTTAAATCATAAAGAGCGAGACAGACCTTTTTAGTTTTCTCAGCTAGTGTAGAGTCTGTGGTTAACTGAGCCTCTAGCTATTCTCTGGACAAATCAGGATCTATCTGCACGATTGAAAGAATGAGATAACTCTCAAAAAGTTCTTATATTTCTGCTTTAATTCCGTCTGACTGATTGCTTCTCTAGCATCCTTTATGACAGCATCAAAATCTCCTGACCTAAGCTTTACGAGTGCCTTGCTCTACCAACTGAGCTAAATTGGCTAACACTTTTATAGTATAGCACTCTCAATTTTTTGTCAGGAAGTTTTAAACGATTTTCTTTATCAAAATCTGGCAAAGATTTTGGGGATCCCATAGTTGAGGAAAAATCTCTAATTTTTTAAAACCAACACTTCGATAAAAGACATTTGTTCGGTCATAATCTTTATTTGAACCTTCTGCCACTGTTTTTACCTGTAGGTAGTCCACTTGTTTGCCTGCTTCTCTTTCTATAGTCGTAATTAATTTCCTTCCAATTCCTTGACCTTGATAAGCTTTTTTTACGCCGAGACAATCAATCTCTGCACACTCTTCACTAGAATAGGACAAGCTTACAAATCCAGTCAAATCACTCTCCTGATAGGCTGCCCAAACTTGCAAATCTTTGGCTCCTTCGATGTAGGCTTGCGTGCTTTCAGGTATTCCAAACCATTCTGGCAAATCCTTTAAAACCTCATCAACAACTGCCATTTTTTGATCTTCATCCTTGACTTCTTCAATTGTAAACATCATAAGTTCCTTTCTTGATTTTAGTCTTACTTTCCCCCTTATGATCCAGCACTTTCGTAGGCATCCAAGCCCCTATCCCAGAGTTTGAGGGAAATGAAAAAGAAGACAAGGGAAATCAGAATCAAACCACCGATATTAAAGAGCCCATTCTTACCCTGCAAGAAATAACTGGCAGGATAGTAAGCCGTAAAGGCAAATGGCACGATAAAACTGATCAACCAACGAAGGAGCGAATTGTAAATGGAAATCGGGTACTTGGCAAAATCATTGAACATATAAAAAATATAAATCATGGCGCCTGACTGTTTAGTCCAAAAAGCGATACTGGCTGTCGCTATTTTCAAGGAAGTATAAATCAAGGTAGCAAATGGAATACAGACTAGGAAAATCAGGAATTTGGGAATCGTCCAAGCAATGCTTGATACTGTTGTTCCCAATAGAATGCAAC
Source organism: Streptococcus sp. SV2 (assembly GCF_030440175.1). NCBI lineage: Bacteria > Bacillati > Bacillota > Bacilli > Lactobacillales > Streptococcaceae > Streptococcus > Streptococcus sp. SV2. The sequence continues at coordinate 19,376 of NZ_JAQFJQ010000023.1, forward strand.
CGACCAAAAGTTCCCCCAAGGCATCAATCTGAAAGGTCTCAACCAGAATATGAAAGAGAGGGTTGATAGGACGAGTCAAATACTTGTCAAATTCCCCTTTTCGGACTAGTCGTTGACCTAAGGCCCAGAGATTGTCAAAAAAGAGATGGTCCAATCCCTTGGGAATCAAGGAAAATCCGTAGATAAAGGCAATCTCTTGAAAAGTCCAACCTTCTAGGGATGGGATATGTTGAAAGATAACATTGAGAAACAAGAGGTTCAGACCTTGAGTCAGAAAGACTCCCAAGACACCTACCACAAAATCCACCTTGTATTCCATGATTTGCTTGATGTATTGTCTGATAAAAATCAGATGCATGCGTTGATATTTTTTCATACTAACCTCCTTGAATAGTGATAAATGACTGGACTCGTTTCCAAATCAACTGAGACAAGCCCACCATCACTATAAGCCAGAAGATCTGGAGCAAAAGCGCTTGAAGAATCTGACTGGCATCGTATTTCCCAACAATGATCATAACCGGAGTGTAAATCAAGGATGAAAAAGGCAAGAAGGAGAGAATAGCTGAAACCACCTTTGGAAAGAAAGCCAAGGGAATCAAACTTCCAGACATAAAGGCCACTATGGAAGTCTTGAGTAGATTGGAACCCCAAAGATTTTTAAAGACAAATGCTGAAAATCCAAAGCAGATGTTAAAGAAAAAGTTAATTAGATAGGCGAGCGTTAAGCTAAAAAGATATAGAACAGTTAATCCCAGCACTTCTACAATCCCTTGCCCAGACAGGATTTTCATCAAAATAATGACACTTAAAAATGGCAGTCCAACAGAGATAAAAATCAACCACTTGGAGCCAAGTTCGGTGAAAAGGTAAGAGGCCGCAAAATGCACTGGTCTCAGCAAGCGCATGATAATGGAGCCATCCTTGACCTCCTCCCCAATCATAAAGGAGCTATCAGACCTGGTCAAGAGATTGGTCACAAAACTCATGATGATGTAGAAGGTGATATCTGCCATACTGAAGCCCTGAATCAAAGGCTCCTGGGAGGAGTCAAACACAGCCTTCCAGAGATAAAAGGCCACAAAAGCTCCCATGACATCGCCAATCCGATAGAGAATAAAGTTGACTCGATAGGTAATCAACTCCTGAATCCCTGCATTGATAAAGGGTTTATACCGTCTCCACAATTTGACCATCTTAGAGCTCCTTTCGATAGAAGCGACGGATAATATCTTCAATATCCGTATCTACCATCTTCAAATCACGGACTTCAAAATCAGATAAGGTTTGCTTGATAATATCGGCCGACTGGTAGCGGGAACTATCGAATTCAATATTGAGAGTATTTCCTTGTCTATCGATGGTCATATCAGGCAAGCCTTCATAATGAGAGATGAGATGACTTTGACCTGGTATCAGATCGAAAGAGAGAGTCTTCATCTTGCCAAAGGTTTCCTTGAGCTGGCTAACCGTTCCATCAAAAATCTCTTGCCCCTTATCAATCATAAAAATCCGATCACAGAGTTGCTCAATGTCACTCAGATCGTGAGTGGTCAAGAGAATAGTTGTTTCTTCCTCTTGATTGATTTGAGTAATAGCCCGGCGAATGTTATCCTTGACCGACACATCCAAACCAATGGTCGGCTCATCTAAAAAGAGAACCTTGGGATTGTGAAGCAAGGAAGCCGCAATATCCGCCCGCATCCGTTGACCTAGTGAAAGAGTCCTCACAGGATCCTTGATAAATTCCTTCAAATCCAAAACTTCATTCAAAAAGTCCATGCGCTTATGGAAAAGCGAGTCCGGTACATCATAGATTTCTTTCAAAACCGTGTAGGTCTCTTGCAGTGCCAAGTCCCACCATAGCTGAGTTCGTTGTCCAAAAACAACCCCAATATCCTTGACATAATCCTGGCGATTATCCTGTGGAATCTTGCCATTAATCCGACAAAAACCAGATGTCGGTTTCAAAATTCCTGTCAGCATTTTAATGGTGGTCGACTTCCCAGCACCATTTGCCCCGATAAAACCTAGAATCTGCCCCTTGGGCACCTCAAAGGTCAAATCCTTGACCGCTTCAAAGGTCTGCTTTTCAGGATGAATAAAGGAACGCAAAGCCCCCTTCAACCCCGGTTCCTTGACTGTCTTCACAAAATTTTTCTGAAGATGTTTCACTTCTATCATTGCCATATCTATCTCCTACAGTAAAAAATCAACAAACCGTGTCCTCTAAACACAAAAAGCCAATTTCTCATCTCCTAAAATCTGCCTTCTTTATCACAGCAGAAGACCTCCGTATTACTCTATTATAAAGCAGTTAAAAAAGGAAACCAAGTGTTATTCTCGAAAAAGAGAAAATAGTTTTGATACTTGAAAAAATCAAAACCACCCGTCTAATTCACTAAACAAAATGACACAATTCAATAATTCATCAAAGCCTCTACATATTCCTGTAGAGGCTCATTTCAGCTTCTCTCATTCTTGCTTGTAAATGTTTAGATAGATTATAAGCCACAAAAAAGCCACCATATGGTGACTTAATTCTTATCTATTTCTCCTCATCCCAACCAATCTTTTTCTTTGGCAATGCGGACGGCTTCTGTTCGGTTGCCTGCATCAAGTTTAGTCAGGATGGCTGTCATGTAATTTCGGACAGTTCCATTTGAAAGAAAGAGGCTTTCAGCGATTTCTTGGTTGGTTGAACCTTGGGCAACCATGGCCAAGACTTCTTGTTCACGTTGACTGAGTGGATTATTGTCAAAGGCGACACCTTCGACAAGCTCTGGTGAGTACTCCTTTTGACCTGCTAGGACGGTATGGATGGTCGCCATGAGGTCACTGATGGAACGCTCTTTGAGCACATAGGCATCCACCTGGGCTGCAAGGGCTCGTTTAAAATAGCCTTTACGTTTGAAGGTGGTCACAATAACGACCTTCGTTTCTCTTTGGTTGGCACGGATCCACTCAAGGACATCAAGGCCTGTTTTAACTGGCATTTCAATGTCTAAAATGGCTACGTCGACTTCTTCTTTTTCCAAGAGAGCAATGGCTTCTTGACCATCACTGGCCGCATGGACCTCTTCGACATCATCTTCCAACATGAGAAGTTGGCAGAGGGCATCCCTCAACATTGACTGGTCTTCGGCAACTAATAATTTCATGCTTTTCTTCCCTCTTTCAAATGCACACGAATGATTGTTGGATGCGATTGTGACAGGATTTCCAAGTCTCCATCTACCAAACTGAGACGCTCTCTGATACTGTGTAGTTCTTGTCCTGTGACTTCCTCAAATCCGCAACCATCATCTTCAAACTCAAGAACAATACCATGATTACGGTTTAGACGAATCTGACAGCTATCGGCCTGGCTATGTTTGATGACATTATTAGCCAGTTCACGAAGCACCATGGACAAGGTAGACTGACTAACGGGTGACAGGCTGTCTAAATCAAGGCTACTATCCACGGTCAGGACGATATCAGATAGGTCAAAGAGCCGCTCAAGTTCCAGTAGCTCCTCGGCCACCGTTCGGTACTTGAGCTTATTGACAATCTCACGCACCTCATACATGGAGTCTCGGCTAATCTGGTTCAATTCTTCCAGATTCTTTCTAGCAGCTTCATACTGCTCCTTGTCCATCTGTTTCAAAGCCAACTCGGTTTTAAGACTCATCATGGCAAAGGTATGCCCTAAGGTATCGTGCAAGTCACGACCAATACGATTACGTTCATTTTCAGCTGATAGGATATTGATGGTACGGTTGGCTTCTTCCATCTTTCTCTCCTGACGTATACGGTTTTGAAAATAGTACATTCCCAACGAAAAGAGGAGAATAGCCATAGACATGAGGTGGGTACCCAAATCGTCTGTCAATAGGAAGGATGATAACGTCAAAATCAAGAGTGTCGCTAGAAAGGATAAGAAGCGATAAGATGATATGCTATCCTCAAAGCGCCAAACGAGAAGATTGACGTTGAAAAAAATAAACCACATCATCCCCCCCTGGAAGGTCAGGGTCATAAAGATAATGTAAGCTAGAGTGTAAAACCACAGAAAGGGAATCCACTTACTATAAGCTTTTTTCAAATATACCATCAGGAGATAAGCTATGGTAAACAGTCCAGTCAAAACTATGGTCCAAACTGGAAAATACCCACCAAAGACTCCCAATACTGGAAAGACAAGGAAAATCAGACTAACAAAATAAGCGAAATCATTTTTCTGGTAAGTTCTAAACATGGTCACTTTCTCTGTAAGATTTAATAAAAAGGGCTAAGCCTGTAGCTATTGTAGCATAGACCAAGATAAAAATGAGTGATTTCCATGAAAATTCCCCTTTTTTTGCGAAATTGACTACCAACTGATTGATATGGTAGATAGGTGTCCACTCCGAAATGTGCTGAACCCATTTTGGAAACAAGGTTACTGGCATCCAAGAACCACCAATAATAGCTAGACCAAGAAAGACGATATTTCCGACGATAGCCATGATTTGTTGAGATTTAATTTGGGCCAGGAGTAAGCCAAAGGATAGGAAGACTAGACTTGACAAGAGTAAAAGAGCACCTGAACCGAGCCAATGTGATAATGGCATCTTAACATCACGCACAAAAGCTCCTACACAGAAAGTCACTAGGATGGCTACCATAAAGTTCATAAGAACTCGAAAGATTTTAGAGAGGTAGTAGGCCTGAATACTGATTTTTGAATGTTCGATGTAGGTTAGCCAATGATCGGTTTGATCCTCTCTAAGCATGTAGGGGAAGGTAAAGAAACCAAAGCTAGACATAGAAAATCCAGTCATGGTCAACATATAGGACAAGATAAAGGCTTTTTGTGATTCAGGGTCAGGACTCATTTCCATACCTGAATACAAGAGGAAGAATCCGACGGGCATTCCGATGGACATGATGAAGACTGGCCAACTGCGCCATGTTTTTATCCATTCGATTTTAAGTAGTGCTTTCATGACTTGTCCTCCCTTGTGCTATCAAATAGGCTATCTAAAAGTGTCTTGTTTTGAATTTCAATGTCAGAAATGCGACAGCCTTGAGCTTGTAAACTACTCCACACACTTTCAATATCTTTAGTCATAAAGGTTACAACATCACGTTTTTCAGTCACATCATAAATGGCTGCCAGTTTGTCAAGACTTGGCGCAAAGCGACTTGCTAAAGTGACTTGTTTTTCCTTTTCCTCGCTACGCATAGCATGTGGCGTAGTATCCCTAATGAGTTTCCCCTGATGAAGGACCAAAATGCGGTCAGCTGTGTGCTCGACTTCTTCGATATAGTGGGACGAATAAAGAATAGTCACACCTGACTTTTTCAGATCATTGATGATTTCCCAGAAACGTTGGCGTGTCGTAGTGTCCATCCCTGCTGTCGGCTCATCTAAAAAGAGAATGTCAGGCTTGCCAATTAGACAGAGAACAAAAGCAAGAAGACGTTTTTGTCCCCCTGAGAGTTTGTCCGCAAACTGCTGATACTGATCGTCTTTGAATTGTAAGAGCGCTTGAATCTCTACTTTAGATAATCCATTCTCAGAAATATCTTGGAAAAAAGCAATCAGTTCCTTGACTTTCAATTGCGAGGGAATGGTATTTTCTTGGAGAAGGACCGCAATTTGATCTTGCGCTTTCCCCTTTTTACCCTTGATAAAGACTTGACCGCTACTGGCTTTCTTATCACCAAGAATACAGGACATCAAGGTCGTTTTACCAGCACCATTGGGACCAATTAAAGCAAGACAATCACCTTGTCCTACCTCAAAGCTAATATGGTCTAAAATCGTTTTCCTTTTGATTTTTTTGACAAGATTTGTGACTTGAAGGATTGTTTCACTCATGTGTGTGATTTCCTTTCTTTTGGTAGAAGGCTAGAAAAACATAACAAGTTGCAACTGAGACGCCCATAACACTGTAGAGAATATCACTGCTGCCATGAAGTAGGACATAAGCAAAGAGGATGGTCCAAATTGCCGCTAGGAGCATGATGCTCAGTATTTTCAATAGTTTCATGCTGGGCCTCCTAGTTTTTCAAATCATTTATGACAAGGTCGATAAAACTTTTAGCCATAGTGATGAGAATGTAGGCTGAGATAGACAAGCCAATAATCATGCCAAGATTTGAGAAGATAGCTTCAAAATTGCCTCTTTCAAAGATGTCAGTAAACATGCTAAGTCCAGCAAAGATAGTTCCGATAACTGCGTAGATAAGGTAAGATGTTTTGATTTTCATGAGATGACCTCTTTCGTTTTTATTATTTCTAAGTTATGACTAAAGTATATCTTTTTGGTCACTCTCTTTTTAGCACCAGATGTCATGACATGATATGACATTTGTCATGTGACATAAAGGCAAGAAAAAGAGCTGACCTTTCAGTCAACTCTAACTTAAGTTATAAGCAAAAGGAAGTTCATTCGTCATTTTGACACTATTCGTTTCTAGCCAAGAAATTAGGCTCTATAATTTCTGTAGTGGGTAAAATCACTATAGAGATTATAGAGCTTTTTGAATGCAGACAAAAAGTCCCATAAGAACTATAATGAAAAGCAACCAAACCATCATTAGGAAGAACTTATGAG
>NZ_JAQFJQ010000024.1:0-24199 GCF_030440175.1 Streptococcus sp. SV2
CTTATATCGCTAATGGCTTGAGTAATGCCACAAGTGATCAATCAGAAGTAAATACAGATACGACAACAGATGAACCATTAAGTAAGGTGGAGATTAGTAAAGTTGTTAAAAGTTTTATTACTGATAAGACAGGCTATCCAGAAGAGCTACTTGAGGATGAAGCCGATTTAGAGGCAGATTTGGGTATTGACTCGGTTAAGCAATCGGAAATTATGGCTAAGGTAAGAACTGAGTTTAAACTTAGTGATATCGTAGATAGCGAGGAAGGTTTACCTCATACAATTTCTGATATTGTAAGTTATATTAAGAGTAATCAATCTAATACTGTTCCATTGCTCAACTCATCTATTCCTATCTCTACAGATAAAAGTATTGTTAATATTCAGCCTGATGAATTTTATGAAATGTCTAGATATTCTGCAAGTACAATTGATATGGCAATAAATGATGAAGCATCATATCCTTTAGAAAATAGGAATATTTTGTTAATCGGAGATTCAAAAGATGGTGAACTTAGTAAATTAATGTTAGAAAGACTATCTGAAAGTAATAATAAGGTTGCTTTGATTTCACCATTAGAATTCGATTTTTCTAATAGTGAGGATATTAAAAATGTATTTCAAGAGAGAGTAAATCAATTAGGCTATGTTGATTGTATTATTAATCTTCAAGGATTAACGAATATTGTATCAATTAATAGTGATATGACTACAGAAGAATGGGAAAGCACAGTATTGAGCCTATATAATGGGTTATTCTATTCATCTAAGATTTCATATGAATTTTTAAAAAATCATACTAATTCTGCATACTTTGGGGTTACAAATATCGGAAAATATTTTGGAGTAGAAAATAATCAAAATGAAGTAATCAATCCATTGGGGGCCTTAGTTACAGGTTTTGTAAAAGCACTTGAAAAAGAATTGCGACCATTCAAAACAAAAGTTGTTGATATTGATGATTCTGATCACTTAACTAATGAAGAGATTTCAAATATATTATTGAGGGAATTTTCTTCAATTGGTAATTTAATTGAGATTGGTATAAAGAATAAAACTCGAAAGGGTATTGTTACGAAAACAATGGAAAATGTAGCTTTTGAGGAAAAATATTCGTTTTCCAGTAATGATGTAGTACTTGCAACTGGTGGGGGAAGAGGAATCACCTTTGAATGTGCCAAACAATTAGCTTTAAAAACAGGTGCAAAATTAATCCTAACAGGTCGTACTGATATTCCATCTATGGATGAGGATTATATTCAAATGACAGGTGTGGAATTTGATAGTTATAAATCTCGATTCATGATTCAACAGAAAAAATTGAATCCAAAATATTCTGCGCTAGATATTTTATTAAAATATGAAAAATTAAGAAACTCAAGGATACTAGCTAAAAATATTGAATCACTAAAAAATCTCAATATCAATTTTGAATACATAAAATGTGATTTTGCTAGTGAAAAAGATGTAATTCGGCTTAAAAAATATTTAAATGAAAATAATATTCAAATTAGTGGAATTATAAATGGAGCCGGTTTACCATCTTTTGGGAAAGTTAATGCTAAAAATGAAAATGCAGCTCTCAATGTTGTAAAAGTAAAAGCTAATGCAACGTTTTTATTATATAAATACTTTATTCAATACGGATTAGTAAAATTTATTATCCATATGGGCTCAATTAGTGGACGATTTGGTATGGATGGACAAGTGGATTATTCAGCAGCAGCAGATTTTTTAGTGAAAATGTCTGACAACATTAACAGTTTATCTCAAACTAAGAGTGTTGTAATTGGCTGGCCAGCTTGGGATGAAGTTGGAATGGCAACTAATGATGACGTTCAAAAAGTTCAAAAATATGAAAGAGGTCTTTCTTATATCTCGGTTTCTGAAGGAACTCAACGATTCCTAGAGGAAATATTTCTTTATAAGGGAACAAATGAAGTGTTACTTTTTCATAATTTAGGAACTAAAAATATGCCGTTAGGACAACTTGATTATACCAATGATATAGTTGGGTTTTCTGAAGTGATATCAAAGGATGGCAGGGTGTGTAATCGAGAAGAATATCCTATGATTGACTCAGTCAAATATATAGATGAAAATAAAATTATAGCAAAGAGAAAATTATCAATAGATTATGATGAACATTTAAAGGAACATATTGTGAAAGGTACAAGTGTTTTGGCTGGTGTTTATCATGTTGAAGCAGCAGCGGAATTAGCTGATTTATATTTGAATAATTTTGGAATGAAAGAATATAAAGTGGCCGAAATTTCTGAATTTGAGTTTGAAAAATTTATTAAAGTATATGAGGATAGAGAGGTAGAACTGACTTTAACTGGTGAGATATTATTAAAAAGTGACAATCAATTAGTTATGAAAGTTACACTTTCTTCTGATTTTGTAAACAGTAAAGGTGTAGTTTTGCAGAAAAATATTATTCATTCATCGGGTATTATTGAAATGAATAATTTATTAACTACAGAATCTGTTGAAAGGTACAGAGATATGCTGGGTAAATATAATAGTATCCAGATAAAAAAACATTTAAATATGGATAAATATTATTTGAAAGGAGCAGATAATATATTTTTTGGACCTAACTTTAGAAATATTAGTAATGTGAGAGTGGATAACAGTAAAAAAATATCTATTGGCGATATTAATGTAACTGATGAAAGTAAGGTATTTAATTTTATCAATAATATTGATTCTAAAATTAATCCAATTTTAATTGATAATGTTGGAAGGCTTATGCTATTAAATGAATTTTATCAAAATGGTAATACAGTTGTTCCAACCTTTATTTCTAAAACAATTTCCTTGGAGAGTTTTAATATTGGTGAAAAGGTGAAAGCCTATGTTGAAAAAGTTGCTGAAAATGGTGACGAGGTGATTTATGATGCTTTTGTATTTAATGAGTCAAAATTATTATTAATTATTGAACAAATGCACTTAACTAAGGTTGGACAAACTTCTGATTATGAAATTGAAATTTAAAATAAAGTTTTTTAAAGATCCAGGTATTTATATTCAAAATATCGATGATTATACTGATTTTGACTTTAAATTGTTTAAAAATTATCTATCAAGAAATGAATTAAAAAAAATAAATAGAATACGTATATTAGAAAAACAGTATTTAAAAATATTATCAAGATTTATGATTAAAAATATTGTAAAAAATGATTTTGGTAGCGATGAATTAAATTGTTTTGAAGTTCTTAATAATATGGGAGATATAGGCCAACCTGTTCTTTTTTTTAAAAACAAAGTTACTAGTATGAGTGTAAGTATGTCCTATTCATCCCCATTAGTAGCAGTAGAAGTGTATGAAAAACAGGAAGGTGGAAGCATTGGTATAGATATTGAAAAAATATTTAAAAATATCTCAAGTGAATTTTTAGAATATTGCTTTACTTCGAAAGAATTAGAATCTATATCAAAAATTTTTAAACAAACTACATTTGAATGTAGTTGTACCATGTTGTGGTGTATAAAAGAATCAGTGGGGAAGCTTTTTTCAATAGGCTTATCTGGTAATCCTAAAAAAATAGAGATATTATTTAAAAATTTAAATGAATTAGAAGTAGTTATTCATTCAAATAAACTAGGGGCTTGTGTTTATAGAGAACCTCTAAGTTTAAATGTTGATTTTTTAGATGGATATTGCATTTGTAGTGCGAAGATACGAGGAGGTATAGATAATGACATCAATTATATCAGTAAAAAATTTAAAGAAGACTTATCAACAAAGGACAGTTGTTGATAACCTCAGTTTTGATGTAGAAGAAGGTAGTCTATTTTCCTTTTTGGGACCCAATGGAGCCGGTAAATCAACAACAATCAACATTATTTGTACAGTATTAAAATCCTCTAGTGGAGAAGTTTTTATTGATGGATTAGATGTCAGAAAACATAGTCAAGACATTAGAAAAAAAATTGGGGTAGTCTACCAACATAATGTTTTGGATAATTTACTGACGGTTTCGGAAAACTTGAGATTTAGAGCTAGTTTATATGGAATCATAGGTAATGAGTTTGAAAATCGCTTAGAAGAAGTAGCTAATCAATTAGATTTTAAAAACTATTTGAATCAACCTTTTCATACTTTGTCAGGTGGGCAAAAAAGGCGAGTTGAAATAGCTCGAGCAATATTTCATGAACCTAAAATTTTATTGCTTGATGAGCCAACGACTGGTTTGGACCCTGAGTCAAGGAAAACTGTCTGGGAGATTATTGGGACATTGAAAAATAATTTTGGAATGACTATCTTTTTAACGACCCATTATCTTGAAGAAGCGAGAAATTCTGATTTAATCACAGTTATTAATCAAGGTAGAATTGTTGCAACAGGAACGGCTATTGCTCTTCAGAAAAAGTATTCTTGTGACCGATTATTTTTATATCCTTATAAAGAAACAATGGAGCAATTAATAACTAGTGTCAAAAATGTACCATTGTCTTACAAAATATCCGACGATCATTTAATTATTGAGGATCCAAGCATTGGTAACGTAAGGGAAATATTGAAATATGATTCGTTGATAGATTCGTTTGAGTACTTTAAAGGAAATTTAGATGATGCATTTATCAATATTTTAAAACAAACGGGGGATAGTGTGTAATGATTAAAAGACATTTAAAGATTTATATCCGAGATAAGGGAACATTAATTTCCTCTCTTGTTGCTATTTTCGTTACAATAGGATTATATCTATTATTTTTAGGAAATTATCTAGAAAATACCATCGATCAGTCTATTGGAACTAATTCTGGGAATTTCTTGTTTGTTAATACTTGGGTGCTATCTGGAATTATTATCGTTAGTTCAGTTACTATTTCTTTAGGAGTATTTGGTGTTAAAGTTAAAGACTATGAAACAGGAATATATACCAGTTTTGCTGTTAGCCCAGTTAAGAAATTAGTAATTGTATTCAGTTATATTATAGCTGCTTGGCTGATGAGTCTTGTGATTACACTTGTTGTGTTATTGATTTGGACTCTAGTAATGGGGATGTTAGGTTATCAAATAATTACGGTTTCCACTATTCCACTACTTCTTATTTATATTACTCTAAATAGTTTATCGGCAACCAGTTTTACATTCTTTGTAGTGAATTTTGTTAAATCTGTAACTGCTTTTAGTTCGGTTTCAACTATATTAGGAACGCTAACAGGATTTTTAGCAGGAATCTATTTACCTATAGGAGCACTGCCTAGTTATGTTCAATATATTATGAAATTTTTCCCACCGACTTATGGTGTAGCACAGATTCGTAGTCTTTTAACCAAAGAACCTTTGAAGGCTATTACGAAAGGTGATAGTTCGTCTACTGTTGAGCAACTTAAACTAGATATGGGGATTCATGTAAAAATTTTCAATCACGTATTAAAAAATTATGAGATAATTTATTTACTGTTGTTTGTTATAGTGCTATTTATTCTATTATCTGGTTATCAATTAAGGGAGAGAAAAAATGAATGAAAAAAATAAATTTCATCATGGTGATTTAAAAAATGAAATTATTAAGCAAGGTCTAAAAATTATATATGATAAAGGATTCCAATCTGTTGAACTAAAAGATATTTCAAAGGCTTGTCATGTAAGTACTCCATCTATTTATAGGCATTTTGATGGAAAGAGTGATTTGATGGATAAACTACTTATTGAAGTGTCGCATATTTTTTATAATTTTTTAAAGAAAGAATGTCATCACTCTTATGAAGATGCTGAAGAAGATTTGATAAATATGGGAGTGAGATTTTTACAATTTTCTCAGGACTATCCTCACTATTTTGAGTTTTTATTTTATAGCAAGTTTGAACGTCATGTACAATTAGGAACAGATATCCAGATTGATTACAATGATGAAAACAATAGCTTCAATCTATTTAAAGAAGTTGTAATTCATTATTTCAATAATAATGGGATTAAGCAGGACCACAATAGGCACATTGTTAATCTTTGGTCCTATATTAGTGGTTTATCTATTATTGCTGGTAGTATTGATAGTGAGAATAAAAATATAATTTTAAGAAATTATATTCAAGGCATGATTAAATCATATACTCTTGGAATTAAGCAGGAATATGGTATTTGATAGGACAACTATTGTTATTTATTCCTATTTATATAAGAAAAAGTGATTTGGTAAAAACTCCAATATTATTAAATTAATCCCCCTTATTTAGGAGATTATGTGAAACGAAATACAGCACAGCTCAAAGGAAATTTGATTCAAGCAGGAATAGAACAAATCTGCCAACATGGCATAGATAATCTATCACTAAGGACCGTCTTACAAAAAAGTCGTATTACACACGGTGCTCCCTATAAACACTTTGGCAGTAAAGATGGTATCTCAGAATTGTCCTATCACGTCTTTCTGATTTTTGGGCCAATGAGATTTTCGTTGGCATCACGTCATTCACATCAGCGAGAGATGAATTGAGTCAAATGGGATTTAACTTTGTTTTAGCTACACAGAAGAATCCTTATGTCTTTGAAAGCTCTTTTTATTAAATCGCCCTTTAAATACATGGAGCTTTCTGGAGATACTATTTTAGTAGAAAAAGACTTACTTGGTTTTGATTCTTTTAAACGTGTTGTTCTAGCACTAAGAGAGGAGAAAGGCTTCCATAATAGTGAAGCTGATACTCTCTTTCACTTTTGTAGTTTTATCTCAGGCTTGGCTATTCTATCAAAAAAGTTCTATCGGAACGAATTTTTCACAAGCATCTCTTCGATTATTACTCGGAGAGATGCTTGATATTTACATTAAAGGAGAAAACGCATGAATATATTAATTATCACGGCCCATCCTAACCCACAAAGTTTCAACTCATTCATCCTTAAACAAGTACGAGAAAACATTGATAAGTCCCATAAACTTCAAGTACTTGACCTTTATGCTGAAGGATTTGATCCCACTTTGCGTTTTGATGAGAAACATCGAAGACGTGATTTAGTCTCTAATCCTAAAACTGCTAAATACCGTGATTTGGTGACTTGGGCAGACCAATTTATTTTCATCTTTCCTATTTGGTGGTCAGGGATGCCAGCGATGCTCAAGGGTTTTATGGATTGTGTCTTTGTCGCTGGATTTGCTTATCACAACACTAAGACTGGCTTAAAAGGCCATTTAAAAGGTAAGGCATGGATTATTACTACCCACAATACGCCATCTTTTATTACACTATTTTCTCAAGACTATGGTAAGGTCCTTAAAAATCAGATTTTAAAAGCCTGTGGTATTTCACCAGTCACCATCAGTCGAATTGCTGGTGTTGAAACAATTTCTGATCAGAAGCGACAAAAGGCCTTGGATAAGATTATCCTGAAAGCAAAAAATCTATAAATTATTAGAATACAATAGTGGTGTGAATTTTTAGTATTTAATAGCTCAATTCAATGCTTTTTAGGGTAAAATTCACACCATTCCGACGAAATTAGTTGAAATTGATTGAAAGTGTGCTTTCAGAAAATCGTGGAAATAATTGATATTAAAGGCTTTTGAAATTTATTCAAGCAAAAGTTGTTCAAACCAGGTCTTAAGAAAGCTCGTAAAGCTAGCCAGTTCTCTAAACGTTAATTCGTTACTGGACAGCAGAGTACAAACGAAAACACTTTGCAGCTTGCAAGGTGTTTTTTTGTATGAGAACTGGTGGTGCGCAATTAGGATAGCTCTAGCGACTTTAGTCGCATAGAGATATGCTATGCACAGTTGCCCCAAGAAAACAAGCAAAGCGACGTTTGATTGGATGGCAACCACTTCACTCAAAACGTTAATCAATACGATTATATCAACGTTTCAAAGCACTCACAGGTTTGCCTTATGGGGGCTTTTTTGTATGGATTTCTAAAAAAATATTCTAAATCTTACTTGAATTTTGCATTCATCTTGAAAATTCTACAACAATGTGATATATTTATAACAGATGAGATGTGATATATTTATAACATTTTAAAAGGAGCTGACAAAGATGAAAATGTCGAGGAACTTAAAGATAATTATTTATATGGCTAGCATGCTTATTGTTGTATGTTTAGTTTTATTGCTGGGGAATCACCTACCGATTCTAGCAAAAGGTGCTATTATGACGATGTCTTGGCTTCCTACGTATTTAGCTTGTACGATGCTATCGGTCCTCTCAAAATCAACCTATCAAAAGAAAGAGAAAAACATGTTTGGGATTACTGCAAAATTATATACAGTGCTTGTACTTCTCTCGTCCTCGATCTATACTATTGGAGTTTGGCTTCTAACTCCTGGTTCTTTGATTAAGAATATAATGTTAGGAATTGGATTAAGTGTTCAATTATTATTAATGTTTTACTTCTTATTCAAGAGAATTAATGAAGAACCTGATGAACGATTTTATAGAAATATTGCAAAGTCCTCTTCCATTTTGTTTACAATAGCAATCTTCATATTACTTCTAATTGCAACCTTGATAGCCGTCGGTGGAGTTTTCATTTTGAATGCTGGATTTCTTTATATTTTGGTGGCTTTTTTACTCTTATTATTTGCCATTACTTACTTTATCATTGAAAAAAGGGGATGAAATATGGCGAAAGAAAGTAAAATAGAGACTAACTTGAAAGAAGTAAGGGAAGCTTATGGTATGACTCAACAAGATTTAGCAGATCAAGTAGGGATACGGAGAGAAACGATTATTCACTTGGAAAATAACCGCTACAACCCTTCGTTGGAAATGGCTTTAAAAATAGCACAAGTCTTTAATAAACAAGTGGAAGAACTATTTCATCTGAAATAAGAGAAGTAAAACAATCCTTATTTTAGGAGTTACTCATAGTGTATACGAAAAATTTGTCAAAATGATTTTCTTAAAAAAATTTTAGTTTAAACTCTATCAAAAATAAGATAGCAGCTTATTTTTTCATAATTCTAACTGATGTAAACGAATTCCCAAACAAAACAACTCTCATAAATCCTAATTTTTATCTAATGTAGCAAACTAAAGTCTTGCATATTATGTATTTATCATCCAAAAACACCAGAAAATAAATAGGTACGATAACTTGAAAGTTGATATTGTTCTACACCTCAAATAACTTAGATTTGGTCGTTTTATAGGCCTCTTCTAGCCATTATTTTTTATGATAATGAATGTATATTTTACTGGTTTTATCTTTATATATGAAGAAAGGTTTGTATTTTAACTTAAGATAGCGCATAATAAATTGTTCAAAATAACACTAAGATTAAAAACCGTTAATTATTTTTGAGTAATAATATCCCCTTCGACTCCTTTGTTCGTAGGAATTGTAGTGTATATTAAAAATTTAAAAAAGTTTTTAAAAAA
Source organism: Streptococcus sp. SV2 (assembly GCF_030440175.1). Taxonomy (NCBI): domain Bacteria; kingdom Bacillati; phylum Bacillota; class Bacilli; order Lactobacillales; family Streptococcaceae; genus Streptococcus; species Streptococcus sp. SV2. The sequence continues at coordinate 9,330 of NZ_JAQFJQ010000024.1, forward strand.
TTGTTGACATATCCCTAAATAGTGTTATAATCTATAAATGTCAGGGAGGTCCTGATATAAAATATAATAATCCATTAGAGGAGAAACAATTATGAAAAAAGTATTGCTTACATCAGCTGCAGTTCTTGCAGTATTCGCATCATCAGCTGCAGTATTCGCAGACGGTGAATTGGGAGCTAATCGTTGGTCAAACGAATCAGGTATCTATGTAGAAGATAATAACCAACCTGCAACAGTTGACTCAATCAAAGCAGCTAACGATAAAGATCTTGGCGATAAATCAGAAAAATGGACTCGCGATGCTAACCAACTTAAACCAGGTGAAAACCTTAAAGTTGAAAAAGGTGAAGCAGAAGCTCCTAAAGCTGATGAAAATAAAGATGCAGCTGCAGTTAAAGATGAAGCTAAAGCTGTAAAAGCAGCAGAACAAAAAGCTCCAGCAGCAGCTAAAGCTGACGCTAAAACTCTTCCAAATACAGCAGCAGTTAAATAATTAACCGTTATTGCTGAAAAGAATATCACTGGGGCTTAGGCTTCGGTGATATTTTTCTATAGATAAAGAAAAGGATTTCATATTTCATGAGTAGTCATAATCGTAAATCTACTGGATCTCGCAAAAAACTGATTGCTGGGATTTCAGCCTTAGTGATTGCTGCTTTGGCAATTTTCCTTGGCTTCCAGTACATGTCGCCAACAGCGTCATCTTCTAATGGTATTAAGAGTGCTTTGACTACCAAAAAAGCAAGCACTTATAAGGTTTCGGATGAGGAAAAATCTTATCTAAAGAACAAGTTTGATGGCCTTACTGCAACTAACCCTGATACTATAGCTTATGTTTATGCCCCAGGGACGAAATTAGATGAGCCAGTTGTTCAAACAACAGATAATTCAACTTATTTGAACAAAACGTTTGATGGGGGAAATGTTCCTTATTTAGGAACAGTCTTCATGGACACAGATAATAAGAAAGACTTCAGTGATCGCTTGACTTGGCTCTTTGGTCATGCTCGAGGAAGTAAGGTTGCTGATAGCCGTATGTTCAATGATGTTAACTACTACAGTGATCAGTCATTCTTTGACAAACACAAATATGTTGTTATAGAAACACCTCAACGTAAGTATTATTACGAAGCCCTTGCGATGGTCATCGTACCTGAGGATACAGCGTTCTATCGTACATCTTTTGAAAATGATAAAGACTTTAAACAACAGTTGGATATCATTTATGATCATGCTAGTGTTAAAAACAAGGATTTGAAGGTTAGTGCTTCAGATAAATACCTCGTTCTTTCTACTTGTCGTGAGGAGGATGAAACGATTCGTGCTAATCTCTACTTGCGTCAAATTCCAGATTCTGAAATGACAGATTTTGTTGCTAAGCATGGCAAAGATTTGGAATATACACCAACACGATAATGATTAATAGAACTCTACTTCTGCTGAAGTAGGGTTTTTATCTTGTTTCGAAACAGCTTCTATGCTTGTCAATCATTATAGAGGTGAGATGTAATCGTTTATTAATCTTATTTACGATTTATGGATAACTTTTTTTGGTACACTAGAAGTGTGAAAAAGGAGATTATTATGGAACAGAGCCGTGCTAAAAAGCGTGACATTGCAATGACTAATAAGATTTTGATGGGGTTGATTGCCCTCGTCTTAGGTTTGCTTTTTCTTGAAATTTTAATTGTTAATGGCAATAATGAACAGCGGAAAAATGGTTCGAATCAAGTAAAGACGGCACGTATCATGGCAAATGGTGACTTGCTTTATCACGACGGTCTTTATATGAGTGCCCTTCAGGAAGATGGTAGCTATGATTTTACGGAAAATTTTACTTATGTGAAACCGTGGTTAAAGCAGGCTGATTTGGTTTTGGGTGATTTCGAAGGGACCATTAATCCTGATTATCCTCTGTCGGGTTATCCCTTATTTAATGCTCCTCAAGCAGTGACTACGGCAATCAAGGATGCTGGCTATAATGTCATGGATTTGGCCCACAACCATATTTTGGATTCTGGTTTAGAGGGGGCTTTTACAACAGCTAATGCCTTTAAAAAAGTAGGCATTGACCCTATCGGTGTTTATGAAAAACCTGTGCGTGACAAGGCACCCCTACTCATCAAGAATGTTAATGGTATCAAGATTGCGATACTCTCCTATTCTTATGGTTACAACGGTCTGGATTCAAATCTGACTAAGAAAGAGGTTGCGGATCATTTGTCGAATCTAGATGAAAAACGTATGAAGGCTGAGATTGAACGTGCTGAAAAAGAAGCTGATATCACTGTTATCATGCCGCAGATGGGCGTTGAGTATCGTTTGGAACCGACAAAAGAGCAGATTACCCTTTATCATAAGATGATTGATTGGGGGGCTGATGTTATCTTTGGAGGACATCCTCATGTGGTTGAGCCGTCTGAGGTGGTAAAAAAAGATGGACAGCAAAAGCTTATTATTTACTCGATGGGGAATTTCATTTCTAACCAGCGTATAGAAACAATGGACGGTGTGGATAGCGCGAAATGGACAGAGAGAGGTGTTTTGATGGACCTTACTCTTGAAAAGAAAAATGGTCAAACCACGATTAAGACAGCTCAAGCGCACCCAACCTGGGTTAACCGTACACCTAAGGGAACAGTTTCACCAGAAGGTTATCCTTTGTATACCTACCAAACCTACATATTAGAGGATTTCATCAAAGGTGGAAAATATAGAAATCAACTAGACGAAGAAACCAAAGAACGTGTGGATACTGCCTATAAAGAAATGAATGCTCATGTTAATTTAAAGTGGAAATAAATTGATAATATCACCTGAATTGTATTGATCTCAAAAGTTAGATTTTTTCTGTCTAACTTTTGGGATGCCGTTCAATTGGGGTGGTATTTTTTTGTTTATAGACAAGTTACCCACAGACTTATCCACAATTGTGGATAAGTCTGTGGACAGTGTGTATCATTGAATTTTTAAGATGAGAAATCATAAAAAAGACTGACGTTGTAAATTTAGTTATCCACAAGTTTTTAGGTATTGGTATGAATCTAATTCATAAACGATACTAGCTAAAATGGGTGAAAATATTCGTCTTTTTCGCTTAAAAAGGTATATTTTCTATAAAAAATAGCCTTTTTACGTAAAATATGCTAAAATTATACAAAATAAAATGATGGAGGCTTGTCATGAAAGCGATTATTACAGTTGTAGGTAAGGATAAAGCGGGTATTGTTGCAGGAGTTGCGACTAAGGTTGCAGAGCTTGGCTTGAACATTGACGACATTTCCCAAACAGTCCTTGATGAGTTCTTTACGATGATGGCAGTGGTATCATCAGAAGATAAGCAGGATTTTACTCACCTACGTGGTGAATTGGAAGCCTTTGGTGAATCATTGAACGTTAAAATCAACATCCAAAGTTCAGCGATTTTTGATGCTATGTACAACTTGTAAGATAGGAGTAGCTAAAAAATGGATATTAAACAGGTTACAGAAACCATTGCCATGATTGAGGAACAGAACTTTGATGTTCGTACCATTACCATGGGAATCTCACTCCTTGATTGTATTGATTCAGATATTGATAAGGCTGCGGAAAAGGTATACAACAAGATTGTTTCTAAAGCTAAGAATTTGGTAGCAGTTGGTGACGAAATTGCGGCTGAACTTGGTATTCCAATTGTTAACAAACGTGTCTCAGTTACGCCAATCTCAATCATTGGTGCAGCGACAGATGCGACAGACTATGTACCATTTGCCAGAGCACTTGATCGTGCGGCTAAAGAAATCGGTGTTAACTTTATTGGTGGTTTTTCTGCCCTTGTTCAAAAGGGCTACCAAAAAGGTGATGAGATTCTTATTAATTCTATCCCACGTGCGCTTGCTGAGACTGATTTTGTCTGCTCATCTGTAAATATCGGTTCAACAAAAACTGGTATTAACATGACGGCAGTACGTGACATGGGACGTATCATCAAAGAAGCTTCTGAAGCAGATCCAATGGGCCCAGGTAAATTGGTCGTCTTTGCTAATGCGGTTGAAGATAATCCCTTTATGGCAGGTGCCTTCCATGGTGTTGGAGAAGCTGACGTTGTAATCAATGTTGGGGTTTCAGGCCCTGGTGTGGTGCAGCGTGCTGTTGAGAAGGTTCCAGGTGAAAGCTTCGATGTTCTAGCAGAAACAGTTAAGAAGACGGCTTTTAAAATCACACGTGTTGGTCAGTTGGTTGGTCAGATGGCTAGCGAACGACTAGGCGTTGAATTTGGTATTGTAGACTTGTCTCTTGCACCAACTCCAGCAGTAGGTGATTCAGTGGCTCGTGTACTTGAAGCAATGGGTCTTGAAGTTGTTGGTACGCATGGTACTACTGCAGCTCTTGCCCTTCTTAATGACCAAGTTAAAAAGGGTGGTATCATGGCATGTAACCAAGTCGGAGGTTTATCAGGTGCTTTTATCCCGGTTTCTGAAGACGAGGGGATGATTGCAGCTGTTAAGTCTGGTCATATCAACCTTGAAAAATTGGAAGCTATGACGGCTATCTGTTCTGTTGGTTTGGATATGATTGCTATTCCAGCTGATACGCCAGATACAACAATTGCAGCTATGATTGCTGATGAAGCCGCTATTGGTGTCATTAACCAGAAAACAACAGCTGTTCGCATCATTCCTTATGGTAAGGAAGGTGATATGCTTGAACTTGGTGGTCTCCTTGGCTATGCGCCAGTAATGAAGGTAAATAAAGCTTCTTCGGCTGATTTTATAGCGCGTGGTGGTCAAATCCCAGCTCCTGTTCATAGCTTTAAAAACTAAAGTGATGATAAGTGCTTTACCGATTGGTGAAGCATTTTCTGATGGTTTCGCTAGCTAGATAGTCAGGTAGATTTGTGCTATAATGAATTCAAAATGACGGAAAGAAGGGGGCGCCATGAGTAAGGTTAAGTTGTATATTGCGAGACATGGAAAAACCATGTTTAATACTATTGGACGTGCGCAAGGTTGGTCCGATAGTCCTTTAACGCCATCTGGGGAAGAGGGCATTCGTGAGCTGGGTGTAGGTCTAAAAGCGGCAGGTATTCCTTTCAAGTCTGCCTATTCTAGTGATTCGGGACGTACCATTCAAACCATGGACATTATCTTACGTGAGACTGGTTTTGAGAGCATTCCGTATAAACGGGACAAGCGCATTCGTGAGTGGTGCTTTGGTAGTTTAGATGGTGGCTACGATGGCGAACTTTTCTATGGTGTGCTACCGAGAACAGATGCTTTTCAAGGTAAGGATTTATACGAAGTGAGCTACCCCGAGCTTGCACAGAGTATTCTTGATGTAGATACGGCTGGTTGGGCAGAACCTTGGGAAGTTCTTAAAAAACGTATTATAGAGGGTTTTACAGCTATTGCAGAGGATGTGTTAAAAGCTGGTGGTGGTGATGCTATTGTCGTCAGTCACGGCATGACTATTGCGACCCTAGCTTGGTTAATTGATCCTTCTGTCGAACATCCTTCATTAGATAATGGTTCGGTAACTGTCGTTACATATGACAATGGGAAATTCACATTAGAAACGCTTGGCGAGATGACTTATCGTCAGGTTGGACGAGAGATAATAGAAAAAGAAAATGGCAAAAAATAAGTATCCAAGTCGTCGTCAGGCGAAAAAACAAACCAATTGGTTTTTGATTGTTAGTAGTGTCTTGATTGTAGTATTGCTAGTTATGGCGGGAGCCTATTCACTATTTGGTGTGCATCATACGGTTCAACAAACCAGTGGAACATCAGTCACAAAGAGTGACAAGCAAACTGCAAGTGCAACTCAGAGTAAAGATACGAAAGGACTTCCTGATGTATCACCGAAAGACTGGGAATTGCTTTTGGTAAATCGAGATAATAAGTCTAAAGAGCTTAATCCAAAGATTGCAGATGTTGATGGTATTTCCGTAGATTCAAGAATTGCTAAGAACGTCAAAGAATTTTTAGCAGCAGCTCAAGAAATTGATCCAAGTTATCATCTCATTTCAGGTTACCGCAGTGTTGCTTACCAAACAGAACTTTATAACACCTATGTTCAACAAGAAATGGCTACAGATCCAAGTTTGACGAAATCTCAAGCAGAGAAAAAGGTTCAAACGTACTCACAACCTCCTGGTGCTAGTGAACATCAAACAGGTCTTGCAATTGATATGAGTACCGTTGATAGCCTAAACGAAGCAGATCCTGATACGGTTGCTAAGGTCAAGGAATTAGCACCAAAATATGGCTTTGTTCTTCGCTTCCCAGAAGGAAAGGCGTCATCAACAGGCGTAGATTATGAGGACTGGCATTTCCGTTATGTTGGTAAAAAGTCGGCAGAGTATATGACCAAGCATGACCTTACCTTAGAAGAATATCTGGCACTATTAAAGGAGAAGACTAAGTGAGACGACGTTTTAAACTAAAAGCCTTCATAATCTTAGTTGCTGTTTTCGCTCTAGGTATCCTCTTGCCACTCATCTTGCATGCGTCTACGGATGACAATGCTCGTTCAGTCAAAGTTGCCTACACACAGAAAGAATTCGTTGACAACTTGGCTCCTACAGCGCAAAAGATGTCCAAAACCTACGGTGTGCCTGCCTCTATTCTCCTCAGTCAAGCGGCGTATGAGTCTAATTATGGTAGCAGTCTTTTGTCGGTCAAATATCATAATCTATATAGTCTATCTGCTCAGCCGGGTCAGGAGCATATCCTTCTGAAAGATAACGTTTATAGTAAAGGTAAATGGCAATATCAAAAGGTAGATTTTGCAGTCTTCAAGGATTGGTCAAGTTCTATGTTGGCTTATTTGGAAGGTCTTCGTCAGGGAAGATGGGGTGAATCAACCTATAAAGAGGTAGCAGGAACGACTAGTTATAAAGTTGCGGCGGAAAAATTACAAGCTGCAGGTTTCAACAGTGATCCGGACTATGCTAAGCATCTCATTTCTATTGTTGAAACCTATCATTTGTCAAAATATGATCGCTGAGATTTAAATGCCCCTTGAGGGTATTTTTTATTTTTTCTAGGTCTTTAGATGTATTTTTAGCACTCTTGCAAAAAGAGTGCTAATTTTTTGGTTTTTTGTGTTGACATGTTAGAGTTTAGGTGTATAATAGAATCATAAGTTAGCAGTCGGCATATGAGAGTGCTAATAAATAGAAATGAGGTGACATCGTGATTACGCAAAGACAAAACGCTATTTTGAATTTGATTGTTGAGATGTTCACTCGTACCCATGAACCAGTTGGTTCTAAAGCTTTGCAAGAATCTATCGATTCAAGTTCAGCGACTATTCGAAATGACATGGCCAAGTTAGAAAAAATGGGTTATCTTGAAAAAGCCCATACTTCTAGTGGGCGTATGCCAAGCCGAGCAGGTTTTCAATATTTTGTCGCTAACTCTTTGAATCTTGATACGATTGATGAGCAGGATGTTTATCAAGTTGTCAAGGCCTTCGACTTTGAGGCTTTTAAACTTGAAGACATTTTGGACGCAGCAGCAAAGTTGCTGGCAGAAATGACAGGATGCACAGCAGTGATTCAAGATGTGGAACCGACCAGACAGCGTCTGACGGGATTTGAAATCGTTCAGTTGTCTAATCATGATGCTTTAGCAGTTCTTACTTTGGATGAATCTAAGCCGGTGACAGTTCAGTTTGCTATTCCGAAGAATTTCTTGTCTAGTGATTTGGAAATTTTTCATAAACTTGTTCAAGAACGTTTCTTGGGGAACACTGTTTTAGATATCCATTATCGATTACGGACAGAAATTCCTCAGATTGTGCAAAAGTATTTTAAAACAACAGATAATGTTTTGGATTTGTTTGATTATATCTTTTCACAACTCTTTAGGGAATTGATTTTCATCGAAGGTAAGGTTGCATCATTGACCTATGCCGATTTAAAAACTTATCAGTTTTTGGATAATCCACAACATGTGGCGCTTGAACTTCGATCAGCTATCTCCGATGATGAAGTGACCAAGGTTTCGGTTGCTGAATTAACTGAAGAAGCTCTTGAAAATATAACAGTCATCAGTCATAAATTCCTGATTCCTTATCGTGGGATGGCACTTATGCATGTGATTGGTCCTGTTGAAATGGATTATCATCGCATGATTAGTTTGGTCAATGTTATCGGTAGGGTTTTGGTTATGAAGTTGACGGATTATTATCGGTATCTCAATAGTAACCATTACGAAGTTAACTAATATATAAAGTTTAAAAAGCATAGAAAGAGGTGTATGCCTTGACAGAAGATATTAAAAAAGAAGAAGTAAAAGAAGAGGAAACTACTGAAACAACTGAAAAAGTTGTAGAGGAAGCAAAAGACCCTTCTGAACTTGAAGAAGCACAAGCGCGTGCAGAGGAGTTGGAAAACAAATATCTCCGTGCCCATGCAGAAATGCAAAATATTCAGCGTCGTGCAAATGAAGAACGTCAACAACTGCAAAAATATCGTAGTCAGGATTTGGCAAAAGCTATTTTGCCATCATTGGATAATCTCGAACGTGCTCTTGCCGTTGAAGGTTTGACAGATGATGTGAAGAAGGGCTTGGAGATGGTCCAAGAAAGTTTGGTACATGCTCTGAAAGAGGAAGGAATCGAAGAAATCCCAGCCGATGGTGATTTTGACCACAACTTCCATATGGCTATTCAAACCATGCCAGCAGATGATGAACATCCAGCAGACACCATTGCACAAGTCTTCCAAAAAGGCTACAAACTCCATGAACGCGTCCTAAGACCGGCTATGGTAGTAGTTTATAACTAGGATACAAAGCCCGTAAAAAGCTCACAGTAAAAATAGGAGATTGACGAAGTGTTCGATGAACACAAGGAAATCTATCTTTTTTACCCAGAGCTTAGGGCGTGTTCAACTAGGCAATTCTGACGGTAGCTAAAGCGACTCGTCAGAAAACGGCAGTCGCTATGGCGTTTGCCTAGCCTCCTTACTAACTCGTCGTCGAAATAATATTGATTTCGACTCCTCGTGTTGTAACATAATAGGAAACTTGTCCGAAACGACACTAAACTATGAAAGAAAGATAAGAAGCAAGCCATAGGCTTGCAAAGCAGATATTTCCCGTCGTGGTGAAAGTTTCAGTAGCGTGTGCTACTGAAACAGGGGATTTTTGAGACAGTAGGCTCAAAAATAAGTGATGAAATCCCGAAGGGAGTTGCTCACGTCCCCACCACTTAAGGGAAGTATCAAAAAGAAAAAAAGAAGATAGATTCAAGGAGAAAAACATATGTCTAAAATTATTGGTATTGACTTAGGTACAACAAACTCAGCAGTAGCAGTTCTTGAAGGAACTGAATCAAAAATTATCGCAAACCCAGAAGGTAACCGTACAACACCTTCAGTTGTTTCATTCAAAAACGGTGAAATCATCGTTGGTGACGCTGCAAAACGTCAAGCAGTCACAAATCCAGATACAGTAATCTCTATCAAATCTAAGATGGGTACTTCTGAAAAAGTTTCTGCAAACGGTAAAGAATACACACCACAAGAAATCTCAGCTATGATTCTTCAATACTTGAAAGGTTACGCTGAAGATTACCTTGGTGAAAAAGTAACCAAAGCAGTTATCACAGTTCCAGCTTACTTCAATGATGCTCAACGTCAAGCAACTAAAGACGCTGGTAAAATCGCTGGTCTTGAAGTAGAACGTATCGTTAACGAACCAACTGCAGCAGCTCTTGCTTACGGTTTGGACAAGACTGATAAAGAAGAAAAAATCTTGGTATTCGACCTTGGTGGTGGTACGTTCGACGTATCTATCCTTGAACTTGGAGATGGTGTCTTTGATGTATTGGCAACTGCAGGGGATAACAAACTCGGTGGTGATGACTTTGACCAAAAAATCATTGATCACATGGTTGAAGAATTCAAGAAAGAAAACGGCATCGACTTGTCAACAGACAAGATGGCTCTTCAACGTTTGAAAGACGCAGCAGAAAAAGCTAAGAAAGACCTTTCAGGTGTCACTTCAACACAAATCAGCTTGCCATTCATCACTGCTGGTGAGGCTGGACCTCTTCACTTGGAAATGACATTGACTCGTGCGAAATTTGATGATTTGACTCGTGACCTTGTAGAACGTACTAAAACTCCAGTTCGTCAAGCCCTTTCAGATGCTGGCTTGAGCTTGTCAGATATTGATGAAGTTATCCTTGTCGGTGGTTCAACTCGTATCCCAGCCGTTGTAGAAGCTGTTAAGGCTGAAACTGGTAAAGAACCAAACAAATCAGTTAACCCTGATGAAGTTGTTGCCATGGGTGCTGCTATCCAAGGTGGTGTGATCACTGGTGATGTTAAAGACGTCGTTCTTCTTGACGTAACACCATTGTCACTTGGTATTGAAACAATGGGTGGAGTCTTCACAAAACTCATCGACCGTAACACTACGATTCCAACATCTAAATCACAAGTCTTCTCAACAGCAGCAGATAACCAACCAGCCGTTGATATCCATGTTCTTCAAGGGGAACGCCCAATGGCAGCAGATAACAAGACTCTTGGACGTTTCCAATTGACAGATATCCCAGCTGCACCTCGTGGTATCCCACAAATCGAAGTAACATTCGACATCGACAAGAACGGTATCGTATCTGTTAAAGCGAAAGACCTTGGAACTCAAAAAGAACAACACATCGTTATCCAATCTAACTCAGGCTTGACTGATGAAGAAATTGAAAAAATGATGAAAGATGCCGAAGCAAATGCTGAAGCAGATGCAAAACGTAAAGAAGAAGTAGATCTTCGTAACGAAGTCGACCAAGCTATCTTTGCTACTGAAAAGACAATCAAAGAAACAGAAGGTAAAGGTTTCGATACAGAACGTGATGCTGCTCAATCAGCCCTTGACGATCTTAAGAAAGCTCAAGAATCAGGAAATCTTGATGATATGAAGGCTAAATTGGAAGCTCTTAACGAAAAAGCTCAAGCTCTTGCCGTTAAACTTTACGAACAAGCTGCAGCAGCACAACAAGCTCAAGCAGGAGCAGAAGGTGCACAAACAGCAGATAATTCAGGTGACGATGTCGTAGACGGAGAGTTTACGGAAAAGTAAGATGCAAAGCCCGTTAAAACCTCACAGTGAAAATAGGAAATCTGACGCAGAAACTTTAGTTTCTAGAAAGATTTATCTTTTTCACCAAGAGGTTAGGGCGTGCTCAATTCAGCTTAACAACTAAATGATAAAAAGAAATCCAGAGGTTGCAAACCAGCCTCTGTTTTTCGGTAAAATAAGTGAAGTAAATGCAAGATATGCTTCTGCTTCATGTTGTAAAAAATAAAAAAGAAAGGAACAAAGAGTGTTCGTTGGTGAACACGGGCTATGAACCAAGCCAGAAAGATAGCTAATTAAAAGGTCCATTTACCCCTCTTAAAAACTATTGTTTTGGCTTTCTTCATTGGATGCCCTTTGTATCTTAAATTATGAACAATACTGAATATTACGATCGTCTTGGGGTATCTAAGGATGCCTCTCAAGATGAAATAAAACGTGCCTATCGTAAGATGTCTAAGAAATACCACCCAGACATTAATAAAGAACCAGGCGCAGAAGAAAAATATAAAGAGGTCCAAGAGGCCTATGAGACATTAAGTGACGATCAAAAACGTGCAGCTTATGACCAATATGGACCTGATGGTGCTAATGCAGGCTTTGGTGGTCAAGGTGGCTTCGGTGGTTTTGATGGTGGAGCAGGCTTCGGAGGCTTTGAGGATATCTTCTCAAGCTTCTTTGGTGGCGGTGCTGCTCGCAATCCGAATGCTCCTCGCCAAGGAGATGACCTTCAGTATCGTGTCAACCTAAGTTTTGAAGAGGCTGTTTTTGGTGCTGAAAAAGAAGTTCACTACAACCGTGAAGCGACATGTAAGACATGTTCAGGATCTGGTGCAAAACCGGGAACAAGCCCTGTAACCTGTGGTCGCTGTCATGGTCAAGGGGTTATCAATGTTGATACGCAAACACCACTTGGGGTGATGCGACGTCAAGTAACTTGTGATGTCTGTCATGGAACAGGTCAAGAAATCAAGGATCCTTGTCAAACTTGTCATGGAACAGGACATGAAAAACAAAGCCATAAAGTATCTGTCAAGATTCCAGCAGGTGTTGAAACAGGTCAGCAAATCCGTCTTGCTGGTCAAGGTGAATCCGGATTCAATGGCGGTCCTTACGGAGATCTCTTTGTCATCATCAATGTAAATCCAAGTGACAAATTTACTCGTGACGGATCAACGATATACTACACTCTTAACATTTCCTTTGTTCAAGCAGCTCTTGGTGACACTGTTGAAGTACCAACAGTTCATGGAAATGTTGAGATGACTATTCCAGCTGGAACTCAAACAGGTAAAACTTTCCGTCTCAAAGGTAAGGGTGCCCCACGTCTTCGTGGTGGATCACAAGGAGACCAACACGTTACAGTGAAGATTGTGACACCTACGAAGCTCAATGATGCTCAAAAAGAGGCTCTTCTCGCCTTTGCCAAAGCAAGTGGTGATGAAAAGATTGCCCCACAGAAAAAAGGGTTTTTTAACAAAGTAAAAGATGCTTTAGAAGACCTGTAATGAAAAGACGCCTTGAGCGTCTTTTTTTACCACAAAAACTGTATGGGGTCAATTTATAGCCTAACCACTTTTTATCCTCAATTAAATTTGATATGATAGGCTTATGGTTAGATACAAAGCAATAATTTCCTATGATGGTACACTTTTTTCAGGTTTTCAAAGACAACCAGACGCTCGCTCTATTCAGGAGGAAATTGAGAAAACGCTATTGCGGCTAAATAGTGGCACACCTGTAGTAGTTCACGGAGCAGGTCGAACGGATGCTGGTGTTCATGCCTATGGACAAGTTATTCACTTCGATTTGCCTCAGGAGCGGGATCCAGAGAAGCTGCGTTTCGGTTTAGATACGCAATGCCCAGATGATATTGATATTGTTAGTATCGAACTTGTATCAGAGGATTTCCATGCACGTTACAATAAACATAGTAAGACTTATGAGTTTCTAGTAGATGCAGGTCGTCCTAAAAATCCTATGATGCGAAATTATGCCACCCATTATCCCTATCCACTAAGCTTAGCTCCTATGCAAGAAGCTGCCAAAGATTTGGTTGGTACGCATGATTTCACAGGTTTCACAGCTTCGGGTACCTCTGTAGAAAATAAGGTGCGCACAATTACCCAAGCTCGAGTCTCAATTAATGAAAAAACTGGATTCTATGTCTTTACTTTTTCTGGCAATGGTTTTCTTTATAAGCAAGTTAGAAACATGGTCGGAACATTGTTGAAAATTGGAAATGGTCGCATGCCTATTTCTCAAGTTAAGACAGTTTTGGAAAGTTGTGATCGTAAGCTTGCGGGACCGACAGCATCAGGTAATGGATTATATTTGAAGGAGATAAAATATGAGTGATGAATTAATTTTAGCCATTTCAGGTAATGACATTTTTAGTGGTGGAGGGCTTCACGCAGACTTAGCAACATTTACAACCAATAAGCAACATGGCTTTGTAGCTTTGACTTGTCTGACAGCAATGACGGAACATGGTTTTGAGGTTATTCCGATTGATAGCAAGGTCTTTAAGCAACAACTGGAATCACTAATAGATGTGCCTTTCTCAGCAATTAAAATTGGGTTATTACCAAACGTTGAAATCGCAGAGCTAACTTTGGATTTTGTTAAGAATCATCCTGGAATACCAATTGTTTTGGACCCTGTATTAGTTTGTAAGGAGACCCATGACGTTGAGGTTTCTCGGCTACGTAATGAATTAGTTAAATTTTTCCCATATGTTACAGTCATAACTCCAAATTTACCAGAAGCTGAGCTCCTTATTGATAAAAAAATCCATACTCTTGACGATATGAAGAGTGCAGCTTGTATTTTAAATGAATTAGGTGCTAAGACAGTCATCGTTAAGGGTGGTAATCGTTTAAATAATCATAAAGCAATAGATGTCTTTTATAATGGAAAAGACTATAAAATCTTTGAAGAGGCTGTATTGGATAAAAATAATACAGGTGCAGGTTGTACATTTGCCTCTAGTATAGCAAGTGAACTAGTTAAGGGATATTCAGAAATTGACGCTATAGCTAATGCTAAAGCCTTTGTTTTTGAATCAATTAAACAATCAAATGAGTTTGGAGTAGTTCAATATGCAAAATGATAAAACAAAAAAACTAACATTGTTAGCTGTTTTAACAGCGTTGTCAGTCACTTTTGGATTTGTAGCTAAAATCCCCACACCAACAGGATTGTTGACTTTGGTAGATGCAGGTATCTACTTTACCGCCTTCTATTTAGGTAAAAAAGAGGGAGCTATTGTAGGAGGTTTATCAGCATTTCTGATTGATCTCTTATCGTCTGCTCCACAATGGATGTTTATTAGTTTACTGATTCATGGTGCGCAAGGATATTTTGCTGGATTTAAGGGAAAATATCGTATTGTAGGTTTGTTACTTGCTACAATTTCAATGGTTGGTGGTTATGCTCTTGCTTCAATATTTATGTATGGAATAGGATCTGCCGTCGCAGAAATCATACCGAATTTCTGTCAGAACACTCTAGGGATACTAATCGGTTGGATATTATATCAAGGATTCCAAAAGGTTCAATCTAGAAAAGGGAAATAAGTTTCGTTAAAAACATATTGACATCCAATGTAATGAATGATAAGATATGAAAGTTGTCTCAAGTAGACTGACATTAACTTAAAATAGTTCTAAAACTTTAAAAAAGTTATTGACAAGGTAAGCAAGAGATGATAATATGAATAGGCTACATCGGAGGATGAAGCAGAGACACGAGGAAGTTTGGAAAAAACTTTTCAAAAAGTGTTGACAAGATATT
>NZ_JAQFJQ010000025.1:0-23523 GCF_030440175.1 Streptococcus sp. SV2
CGGTTTTAGAAACTTTATTAACTTTAGGAAGCGTGTTTTCATCACTCTGAACATACAAAAAGAGAAAACCTATCAGGTTCTCTCTAGATGTTAGCTTTTCGTCACCCACTACAGTTGACAAAGAGCCTACAATTCTGACAAAATCGTATCCCATGCTTCATCATAACCGTCACGTGTGACAGATGAAAAGACGATGAAATGGTCATTTTTATCGAAATTAAGTTTTTTCTTTATGACGGATTCGTGCTTGTTCCATTTTCCACGAGGAATCTTGTCAGCCTTAGTCGCTACGACAATAACTGGAATTTCATAATACTTGAGAAATTCATACATTTGGATATCGTCCTGGGTTGGTTCATGTCGAAGGTCAACCAGGCTGACCACCACACGAAGATTGTCTCGAGTCACGAGGTATTCCTCAATCATTTTCCCCCATTTGGCACGTTCTTTTTTGGAAACACGGGCATAACCGTAGCCTGGAACATCCACAAAGCGTAACTTGTCGTCAATATTGTAGAAATTAAGCAATTGTGTTTTTCCAGGTTTTCCAGAAGTACGTGCTAGGTTTTTACGACCAAGAAGTGTGTTGATAAAGCTTGATTTACCAACATTTGAACGTCCTGCAAGGGCAACTTCAGGCAGGTCATCTTGTGGGTAATGGCTCTTATTTGCTGCACTGAGAAGAATCTCGGCATTATGGGTATTTAAGACTTGTTCTTCAGCCATACATCCCCCTTTACACCGTTTCCATAATCGGTGAAGCAGTGCCATCGACAGCTTCTTTGGTGATGCGAACCTTTGTGACATCTTCCTGACTCGGAATTTCAAACATGACATCCATCATGACTTCTTCAATGATAGAGCGAAGTCCACGAGCACCTGTCTTACGTTCGATTGCCTTGCTTGCAATAGCCCCAAGTGCCTCCTGATCAAACTCAAGTTCAACACCATCATAAGACAAGAGAGTTTGATACTGTTTAACTAAGGCATTTCTTGGCTCTGTCAAGATACGAACCAAGTCATCAACTGTTAACTGTTCAAGGGCAGCGAGGACTGGCAAACGTCCGATAAACTCAGGGATAAGACCGAATTTTTGGATATCTTCAGCGACGATTTCTTGCATATAGGATGAATCATCATCAATTGCCTTATTATTTTGACCAAAACCAATGATTTTCTCACCCAGACGCTGCTTAACGATATCTTCGATACCATCAAAAGCACCACCCACGATGAAGAGAATATTCTTCGTATCGATTTGAATCATCTCTTGGTTAGGGTGTTTACGACCACCTTGAGGGGGAACACTGGCCACTGTTCCTTCAATAATTTTCAAGAGGGCTTGTTGAACCCCTTCACCTGAAACGTCACGAGTGATGGAAACATTCTCACCTTTTTTGGCAATTTTATCAATCTCATCGACATAGATGATACCACGTTCCGCACGTTCAATATTGAAATCTGCGGCTTGAATGAGTTTGAGGAGGATATTTTCCACATCCTCACCCACATAACCTGCCTCTGTCAATGAAGTGGCATCAGCAATTGCAAAAGGTACATTCAAACTACGAGCCAAAGTCTGAGCTAAGAAAGTCTTCCCTGAACCTGTTGGTCCAATCATAAGAATATTTGATTTTTGCAGTTCCACTTCGTTGTCTTCACGACTTTCGGTGAAATTGATACGTTTATAGTGGTTGTAAACAGCTACTGCCAAGGCACGTTTAGCACGATCTTGCCCTACGACATAGTTGTTCAAAATATCTAAAAGTTCTTTTGGCTTTGGTGTTTCAGCCAAGTCAGCCAAAACTTCCTCTGCCATTTCTTCACGAATAATTTCTTGTGACAAGGCCACACATTCATTACAGATGAAAACGCCATTGCCGGCGATAATTTTCTTTACTTCTTCTTGGTTTTTGCCGCAAAACGAACAATAAACCATTTCTTCATTACGATTTCCAGCCATTTATTCCTCACTCTTTTCTAAAATAGGGTGCCATAGAAGGCGTGAATAGTATTGACAAGGTTAGTAAAAGCATTTAATAAGAGAAAAACTGCTAAACCATAACGTTTCTTACGAAAGGCAGGGATGGCGGACAATACACATAGTACTCCCAATAATGCAGTAAATAATCCAAAAACACTACGTTGCATGAACCTAGTCTCCTTCTTTTTCATAGCGACTTACGCTAAAATCATAGGCATTTTTATCATCCTTAACCACTAGATGTCGTGATACCTCTTTAAATGCCGTCATATCTAGTTGTGGAAAATACGTGTCTCCCTCTAAATCAGCCTCGATAGTTGTCTTAACGAGTGCATCATAGTGACCATCAAAAGCCTTGTAGACACCAGCACCGCCAGCAATATAGAGGTCCTTATCTTGCTGTTCAAACCAAGCTAGAGCTTCCTCAACACTAGTCACCACTCTCACACCCTCACAGCTAAAGTCCTTGTCTCGTGTCAAAATCAAGGTTTCACGTCCTGGTAGACAACGGCGATTCATACCATCAAAGGTCACACGCCCCATAAGAATAGCTGAACCCATGGTTGTTTTTTTGAAATGTGCCAGTTCAGCAGGTAAGTGCCAAGGCATGGTGTGATTCTTCCCAATAACATGGTTATGAGCTTCCGCCCAAATAGCGATGAGTTGTTTAGACACAGTATTTCCTTTTCTTTTTACGTTTACAATCCATTCTAACAAAAAAAGAGAAAAAGAGCTTGGAAAAACTTTGCCAGCTCTTTATGGGCTTAAATCATAAGCATTTATTAAATTGCTAAGTCAAATTTGAGTTGGGGTTTAACAGGATCATAGTCCACCAATTCAAAATCTTCTGGTTTGATATCGAAAAAATTAGTTCCATCAGGAACATTAAGGATCAAGCGTGGTTGGCAGTCAGACGGTTGACGCTTGAGAAGTTCCTCGGCTTGCTCAAATTGATTGTCATAAACATGGAGGTTATTGACAAAATAAAAGAACTTACCAATTTTCCAGCCAAAATGCTTGGCAATCATCATCTGAAGGGCCACATACTGCATGGCATTAATATGATGGGCCACCAACATATCGTTAGAACGTTGCGTCAAGGTCGCATCCAAATAAATGTCCTCACCCACACGACGAACGTCAAACATGGTCTGAAAGGCACAAGGCTGAAGCCCCGCTGTCTCCTCGAAGGCTTCATAATCCCAAAGAGAAATGACATTACGGCGATTCCAAGGATTGGCCTCTAACTGGGCTAGTAAACGATTAATGATGTCGTGTTTCTTAACAACCGCCCCATAACGCTGACCAATTGAACGCTTGTCCCCATTATTAGCAGGCACGTCTTCAACTTCCCAATCATTCCAATAGTGGACATTATACTTATCTTCAAGGACATCTAAGCTGTTTGTCTGGTCTTGATAAATCCAGAACACTTCTTTGATGGCAGATTTGATAGCGATAGGACGAAGAGTCGTAATTGGAAACTCTCCCTTACTTAAATCATATTCTGCAAAAGAACCTGTGATGTATTTGGAATTGGCCGTAGTACCATCCTTGTATTTGGGACGTGCTTGCTCCGACCAAACACCTTCTTCCATGATTTTAGTGATATTTTCTTTAAAAATAGTATCTGCTTTTGTCATGATTATCCTCTTTATTCTATTTAAAAACAAAGTATTTTTTGAGACTTTCCTTAAGTGTTTACGGAAGTCTACAAACTTCTTCGAAGTTTCAAGACTAATTTTTGAGCCTATGGTCTCAAAAATTCCGAGTGTCTGTAAACAAAACACTTTATTTACAGACACTGCTCTCACAGCGGAAAGTCTCACTTAACGTTCGCAATGATTTCAATCTCTAACAACAATTTTACTTTTCTAACATAGCTAAAAAAAATAATAGAGTATCATTTCAATTTTACCTTATTCTGCTTCAAATGAGAAACAAAAGGGTCATGTTCCCCCAAGGAAAATCTTGTAAAATCCTCTAGCCCTTATCAAAAAATAAGATATTACTAACTATCAAAGTTTTTTCAAGGCGAAAGCGCTCTTTTATGGTAAAATCACTATAGATTAGTATCCTCTGGATGCTCTACAATGAAGAAAAAAGGAAACATCATATGTCTATTGGAATTGACAAGATTGGTTTTGCGACCAGTCAATATGTTCTAAACATGGCGGATCTAGCTCTTGCCCGTGGGGCAGAGCCGGAAAAATTCAGCAAGGGGTTGATGCTTGATGCAACTAGCATTACACCGATTACAGAAGATATCGTGACACTTGCTTCTGATGCAGCCACTGACATTTTAAGTGACGAAGACAAGAAAGCCATTGATATGGTCATTGTGGCGACCGAGTCTTCCATTGACCAATCAAAGGCTGCTGCAGTTTATGTCCACAGTCTTCTCAATATTCAACCTTTTGCCCGTTCTTTTGAAATGAAGGAAGCCTGCTATGCTGCAACTGCTGGACTGAACTACGCTAAATTACATGTAGCAGCCCATCCAGATAGCAAGGCTCTGGTTATCGCTAGTGATATCGCCCGTTATGGTGTAGGTTCCTCTGGGGAGTCTACTCAGGGAGCTGGTGCCGTAGCTATGCTAGTCAGTCAGGATCCTCGTATCTTGGAGCTTGCTGATGACAATGTGGCACAAACCCGCGATGTCATGGACTTCTGGCGTCCAAACTATAGTTCAACGCCTTTTGTTCAAGGCATTTATTCAACCAAGCAGTACCTTGATAGTTTAAAGACAACTTGGGTAGCTTATCAAGAACGTCATCAAGCCGATTTTGCTGATTTCGCAGCATTTTGCCTTCACCTTCCTTATCCCAAATTGGCGCTTAAAGGACTTAATAAAATCATTCCAAAAGATTTGAACCCAGAGAATAAAGAGCGTCTCACAAGTAACTTCGAAGCTTCTATTACCTATAGTCGTCAAATCGGGAATATCTATACAGGGTCACTTTATCTTGGACTTCTTTCCTTGCTTGAACAGTCGCAAGACCTTAAATCTGGAGACAAGATTGGCTTCTTCTCTTATGGTTCTGGAGCTGTCTCTGAAATTTTCTCAGGATATCTGGTTGAAGGCTACAAGGACCTGCTTCATTCCAATCGTCTGGATACCTTTGCTAAACGTCAAAAGTTAAGTGTTGCCGACTATGAAAAACTTTTCTATGAAGAAGCTCAGTTAGATGACACTGGTTCTACCCAATTCGCTGAATATCAAACTGGCCCTTTCCGACTGACTGAAATCTCTGAACACCAACGTATCTATAAAGGAAATTAATATGACTAAACTCTCTTGGACAGGTTTTTCCAAGAAGACACCGCAAGAACGCAAAGAGCATTTGAAAAATAATGCTCTTTTGTCTCAGGAAAATCAAAACCTTCTGGATAATGATCAACAACTTTCTCTTGAAACCGCCAATCAAATGGCTGAAAATGTCATTGGTCGCTTTACACTTCCCTTTGCCATTTGCCCAGATGTGTTGGTCGATGGCGTGACCTATCAGGTTCCCATGGTTACTGAGGAGCCTTCTGTTGTAGCTGCTGCTTCTTATGCCAATAAGCTCATTAAGCGCTCTGGCGGTTTCACAACAACGATTCATGACCGTCAGATGATTGGGCAAGTCGCCCTCTTTGATGTCCCCGATAAAGCCACTGCTTCAAGTAAAATTCATGCAGCTAGTCAAGAGCTTATAGAGATTGCTAAAGAAGCCCACCCTTCTATCGTTAAACGTGGGGGAGGGCCACGCAAGCTCTGGACTGATATCAAGGGAGACTTCCTCATTGTCTATCTAGCCGTTGATACCCAAGAAGCCATGGGAGCCAATATGGTCAACACCATGATGGAAGCGCTGGTACCAGAATTGGAAAATCTCTCCCAAGGTCAAAGCCTCATGGCCATTCTCTCAAATCTAGCTACCGAAAGCCTTGTGACAGCGACTTGCCGTCTTAGCACACGCTTCCTCAGTCGAAATAAGGAAGAAGCCCATGACCTAGCCAAGAAGATGGAACTGGCCAGCCAACTGGCTCAGGTGGACCCTTATCGAGCAGCTACCCATAATAAGGGAATTTCCAATGGTATTGATGCCCTAGTTATCGCAACTGGAAATGATTGGCGAGCAGTTGAGGCGGGAAGCCACGCCTATGCTAGCAAGGATGGTAGCTACCGTGGCCTATCTACATGGACCTATGATCAGGAGGCTAAGGAACTGGTGGGAGAATTAACCCTACCCATGCCTATTGCAACCCGTGGTGGTTCTATTGGACTTAATCCGAGTGTATCTATTGCCTATGACTTGTTGAACCACCCAGATGCCAGAACCCTTGCCAGTATCATCGTCTCTCTTGGACTGGCCCAAAATCTGGCTGCCCTGAAAGCATTGACCTCAACAGGAATCCAAGCAGGGCATATGAAACTCCAAGCTAAATCTCTGGCCCTGTTAGCCGGAGCTAGTCCCGAAGAAATGCCTCAAGTTTTGACTGAGCTTCTCAAGGCCAAACATATGAATCAGGAAACTGCTCAAGCAATTCTAGAGAAACTTAGAAACTCATAAAAGTGATAGAAGAATAGTCCAAAAAATCACATAATCTTATCGAATAAATAATAAAGATGTTGGATATATTATTTCAACATCTTTTTTATGTCTCACGAGTTCTGACTTGACTTGAATTTCTATAATGTTATAATCTAGTTATGAAAACTAGATAAAGAGGTTTTTATAATTTGACAACACAACACTACCCTCTCTGGGAGGAATTACCAGAGATTGAACTCTATTTGGATCAGGTTTTGCTCTATGTCAATCAGGTCACCCAGAGCACTTTGGGACCAAACGACAAGGGGCTAACCGCCTCTATGGTCAATAATTATGTCAAGCATGGCCATGTCGCAAAACCTATCAAGAAAAAATACAATGCTGCTCAAGTAGCCAGACTTATTGTGATTACGAGTCTAAAGACCGTTTTTGAGATTTCTGAGATTGCGAAAACCTTGGAAATTCTACGAACAGATGCTGAAAGCCAGAAGGCCTACTACAATGACTTTGTCGCCTGCATGAATGGTCAAATTCCCCAGGATGCACCGCAAGTCATCTTATCGGCCTGTCAGACCCTACAGTGCTACCGAGCTACCCATCAACTTTTGAACGACCTTGAAGGAGGAAACAATGTCTAATACTGCTACTTTTAATACTTCTCCCAACCTCAAACTCAGTAAAAAACTTAGCTTTGGTGAGGAAGTGGCTAATAGCGTGACTCATGCTGTCGGAGCTATAGCCATGCTGGTCCTATTGCCAATCACTGCCGTCCATGCCAACAACGGTTATGGCATGACTGCTGCTGTAGGAATGTCTGTTTTCGTCATCAGCCTCTTCCTCATGTTTTTGAGCTCAGCCATCTACCATGCCATGGATTACAACTCACCCCACAAAATGGTCCTACGTATCATTGACCACAGCATGATTTACATTGCCATTGCTGGGAGCTATACGCCTGTTGCCCTCTCGCTAGTTGGCGGTTGGCTAGGTTACAGCATCATCATCCTCCAATGGGGAACAACGATTTTTGGTATTCTCTACAAAATCTTTGCCAAAAAAATCAATGAAAAGTTCTCTCTCTTCCTCTATCTGATGATGGGATGGTTGGTTATCTTCATTATTCCAGCTATCGTCACTAAGACAGGACCTGCCTTTTGGGGACTCATGCTGGCTGGAGGATTGTCATACACGGTTGGCGCAGCTTTCTATGCTAAGAAAAAGCCATACTTCCACATGATTTGGCACCTCTTTATCATGTTGGCTTCAGCCCTTCAATACATGGGAATCGTCTATTTCATGCTTCCTTAAAACTAATACTAGGTTTCAAATAGTTATGATATAATAAGGCCATACGGAGGTAAATCATATGAAAAAAGAACTCAGACGAGATCCAAACAACAAGATCATCGCCGGTGTTTGTTCTGGTATCGCCAATTATCTTGAAATTGACCCTGTCATTATTCGCCTCATCTGGGCCGCAGCGATTTTCTTATTCGGAACAGGTTTTCTTTTCTACATCATTTGCTGGATTATTATCCCAGAAGAAAGCAAGTGGTAAGCTATAATTGAATATACAAAAATAAGCCAGACCTGAATACACAATAATTCAGGTCTGTCTTATTTTTTATTTTTTCAAGCGGAAAATCAGATAGCTGATATTAACAAGGAGTAAGACACTCCAAATAATGAGAAAGGGAATATTTCCTCGGACAGCATTGTGCCAAATACCTAAGGCGTATAAGGCCATAAAGACTAGCGATCCTAGGACCGCCGTTCCCTTATTATTTTGGGGTTGTTTAGACATATTAAACTCCTTTGATTACTTTGTATGGAACGGTTTGAAGCCATAAACCATAGCGAGAAAAGCTCTGGCTTGGCGTTTGACATCATTTGCCAAAGACCTATGAGATTGGGCATAGATACCTTCTGGATTGTAGAAAGATTTATCAAACTGTTCGGGCGCTTTCCGTCCCCACTTCTTTCTCAATTTGTTAGGAGATCGAAAGCCCTTTGTCATCCGATTACGATAGTCAGGATCATGTGGTTGGACTGGTTCCACATCCAGTTGCCAATGGCGCTTATAATTGCCATAGTTGAAACTGGCGCCATTAACCACGCCACTCTCCGTCACCTTCTCAGCATCAACCTCATTGAGAAAATTTCCCTGACTATCCAAAATAAACTCTATGCGATTATAAAGGAGAATCTTGAGATTGATACTTGGAATCCCATCAGGATAAACCACCTTCTCATCACGGACAGCAATCTTCTGGTGCAAACGCCCCTGATCAAACATGGTAAATGGCTTCCATCTGAGATAGGCAGCCAAAGCCTCTTTGTCTGTCATCCCTGACTTTTTATAATGCCTCCGCACATACTGGGCCTGTTGACTCGAAATCAGGTAACGTAGCTGATGAATTTGGCGCTCTACAAGGCCTTCCTGAGACAAGCTATCGCCAGGAAAAGCCAAATCTACTAACCTAACAATATCCTTCCAAAAGGAATCATGAGGTGCCAAGTCAGGATCAAAATAAGATAATAAGTCTTGGGTTTCTTTAAGTTCCCCAGATAGGTCTTCTGGCATCTCTATATAAGCCAGCAATAACTGAAGTACTTGCAATGGTTGGTGTTCTTCCTGCCATTCCTTCCATAAGCAATTAAAGGCTTTTGAACCAATGAGCATCACATCTCTCCTCAATCATTTAATCAGTTGTCTCTTGTATGAAATCCTCTATGCTTCTAATCACTTCTTTGGTCTGATAGTGGTAGAAATAATGAGGAGCATCATAAAACGCTAGTTCGATATTTTCCTGATTCTTCGCAAAACTGGTCGCATAGTGTCGCCACTGCTCCTGACTGAATCCTGTCCCTTTTCCATTAGAGACCATGAGTAGCACGGGCATTTGTGACTTGATGCTAGTGGAGTTCACCTTTTTAGCATTTTCTTTAACACACAGGCTCTCATTTAACATAGCTTGCGACAAGAGTTGTCTGTAAGCTATTTTTTGATAGAGACGGCGGTCACTATCACTTAGATTCTCATTGGGCATATATAATTGTCTCGGCAGTAATCTTAGCAGACCTAATTGACTTCCCCAACGGGCCAGACGCAACATCTGAGGATGCCTCTTCAAATGGGAATAACTTTCTGGAAAGGCCCAATCAAGACCAACAACAGCTTTTACTTCACTCGGGTAGTTTTCCTGCCAGAGGAGCGTTTCTAATGAGGCCATTGAATGAGAGATCACGATATAGGGACCTGACACATGAGCTTTGGCAAGTGCTTGACGTGTTTCAGAAAGGACTACAGCAACATCCCTTGACTGAGACGTGTCCTCACTGTAACCATAACCAGCTCTTTCAACAAGGACTATTCTATACTTGTCTGAAAGCCCATCATACACATCTTTAAAATCTAAGATCGGTGAAGCCGTTCCAGCACCAGAGAGAAAAACTAGGGTTTGCGGACCGTTTCCTTTTACCAAGACGC
This sequence comes from Streptococcus sp. SV2, assembly GCF_030440175.1. NCBI lineage: Bacteria > Bacillati > Bacillota > Bacilli > Lactobacillales > Streptococcaceae > Streptococcus > Streptococcus sp. SV2. The sequence goes on from NZ_JAQFJQ010000025.1 coordinate 10,013, forward strand.
TCATTTTGTGTCCATTGACAGCTACCAGTTGACCTTTAGGTGTTAGAGAGGCCTTTTCTCTTTGCAAGGCTAATCTATGATAGGTAAAGCTAGTTAGTAATAAGACTAGGAATGCCCCCAGCAGAAATAAAAGTCTTTTCATAAAAACAGGCATGGTTTATCCTACTAAAAAGTCAGTTAGCTTAGCTAACCGACCCTTTATTTATTCGGCATCTGGGCGTGATTTGCGAGCGATATCAGCAAGGATATTCTCTACAAATTCTGAAACAGTCTCAGTGTGTGTTTGTTTTTGACCATAACGACGAACGTTAACAGTTCCATCTTCCATTTCCTTGTCACCAACAATCAATTGGTAAGGAATTTTTTGCGTTTGAGAAGCACGAATCTTGAACTGCATTTTTTCATTACGTTCATCTACTTCGGCACGGACACCACGATCACGAAGTTCCTTAGCCACTTCCCATGCGTAGTCCACGTGTTTTTCGTTAGATACTGGAATAAGGGTTACTTGGTGAGGGGCAAGCCATGTTGGGAAAGCACCCTTGTAGTTTTCAATCAGAATAGCTGTGAAGCGTTCCATAGTTGAGATAACCCCACGGTGAATCATGACTGGACGGTGTTCTTCACCATCAGCTCCGATGTAGTGAAGGTCAAAACGTTCTGGAAGCAAGAAGTCCAACTGAATAGTAGAAAGAGTTTCTTCTTTTCCAAGAGCAGTTTTAACTTGGATATCCAATTTTGGTCCATAGAAGGCTGCTTCTCCTTCGGCTTCATAGTACTCAACACCCATATCATCAACAGCCGCTTTCAACATGCGTTGCGCATTTTCCCACATTTCATCATTGTCAAAGTATTTGTGCTTATCTGCAGGGTCACGATAAGACAAACGGAAACGGTAATCCGTTAAGTTAAAGTCTTCATAAACATCAATAATCAATTGAAGGATTTTCTTGAATTCATCTTCGATTTGTTCTGGAGCAACGAAAGTATGTCCATCGTTAAGTGACATTTCACGAACACGTTGAAGACCTGTAAGGGCACCTGATTTTTCATAACGGTGCATCATACCGATTTCAGCGATACGGATTGGCAATTCACGGTAAGAGTGAACATGGTGTTTGTAGACTTCGATGTGGTGTGGGCAGTTCATTGGACGAAGGACAAATTCTTCCCCATCTCCCATATCCATTGGAGGGAACATGTCTTCACGGTAATGATCCCAGTGACCTGAAGTTTTATAAAGTTCAACTGATGCAATTGGTGGCGTATAAACGTGTTGGTAGCCTGCTGCTACTTCTTTATCAACGATATAACGTTCCAACTCACGACGGATAGTCGCACCATTTGGCAACCAGAATGGAAGCCCCTGACCGACTTCTTGAGAAATCATGAACAAATCAAGCTCTTTACCAAGTTTACGGTGGTCACGTTCTTTAGCTTCTTCGAGACGTTTAAGATATGTTTTAAGATCTTTTTTGTCGAACCAAGCTGTACCATAGATACGTTGCATCATGGCATTGTCACTATTTCCACGCCAGTAAGCACCCGCAACATTCAAGAGGTGGAAGATTTGGATACGACCAGTTGATGGCACGTGAGGGCCACGGCAAAGGTCAACGTATTCACCTTGACGGTAGATAGTCAAACCACCTTCGTCTTCTGAGTGTTCTTCAATCAATTCCAACTTGTAAGGATCGTTTTTGAAGATTTCACGCGCTTCATCCTTAGTCACTTCTTCACGAATAGAAGGGAAGTTTTCTTTCACGATTTTCTTCATTTCTTCTTCAATACGAGGAAGGTCTTCGTTAGAGATTTGCCCCGCTTGATTATCCGTATCGTAGTAGAAACCATCTTCGATGGCTGGGCCAACACCCAAATGGATATCTGGGAAGAGACGACGAGCTGCTTGGGCAAACAAGTGAGCCGCTGAGTGACGCAAGATTGGAAGGGCATCTTCATGATCAGGTGTCACGATTTCGATACTCCCGTCTTCAGTGATGGCACGAGTTGTGTCAATCAATTTGCCGTTGAATTTACCAGCAAGAGCTTTTTTAGCCAAAGAATTGCTGATAGATTGTGCAATTTCAAAAGTTGTAACGCCAGATTCGAATTCACGAACAGCGCCATCTGGAAAAGTAATGTGAATCATAATTTAGATGTCAGGGCTCTATAGGATGAGCCCCTTCGTCCTTTCTATTAATTATTTTTGTTGTAGTAGTTTGTTTCTAGGATGCTTTGCAATTCCGTATTATGCCAACCTGCTCCAATCAATATCTTGTTGACATTGAAGTCTATCTCCTTACCATCAGTTAGAAATAGGCGAAGTTTATAACCAATAAACAAGCGTTTCTTAAACTGATAAGACTTAATCGTCTCTTCAGGAAATTTGGCGATAATATCTCCTAATTTTCCTAAAAGAGTTATAGAAATAATCAAAACCTCTGTTTCTGTAAAAACAATTAGGAAATTAGCAAAGGTTGACTTACCGATTCTCCTAGTAGCATAGATAGCGTGCATGGTCTCAGCAAGACTAGCATCCAAACCGTGGTCAATCAAGTAGGCCTTGATAGCTTCAAATTTGAACCCCATCATATTCTCCTTCAACTAAAAAGATAATATCACCTTGTGCTCTAAACAGCTCTTGCAGTAATTAAAGAGAGAGCATGAATCACAAAGTAAAATTTCCTAGCTAAACTAGACAGTTTAAAATTGTTAAAGCACCCTCATACAACATAAAAAACGACATCCTCAAAAGGACGTCGCAACGTGGTTCCACCTTAGTTCGTGTACGACAAAAAACGAGTTTGTCCTACACCTCTGATTGGCTCTAACGTGGCCACCGTTTTATGTTTGCATAAAAAGTTAATCGAGTAGTCCCAATCATGTCCTCTGCGTGATTTCCAGCACCACACGCTCTCTAAAAGATTTCCCATGACTGATATGTCTCTATGCGTTATTATAGCATGAAACTGTAATTTTTCAAGCTAATTATCTCTTTTATGAAGCAATTCTCAGATTTTTGTAAAACGATGAAAAGCTAAGCACTTACTTAATCCAAAAGTCTTGTAATATTGCGGATTTTCTTGACCTGCTTGGCAGACCCTTTGAGGATGCGAACAGATCCGTTAACAGGCAGGGTGATAGCCTTCGTAGGTAGATAGGTCACCATTCGAGTCAACCGTTTCATGGTGCTATCTTCACCATTCAAATCATTGTGGAAATCCTTAGAAATGGTCAAATCCAAATAGTACTCATAAACACGTTTTCCAAAGTTTTCTGCAGAAATCTCATAGAGCTTTTTAGACCACTTATTCTCATCTTTTTGAGGTGTTGCAATGGCTGCTTCCAAAATAGCACCCGCCAAGTCATTATCATGATAATAAAGTGTTCCAAACATTTGGTCTGTAATCACATTATCCAAATAAAGATTACCATGCGCAATAACTGGGGTACCACTTGCCAAGGCTTCCAGATAGGTCAAGCCCTGAGTCTCACTGGTTGATGCTGAAATAAAGAAGTCAGCAGCCTTATAATAAAGTGCCGTTTCACTAGGCGCAATCATACCAGTGAAAATCACCTTGTCCTCAATACCAAGTTTAGCAGTCTGCGACTTAAGGTCTTCCAGATAAGGCCCAGCACCGGCAACAACCAGACGAACCTTTTCTTCTTCCTTTAAGACAGATGGTAATGCTGCTAGGATTGCCTGAATGTTTTTCTCATAAGAAATACGAGAAAGGCTCAGCAACATAATCTCATCAGAAGCAATACCAAGTTTGGCTCTCAAGTCCTCCTTATCCTCTTCGGTGATTTCTGGGCGTTGGAATTTTTCAAGTTCAATACCAGTTGGAATAACACGTTTCTCAGCTGCTATCTTATACTTAAGGAGAAGGTCATAAACAATTTCACTCGGACAAATGACCCCATCCAAATCACTCATAAAGCCACGAACAATGTACTTAACCATGCTTGGTCGAATCACCATGCCCTTGGCAATGTAGCGAACGTAGTCCTCGTATTGCGTATGATAGGTATGCACGACAGGAATCTTGAGTTCACGCGCAATCGCAATTCCAAGAAGACCCAAAGAAAATTCAGTCTGCGTATGAATAATATCTAGCTTATATTGCTTGGCAATCTCCAGTGCCTTAGAAAAGCCACGATAAGCCACACGTCGGTCCTTAAAGGCAAAGAAAGGCACACTAGGAATACGGACAATCTGCCAATCCTCATAGCGATCAACATCCTTATCAGTTGTTGTAAAGATAAAGACCGTATGCCCCATTTTTTCCAACTGCGTCTTCAATGTGCGAATGCTCGTCGCAACACCGGATACCTGTGGAAAATAGGTATCTGTAAACAATCCGATACGCATTTAAATCTCCAATACTTCTTTGTAGGCTTCTACAAGTTTCTGAGCCACATCATCAATCGAGCGACTTTCCGCAACCTTGTACCCTGCTTCACGTTTGTCCACTTTACCATCAATAATATCTTGCAAGGCCACTACAAATTCATCCACATTATGTCCAAATGTGGCAGCCGTGTCGTCAACCCAGCCCTCATAAACTGGAATGTCACGCAAGACCACATGCTGATAACTAGCAAAGGCTTCAAGTACCACAATTCCTTCTGTTTCCTCGTAAGATGGGAAAAAGAAAGCACTGGCGCCACTCATAGCCCCCTGAAAAACCGCCCCCTTAAAATAACCTGGGAAGCTGACATTATCAGGATGCTTACCATTGACAATGTCTCGAATTTTCTTAGGAATCAACCACTTACTGATACTGCCTAACCAGATGAATCGAACATGCGGCATCTTCTCAGCAACCTTGACAAAGTCTTCGATCCCCTTACGTTGAAAATAAAGGCCAGCACAAATCACAACTGGCTGTCCTTCCTTAATGCCAAAATAGTCACGGAAGACTTTTTCCTTGTGTGGGTCCTTACCGTATTTTTTCAAATCAATACCATTTGAAACAGCAATAATCGGCGTAGTTACCCCGTAAGACTGAATCAACTTTTTGGAATACTCAGATGGCGTAATCACATAGTCAGCCTTTTGATACATGTGGGCCAAGTATTTCCCAAAAAGAGGGGCCATCAAGTTGGAACCGATGAATGAATTTTCAAAGTCCTCACGTGTCGAATGACCATGCATGATGACCTTCTTGCCACGACGTTTGGCAGCATGCAACAACATCAAACTGCGTGGTCCGTAAGTATTGATATGAACAACATCGTAATCACCCAAGATGTCTGTTGTATAGGGAATCCCCGCCAAGTCCAAGGCATGCATCTGATGGTGGAGAGCCCGACCAATTCCTGATTTTTCAAGAACCGATTTTCCTTCAAGATAAAGTAGAACTTTCATATTAACAATTATAGCCTAATTTGGACGAAATTTCATCTGGAAGCTGGCTCCTCAAGTCTTAAAAAGCTCTCAAAATCAAGGAAAAAACACTAAACTCATGACGATAAAAGATATAAAGAGACAGAAAATCAATTTCTGCCTCTTTATTCTATGATATTGCAATAGTAGTCAATCAACTTCTTCAATTAAAGTAATAGTCCTCCTCTTGACCATCAGAGAGAGGTAGACGACTTTCTTGTTTTTAGGATAATGTACCAGATAACTTGACCTATGAGAAATGGCAAGTATAAGAAGGCAATCAAACCAAGACTGATTAGCTGCATAGTCAGGCTATTATCAACACCTGTTGCATCTGCTGGTCTAAGCAAGATAAAGGCTACCAAAAGGGCAAACACAAGCAATTCCACCACCGTCACAACTCGCCAAACCAACATCAGAATTACCTTCTTTCCTTTGTATTATAATTATATTAAGCCTCAAGAACGGTGCAATCAATAGTAAAAACATGACGTCCTGTCAATGACCTTTCCCCAAAAAAAGTAATCTCTAAATCTGTAACTGCTACAACTAAGCCTAATTTCCAACCTACTCTTTCTCATAGGAAATTCTCAATTTATCGGATAGATAGGCCTCACAAATTTACACGGTGTCAGCTTTTTATTCCTCTTTTGCTAGCACGACTATTGATTTTGAAAAGCATTTCAATATAATAAAATTATAAAAGACTAAGGAGATTCTTATGCCTAAAGGAACTAGAGAAAATATTATCAATGCCTTCTTCTCGCTCGCTTCTAAACACCCTTCTAGCACTCACTTTACCTTAACCCAAATTGCCAAGGAGGCAGGCATATCTAGGCAGTCTATTTATCAAAATCATTTTAACAATTATGATGAATTAATTCAGTATATTCATGAAATGATTGATGCCGATATCCATTCTCATATCGAACAGGATCTAACCACTAAAGATCCAATCACACTCTTTTGCGATAATATTATTCCCTTACTTTACTCTAAAAGAACCTGGCTAAGATGTCTTTACACGACCGCAGCTGATCCAAGTTGGCGAAGCTTCTTGCAAATCACTTATGGAAAATGGCTCAAAGAAAATATAAGTCCAACAGAGTTAGACCTTCAAATACCAAAGCCTTTCTTACAAGAATTATTTCTCCTCAATATCCTTAACATCATCCAACTGTGGATTTCTCAAGAATTTCCAACGCCACCTGACATCTTCAAAAAACAGTTTATTTTACTCCTTAAGACTCCCTATATTGAGTTCGTGTCCTAATATAACAATTGCGAACTTGAAAAAGCAAAAACAACTTGAAACAAAAGTTTCAAGCTGTTTTTTAGTTATCACCTTAAATGTCTTTACGACGACGGTTATAGGCTATACCCATGACTGCAGCTACTTCTGCTGCCACTCCAAGAGCAAGCAAGGCTTTATCACTGGCTTGACCAGTTTCTGGAAGTTGAGGTCCTGATTTCACAGAAGATTGAACTGGCTTAGCTGGTTGTGGGTTCACTGATGAAGTTGTAGAAACCACTGATGGTTTTTGTGGAACATGTGGTGGTCTTGTTGGAGTTGGTGGTGTTTGTGGTTTTGGAGATTTTGGTGGAATGTAACTATTGTTAAATTCTGTATCCAAAGGAAGGACAACTGCTGCTACGAGCAAGTTTTCCTTATCACCAACACTCTTAGTAACCGTCACTTTAAGTTTAGCTACCATGCTGTCATAAACCACATTAGATTCGTAACCTTTGACTTCTTCGACAGTGTAGTAATAAACACCTGGTTTATCATAGTTAATACTGTCAAAGTTGATGTTACCTTTAGCATCGTTAGTCACAGTTTGGACAACATTACCTTTTTCATCTTTGAGGACGAAGCTAAACTCACCATCTTGAAGTTGACGACCTGCAAGAACTTTAGTCAATACGAATTTAGCTTTAGCTGGTTTCAATTCTTTGACATAGTTATTGAAGATAGTGTCTTTTGGATTTGTAACGGTTGATACTAGGGCTTCTCCGTCACGTGTCACGGTAATTGATACCGTTGCTTTCATACCATCATAGATGATGTCTTCGTTATTACCTTTGACTTCTTCAACAGTATAAGTGTAGGTACCTGGTTTTTCAAAGCTAAGGTTACTAAAGGCAACACGACCATCTGCTGTATTACCTACAGTTTGAACAACATTACCTTTTTCATCCTTGAGGACAAATTGGAATTCATTAGCAGTCAAGGCTTGGTTAACACCTGCTTTGCTCAATTCCTTACTGAACTGGATAGAGGCTTGAGCTGGAGTCGCAAACTTGTTGTTAAAGATAGTATCTTTTGGATTAACAACTGTTGAAACAAGAGCATCCCCATCACGTGTCACAGTGATAGAAACAGCAGCTTTCATCGTATCATAGACGATAGCGCCATCCTTACCTGCAACTTCTTCAACGGTATAGTTGTAAGTACCAACCTTGTCGAAAGTCAATTCGCTAAAGTTAACATGACCGTCTGCTGTATTACCTACAGTTTGGACAACATTACCTTTTTCATCCTTGAGGACAAATTGGAATTCATTAGCAGTCAAAGCTTGATTTACACCTGACTTGCTCAATTCCTTGCTAAATTGAATCTTAGCTTTGGCTGGTGTGACCAATTTATTGTTGAAGATAACGTCACCTGGATAAACCACTTTGGCCACTAATTTTTCTCGGCCATCTGTGGTTTCTCTAGCCACTTGGACAGTCACATCAGCTTGAAGCTTATCATAAACGACGTCACTATCATTACCAGGAACTTCTGTCACACGATAGTGGTAGGTACCAGGTTGGTTAAGAACAAGATTTGAGAAGATAATTTTACCAGTGGCATCATTGGTTGTTTCACCAAGATCAACCATCTTATTATCTGTCATATCAACCAATTTGAAGGTAAATTCCTTATCTTTCAAGGCTCTACCTGCCAACTCTTTGGCTAATTCAAGATTGAAACGTACTTCTTGTTCACCGCCGACATTTCCAAGGCCCCCAACCAAACGTACTTCAGAAGTATATGTTTTTGACTCAACATCTGCATGAAGGTCAACTTTATTCGTAGGATTATTAGAATCTGATGCTGGGTTGGTCAATCGTGTCTGATACCAAACATAAACCATACGGTCCAAACGACCAAGATTTAACTCAAATTTAGTATCGTCGTGAGAGAAACTCTTAATCAATTCCATAGCTGAACCCTTATCAACCCATGGCTCAGCAGAATCAATGTAACGCAACTCTAAAGAATTATCAACAAATCTTTGATTATCAGACCAAGTATCGATCAATTGAAGATTATTCAAGACACGTCTTGCATAATTGAGACGCATTCCCCAGTTAATTAGGGTTGGATCATTCTTGTCCTGACTACCCCATTTAGCAATGACTTCGTCACCAGGGATAGGATTTGCAGAACCAACTGTCACATTAACGACATGACCATTGAAATTGAGGTGCAATTTTTCGCCATCTTTGAGAGCTTCTGAATAGAGTGTATCTAACTCTAAATTCATATATTTCCCAATAGGGTGATCTTCGAAATAATGATTAAATGTGGTTACAACGCTGTTATTCTTAGGATCTACCTGAGCAATACCAACAACTTCGTTATTAGGGTTGTAAACATTTACACTATAGCTTGTCTTAAATTGCAATTCACTTGGAAGAGTGAAGACAACTTTGTCACCTGAATTAATAGCTATATCGTTAGGGAATAAAATATCATGATAAACAACCTTACTTCTTGAGTAAATACTATTTCCGTCTGGAAATTGAAGCTCAACATTAGGGTTTTGAACATGAATTTCAGTTCCCGTTTTGGTTATTTGAGTATCAGAAGTACTAGTAGGAGTACTACTATTCGTCAATTTCTTAGCCTCTACAGGTGCTTCATGTTCAGCTGACTTGTGATCAGCAACACTTGCTGAATCACTAGCTGAACGCTCACTAGTTACACCAGTGGCATTTGAAGCTGTAGAGCTATTTGATGCTTCGCTACTCACATTTCCATGTGGAGCTTCAATCTGTTCTGAACTGACAGATGAAGCTGCTGGACTGTCTGCTTTAACATTCTTTGGAACATCAACTGATGTACCTGTGTTTTCAGTACTTACTGCTGTAGTTGGTACTGATGGCACTGTAACCTCTGACGATGACTGATTTGCTGAGACATTCACCACATCTGTAGCGGGTTGACTAGAAACCTCTGTCACCTGATCGGCTTGTGCTGTACCAATACCAAAAATTGCAGTTGAAATCAAAACGGATGCAATACCGACTGAAAATTTACGGATGGAAAAGCGTTGCTTCGAATCACTAAATAACCTATTCATAATATCCTCCATTTACAAAACATTTTTATCTTTCCCAACCAGCATTATACTCCTATTCTAATTTTTTGCAAGATGTAAGTCACAATTAATTAACATTTTTGTAAATTGTGCAACACTTTTTCCTGTTTTTGTAAGAAAAAAGCACTAAATTTTACTAAAATTTTTCTAAAACACATAAAAAACACTAACAATAAAGCTTTTAAACTCAATTGCTAGTGTTTTCGTGATATTATAAAATATTTTCAAAAATATTCAATTATGAGAAGAAAATAATTAATAATTGTCAAATAGTTTCTAATTTACCTAAAACTCAGGTTAAATTTCTGTAGCTTTTAGGGATTGTGTGATAACAATTTAGTCAAGTTCTTCCAAAAAGTCTATCAAGATGGCAGCCGATTGTTTCCCTGCCTGAATAATAAATTCGTCAAAGGTAAGGTTGGCATCGTGAGCTGCTGTATCACTCATGGCACGCACAACGATAAAAGGTTTCTTGACACTGTGAGCTGCCTGAGCAATAGCCGCCCCTTCCATTTCAACAGCCAAAACCTCTGGAAAATGCCCCTTAATGGCATCAATCTTGTCCTGACCAGCAATAAAGCTATCACCGGTAGCGATAAGACCAATCTTACTGTCAATTGACGCTTGAGCCAAAACCTTCTCAAAGGTCGTCACGAAGCTTGCATCACTCTCGAAATATAGTGGCTGCATAGACATTTGGCCGTAATCATAGCCAAAGGCTGTCAAATCAACATCGTGATAAGCCAACTTTGAAGCCACGACCACATCACCAATCTTTAGACCAGGCGCTACTGCCCCTGCAGAGCCAGTATTAATGAGGGCCTCAACTTCAAAGTGGTCCGCCAAAACAGCCACAGACATGGCTGACATGACCTTACCAACACCTGATTGAACCAAAACCACATCGTGTTTGCCCAAACGTCCTGTGTAGTAGGTATTTCCAAGAATGGTTTCCTCAACCTTATTTTCCAATTGCTCCACTAGAAGCACCAATTCCTGCTCCATGGCAGCGATAATTCCAATTTTCATATAGTTCCTTTTTAGCTTGTAATCTTGCGTGAATCACTTGTCATAAGAGAATTAGGCCTAACTAGCCTAGACTATTATTAGAAATAAAAGACAGCGATGAAGAGGATAATCAAGAGGACGACTACCCAAAAGAGAATACGATTGAGTTTGTGCTGAAACTGGTTGCGTTTCGCATTTTCAATCCGACGACTCTTGTAGGTAGAAGGCTCATAATCAGCATCAAAGGCCTCATCATAAAAGTCTTCATCGTAGCCCTGATAAGAAGGGTGGTCAGTTAAATCAATTTCCCCACGCTTGGCCTGCTCAATGATATCGTCAGTTAACAGCGGTCTCCCCATAACTTATTTTCCCCCAAAGTGGAGTGCATAGTACTGGAGTGCAAGAATAGTTTTAGCATCTTTAATCTCACCTGATTTCACTAACTCCATACACTCATCATAGGTCAACTCAAAAATTTCAAGGAATTCATCATCATCAAGTGGGCGAGGATTCTCAACAGGTTTGAGATTAGTCGCCACATAGAGTTTAATTTTCTCATTACAAAAGCCAATGGCAGTGTAAAATTCATAAATCAACTCTAAATCACCCTGATATTGGGTTTCCTCTTCAAGTTCACGTGCTGCCGCATCCTTTTCATCACCAGCCTCGCCAACTTCCAATTTACCCGCAGGGATTTCATACGATACATCTTCAATAGCCTTGCGGTATTGCTTAACAATAACAAGTTTACCTTCTGGAGTAACCGCTAAAACGGCCACAGCTCCCCTATGGAAAATGAGCTCACGACGAGACGTCTTACCATCTGGTAAAAGGACCTCGTCTACAGCTACCTCAAAAATATTTCCTTTAAATTTTGAGTCGCGTGTTAATGTTTTTTCTTCGTATTTCATGGCTTTCCTCCTTTTTTCTTACCACTTAATTGATGTGATGCTTAAAAAGTCGCCATTAGGTGACCTTCATAAAGCCTTATCGTTGACTTGGGTGATGAGGTTTCTTCACCGCATAACCCTCTTTATTGACTTGACGACCACGACCAATGGCTACACAGTCCGCTGGCACATTTTCAGTGATGGTCGAACCGGCCGCTGTAAGGGCACTATCTCCGATTTCAAGCGGAGCAATCAAGGTTGAATTACTTCCGATAAAGACGTTATCGGCAATTTGTGTCTTGAACTTATGTTGACCATCGTAATTGACTGTTATAGTACCTGCACCAAAGTTAACATTAGAGCCGACTTCCGCATTGCCAATATAAGTCAAGTGTCCAGCCTTGGTATTTTCACCGATAGTTGAGCCTTTAACCTCAACAAAGTTCCCAATGTGAACGTCTTTCTTAAGCGTAGAGTCAGGGCGAACATGAGCAAATGGTCCAATAGTAACACCATCTTCAACCACTGAATGCTCAATCATAGAGTGGGTAATAACTGTGTGGGCACCGATTGTAGAGTCAACAATGTAGGTACCATTGGTAAGCACTGACTCTGCACCAATCTTAGTTTGTCCTTTAAGTGTCACATTAGCTTCAATGACAACATCTGGCTCAATTTCCACATCCACGTCGATATAAGTAGCGTTTGGATTTTGGAAAGTAACACCATTGACCATGTGAGCTTTGTTGATACGACGGCGCATAACATCTTCTGCTGTAGCTAGGGCAACACGGTCGTTAACCCCGAGACTTTCTTCAAAGTCACGAAGAGTGAAGGCACCTACTTTTTCACCATTTTCTCGGAAAATAGAAATGACGTCTGTCAAATAATATTCTCCTTGCGCATTGTTAGTGTTGATATTTTTTAACGCTTCAAAGAGACGTTTATTGTCAAAAACATAAGTCCCTGTGTTGATTTCTTTGACTTGTTGTTCGAACTTGTTGGCATCTTTTTGCTCTACAATCTTAGTCACTTCGCCATTTTCATTACGGATGATACGGCCATAGCCAAATGGATTGTCCGCTGTCGCTGTCAGGATAGTGGCAACATTTTTGTGATTAACGTGGAAGTCAATAAGATTTTTGAGGCTTTCACCTGTAATCAAAGGCGTATCCCCAGCAATGACAAGGGTTTGACCTTCAAGACCAGCCAACTCTGCCTCAGCCATCATAACGGCGTGACCAGTCCCCAACTGCTCTGTTTGCATTGTAAAGGCAGATTGACCATCCAAAACCTCACGAACAAGCTCAGCCTTATGGCCAATAACAGTAACGTTTTTAACTGGATCAATGGCTGAAACTGCACGGAAAACATGCTCAAGCATGGTGATACCTGAAACCTTGTGCAATACTTTTGGAAGATCTGATTTCATGCGAGTTCCTTTACCCGCAGCAAGGATAATTGCGTAATTACTCATGTGTTTATTCCCTCTTAATTGTGAATTTTAGTACTTTTCTCCTACTACCCCATGTAATAAAGAAAGCACTCTTTACAGTTTCTCCTAAACAAGAGAAACGCCCCCATTTTCTATTGATTCTGTTCAATGAGACCCTTTTTCAACGATCTAAATTAGAGTTTCTCACCATCCATAATCGCCTTATTATACCATAAATAAGGACATTTTGGCAGAATGGAAGGGAAATGAAAAAAGAGCTTATGCTCTTTTTCGGCTCTATAATTTCTGTAGTGGGTAAAACCACCATAGAGATTATAGAGCTTTTTGAATGCAGACAAAAAGTCCCATAAGAACTATAATGAAAAGCAACCAAACCATCATTAGGAAGAACTTATGAG